>DAIRGS010000249.1:0-10290 GCA_036794395.1 Tepidisphaeraceae bacterium | reverse complement strand
CGAATTTCAGTCATTCGTCATTGATTCGTCATTCGAATTTCGTCATTCGAATTTCTTGCCTCTGTGTCCTCTGTGATCTCTGTGCTTAATTCCTTTGCAAGACCCCAACAGATCTCATTGGAGTACCGCCCCGCCCCGCGCCGAAGAATGAGATATGACGGGGTTGACGCGTGTTAGCAGACCAGTAGGGTATCTCGCTTTGCAATTGGCCAGGACCGTGAGCAATAAACTCTCCCGCGGAACAATTGCCGGTGGCGGGACGGCGGGGGAAAACCCTTCGACGCCTGTCTCTTCCAACGCGGCTGATAATCCGATCGACCCCGACGCTACTCCGGTGCAGCAGTACAGCTCCGTCGAAGTGCTGGCTCGGCTTCCGCATTTTTCCGAAGCCACCAATCGATTCCTGTTCTTCTGGATGTTTCGGTTTCTCAAGCCGGTCAAAAGCATCGTCGTCGCGGCGTGCTTCTGGCTGACACTTGCCGTCAGCGTTGAGATTCTGGTCGCCAAGTGGATCGAGAAGGCCGTTAACCACATTCAGCGCCTGCACACGGCCGGCGCGGGCGCCGTCAGCCAGGGCTTCATGCAATGGTTCTGGCGCGATACCGCGTCCGCCGCCGCCAACTTCCGGCATGTCATGCTGGTGCTCATCGGGCTGGTGATCGCCACCATCGTGTTGCGCTATCTCAAGGAAGTCGCCAACACCAAGATGAGCATGCACATGGTCTACTTCATTCGCGAAGCCGTCTACGACAAGCTTCAGCGCGTGGGTTTCGCATTCCATGACGCCCTCTCCTCCGGCCAGCTCATCAATCGCGCCCTGTCGGATCTGCAAAACGTCCGCGCCTTCATTCAGACCGCCGTCCTTACCTCACTCGATATCGTGCTGGCGGTGGGGGGGTACATCATCCTGATGATCACGATCAGCCCCTGGCTGGCCCTGCTCTCGCTCGTGCCGCTCCCAATCTGGATTTATTACATCCTCCGATTCAGCAAAGTGGTGCAGCCGGCCGCCAAGAGTGTCATGGAGGCCGAGGATAAAAATGTCTCCCTGATCACTGAAGCCATCGCCGGGGTGCATGTCATCAAAGCATTCGCCACCGAGCAGCAGGAGATCAACAAGTACGGCCAAAACACCGACGACTATCTCGAACGCACCCTGAAACGAATCCGCCTGTTCGCCGACTTCACACCGATCATCCGCACCATTGCGATGGCCTCATACCTCACGCTGTTCCTCGTGGCCGGGATCATGATGATTCACGGCACCGTCCAGGCCGGCGGATTTCTAGTCCTCGGCGGCGCGATGGGCGCAATCCTCGGCCGCCTACAACAAGTCTCCACCATCAACGAGCAATACCAGAACGCGATGGTCTCCAGCCGCCGCTTGTATGAAGTGCTCACTGCCCCACCCACAGTCCCCGAAAATCAAAACGCCAAGCCGCTCGCCCCAGGCACCGGCTCGATCAAATTCGATCACGTCACCTTCGGCTACGACCCCGCCAAACCCGTTCTCTACGACATCAGTTTCCAAGCCCCCGGCGGAAGCATCGTCGCCATCGTCGGCCCAACTGGTGCGGGCAAAAGCACACTCGTCAATCTCGTCTCCCGCTTCTACGACCCCCAGCAGGGCCGCGTCCTGATCGACGACCAGGACATTCGCGACATAAAACTCTCCACCCTCCGCAGCCAGGTTTCCTTTGTCTTCCAGGAAACATATCTCTTCAGCGACACCGCCGCCGGCAACATCGCCTACGGCCGCCCGAACATCACCGACGTAGAAATCGAAGTCGCCGCCCGACTGGCCCAGGCCCACGAGTTTCTCGAATCAATGCCGGCCGGCTACCAAACCATGCTCGGCGAGCGCGGCTCGTCCCTCTCCGGCGGCCAGAAACAACGCCTCGCCATCGCCCGTGCCATCCTCACCAATCCGCGCATTCTCATCCTCGACGATGCCACCGCCGCCATCGACCCCGAAACCGAAGACCTGATCCGCAAAGGCATGCGCCTGGTCATGCATGGCCGCACAACCTTTGTCATCGCCCACCGCATCAGCACCGTAAAGCAGGCCGACCTGGTCCTCGTCGTGGAGGAAGGCCGGATTTCACAAATGGGCACCCATGCACAATTGATGGCCGAAGATGGCCACTACCGCGATATCGCCAACGTGCAGCTCTACGGCGACGAAGAAGCCACCGACGCCACCCGCGAAGACTCCCCCTCGCACATGGATCGCCTCCGAAACCCCAAAGGATTGCAGACCGTCGCCGTCGAACGCCAGGAAGGCGAAAAGCGCAGCGAGGAAGAATTGGTGTGATGCTTGCCTCCCTCTTTCCCCCTCTCCCTCCGGGAGAGGGTTGGGGTGAGGGCGAATGAAAGTGAACTTTGTTGGCAAGGTATGTCTTGTCATCCTGAGCATCCTCGAAGGATGACAAAGTATGGAGCCCTGATCTCTTGACCCTCTCCCTCCCATTCCGCAAGAAGCCCGCCCCCAAGCCCCCGGCGATCTCCTATTCCTCCACCGAGGAAGATGAAGAGCTGCGCTACAAGCCGATCGACCGCAAACTCCTCGCCCGCACCCTGGGCCTGCTCGCACCATTCAAGGCCCGCTACGCGCTTGGCATTTCCCTTGGCATCGCCATGACCGTCGCCGAGATGATGTCGCCCAAGTTCACCCAGTGGATCATCAACTACGGCATCAGCTTCGCTAGCGGCTCAGTCCACACCACCCCCAATCGCGCGATCGGCCACATCGTTCTGCTGGTCGCCCTATGGGCGGTTGTTCTCACGGTCGCGGTCATCCTCCAACGATTCACCATCCTGGTCATGACCGGCGCCGGCGAGCGCGTGCAGTTCGCCCTGCGCCGCACCCTGTTCCATCACCTTCAAAAGCTTTCGATGAGCTATTACGACCGCACCAAGCTGGGCCGGATCATCAGCCGCTGCACCAGCGACGTGGCCAGCCTGCGCGAAATTAACGTCTGGGGACTCCATACGATCGTAGCCAATGGACTGATGATGATCGTGGCCGCGATCATGCTGGCCGGCACGAGCCTCTGGCTGTTTTTGTCGGTGGCATGGCTCGCGGTGGTCCTGGTGATCGCCAATCGCATTTACCTGAAGCATGCCGCGGTCGCCTGGCAAAATGCCCGCGAAGGCTGGACGCGCGTCTCCACCAACCTCGCCGAGAACATCACCGGCATGCGCGTCGTCACCGCCTTCAACCGCCAGGCCCCCAACCTCAGCGTCTTCAACACCCTCCAGGTCGCGAACACCGGCAACAACGTCACCGTCGGCCGGATCAACGGCCTCTATCAACCCGTCCTCGAACTCGTCCGCTTCATCGGCAAGGTCACCATCCTCGTCCTCGGCGGCTACCTCATCGTTCGCGGCACACTGGGCGAAGGCGCCGTCGGCAAAGTCGTCGCCGCGTATCTGTACTGGGATTGGTTCATGAACCCGATCATCAACTTCGGGAACTTCTACAACCTTCTCATGCAGGCCATGGCCGGCTCCGAGCGCATCTTCTCGCTCCTGGATCTAAACCCCGAAGTACAGGATGTCCCCGGCGCAACGCCCCTCCCGCGAATTATCGGCGGCGTGAAGTTCGAACATGTCACCTTCGGCTACGCCGCCGATCGCCCCGTCCTGCACGATGTAAACTTCGAAGCCCATCCCGGCCAGATAATCGCCCTCGTCGGCGCTACCGGCTCCGGCAAAAGCTCAATCATCTCCCTCATCGCCCGCTTCTATCAGCCCCAATCCGGCCGCGTCCTGGTCGATGGTCACGACATTCGCAAAGTCACCGGCCAATCGCTCCACCACCAGATGGGCCTGGTGCTCCAGGTGAATTACCTCTTCACCGGCACCGTCATGGACAACATCCGCTACGCCCGCCCCGATGCCACCGAAGCCGATGTTATCGCCGCCGCCAAAGCCATCGGCTCCCACGACACCATCCTCGCCCTCAGCAACGGCTACCAGTCCCAGGTCGGCGAGCGCGGCGCCAACATGTCCCTCGGCCAGCGCCAACTCATCTGCTTTACGCGAGCATTTCTAGCCGACCCCCGAATCTTCATGCTCGACGAAGCCACCAGCGCCGTCGACACCGGCACCGAACAAATCGTCCAACGCTCCCTCGAAAAACTCCTCGAATGCCGCACCACCTTTGTCGTCGCCCACCGCCTCAGCACCATCATGCGCGCCGACGTCATCCTCGTCATCGACCAGGGCCAAATCATCGAACGCGGCACCCACCGAGAACTGGTCGCCCACGATGGGAAATACGCACACCTCTATCGGCAATTCGTTTCGCAGGTCGAATAGCACCTGCATTTCCCCTACCATTCCGCGGATATGACGTCGATGCCGTCACAGGTCCAAGGACTGATCGACCGATTTGAGACGCAGTCCGAACTTTACAAGGCGCCCACTTACAACGAAACCAATCTGCGCATCGATTTCATCAACCCAATGTTCAAGGCCCTCGGTTGGGACATCGACAACACCAAGGGGTACGCTGAGGCCTTTCGCGAAGTCGTCCATGAAGACGCCATTAGGATCGCCGGAACAGTTAAGTCCCCCGACTATTCGTTTCGCATTGGTGGTCGTCGGATCTTCTTCCTCGAAGCCAAAAAGCCGGCGGTCAATGTTCACACTGACGTTGAGGCTGCGTACCAACTTCGTAGATATGCTTGGACCGCTGGGTTACCCCTGTCCATCCTTACGAATTTCAAGGAACTCGCTGTTTATGACTGTCGCGTAAAGCCCAAGTTCCTCGAAAAAGCCTCGACTGCGCGCTTGTGCTACTTCACGTACAAAGACTATCCGCAGAAGTGGGACGAGATCGCCTCGATCTTTTCTCCCGATGCGATCCAGCACGGGGGGTTCGACCGATACATCTTGTCGCACAAGAAGTCAGGTACTCAAGAGTTCGACGACGCATTCCTCGACGAGATGGAGGAGTGGCGCAAGAAGCTTGCCGTTAGCCTGGCTCTGCGCAACGATGAGCTCGACCAATCCGGGTTGAACTTCGCCACGCAGCGGATCATCGACCGGATCGTGTTCCTGCGGATTTGCGAGGACCGCGGCATCGAGCCCCCCTTTCAAATGCAGGCGTTGCTCTCTGGAGATAACACGTATGCGCGGATGCGCGCGCTTTTTAACAAGGCTGACCAACGTTTTAATTCCGGCCTATTTCATTTCCGCAAGGAGAAGGAACGCCACGAACCGCCCGATGAGCTGACTCTCGGCCTCAAGATCGATGACGCCGCGCTTAAGCACATTATCAAGCGGCTCTATTATCCGGATAGCCCATACGTTTTCAAAGAAGTCGCGGCCAACATCCTCGGCAGCGTTTACGAGCGATTTTTGGGCAACGTCATTCACCTGACGGCAAGCCACCAAGCCAGAATCGAGCCAAAGCCGGAGGTCCGTAAGGCGGGCGGCGTATATTACACGCCCGCGTACATCGTGGACTACATCGTCCAGAACACCGTCGGTAACCTGCTGGCGGACAAGACGCCCGTCGAAGCCGCCAAATTACGTATCCTCGACCCCGCGTGCGGTTCTGGCTCGTTCCTCCTTGGAGCATATCAATTCTTGCTGGATTGGCATCAACAGTGGTACCTCACTAACGATCCCCAAAAGTGGTTAATGGGGAAGAATCCTGCGCTCCGCCCCGGTTCGCGCGGCGCGCTGGTGCTCTCAATCCGTGAACGAAAGCGAATTCTTACCAACAACATCTATGGAGTGGACATCGATCCGCAGGCTGTTGAAGTCACGAAGCTCTCTGTGCTTCTCAAATGCCTGGAAGGTGAGTCAGCGCAATCGATCAACGATTTGCTGCTATTCCACGAGCGGGCGTTGCCGGACTTGGGGGACAACATCCGGGGCGGGAACTCCCTGATTTCCACGGATATCTACGCCACCGAGGTTTGGAAGGATCTGTCCGAACACGATCGCTCACGCCTGCGCCCATTCAACTGGCAGGAGGGATTCCCCTCGATAATAAAATCGGGCGGATTCGACGCCGTGATCGGCAATCCACCCTACATCGATTCCGAGTGGATGACCACTTGGCTTCCAGGCGATCGCGCCTACATGTCGAAGCGTTATGAATCGGCGAGCGGCAACTGGGATATATTCTGCGTATTCGTGGACAAGGCCCTTCAACTCTGTAAGACCGGCGGAGTGAGCAGCATGATCGTCCCCAATAAGCTTGGCTCTGCGAATTACGCCGCCGGCGCACGCGCTATCATCGCGGAGAATTCGTTGCAATCGATTCGCGATTATTCGCGAGTTCCAGTATTCCCGGTTGCCGTCTATCCGATCGTTTACGTCGTGCGAAAGAGCAAGTCCAAGCCGGACCAAATCGTTCAATACGAGAGGATGACGATTGACTCGGAATTGCGGATCAAACCTGGCGAGGTGCATGAGTTGACGCGGTCCAAGCATTTCACCAATCCGCTCATGCCATGGTCAATATTCGGGAGCTTGGGAACAAACGGTGTCGCACAGCGATTGGCGGATTCGTTCCCGACCCTTGGCTCCGTCGCCGAAGTTACCGGTGCAGCGACCGTGGCGGAAGCATATGAGATTCAATCGTTGCTTCGAGATAAGTCTGCTCTTGCCAAGGGTGATTTGGCAGTTGTCAATAGCGGAACCATTGAGCGGTATGAGGTGCTATGGGGACGTGAGAAACTCCGATATCTCGGTCGTTCCTTCTTGCACCCTGTGATCCCGGCAGGAGCTACTCGCCAACTACCTGTGATGCGCCGCAAACAATCGCTCTCTCCGAAGTTAATCGTAGCAGGCATGACCAAATGCTTGGAGTGTGCTCCTGATCTACGTGGACGAATGCTCGCGGCCAAGTCCACGTCGATAATTATTTCGACGCTCGACCTCCGGTATCTGTTAGGTCTGCTGAACAGCCGGCTCATTAACTACTATTTCACGACGACATACGGCGGAAATGCGCTACAGGGTGGATATCTTCGTATCGGGCCGCCTCAGCTCAAAACAATTCCAATTCGCCCGTGCGAAGTTACAAAGAAGTCTGATAAATCCTCCCATGACCGCCTTGTGGCGCTTGTGGATCAAATGCTTTCGTTTCACAAGTCGTTGGCCGCTGCTCAATCCCCGTCTAATAAGGAATCGCTTCAGCGCCAAATCGATTCCACCAATAGTCAAATCGACCGTCTTGTTTACGACCTCTATGGCCTCACGGATCATGAGGTCAAGATTGTCGACGAGGCAACCGGAGCGTGAGCAAATCAAACTCGACCCGCTGAGGCGCGATTTCGGCTTGAGCGTTCTGCGGATTTCATAATGAATAATCTCCGGCACGATAAGGCGCGTACCGGCCATCAAATGTTTCTTGGCCCACGCACGGCACTTTTCGGCAGGAGCGACCCCCGCGCGCTGAAACAACAGTCCAAGCGGGCCGGAATCCAAAATGATGTGAGATCTCATGGATAAGGGACCCGGGCGTCGGGGCCATCGGTTGCCAAGCGGGTTTGATTCAGTTCACGTTTGAACTCCTCAAATTCCCCCTGTCGTAGAGCGATTTCCTGAGGGTCGTTGGTTGCAGTCTCGGCTTCCCACGCGTCAAGGATATCGATGCTCGACTGGTTTATGGACCTTATCCCCGGCTGCGCCAAGCCGGTGTCGATCAACTGTTCCGCAAGCTGATTGACCGCGATCCCTCGACGCTTCGCTTCGGCAAGAAGCCGGTGTTCAGTTTCGTCCGAAAGAGTAATCGTCATCATCCACCTCAACTTCAACGCTTTACACATCGTATCGGCCCGCCACCACTTCTATCAATTAAGGGAAGCAATCGAGCTGGGGCCCACGTCTGCCATTCCGGCAGCGCCCCCTTCCCCCCTCGCATTCTTTGGCAGAACTCGCCGTCTCAACCCATGAACTCGCCAAATTCCCAATCAACGTAACTATCTGAAATTCCAAATCTTAAATCTCAAATCCCCCTCTGCCTCCAATCCCATCTCCGGGCACGCCCCTTGTTATTAGGCACCAGAGACCTTCGGCTCCGGTTCTATCGGTGCGGGTACGTATGGCTCCGACTTTTGAGAAAAATCGGTTCACCGTTTTGCTCGCCAATGAGCAGGAGGATTGGCATCAGACGGTGCGTGGGTTGCTTGAGCCGCAGGGTGTGCAAACGATCTCGGCCCGGAGCGGGCGCGAGGCGTTGGATCTGATTGAATCGCAGCCCGTTCACGCGGCGGTGTTGGATCAGCAAATGCCCCAGTTGGGCGGCATGCAGGTCATCCGGCTGATGAACGAGCAGACCAGGACAGCGCCCCCGGCGATCTTGCTGACCAGCGAGCTGACCAGCCACCTGCTTCGCGAGGCGCTGGGCATGCATGTGTTCAGCGTGCTGAGCAAGCCGGTGGATACGAATTTGCTGCTGGATGCATTGGCCCGCGTGCTGCGTCGGTATCACGCCAGCCAATGGCCCGGCAGAGGTTGAAGGCGGACGGATATGTGCGGTCAGAAGCGGACAAGGAACAACTGACCACGGACAACTGACAAACGGATAACGTGAAGCGGTCGGAGGGTTGGTCCTTCAATTTCCCCCGGCTTGTAACAGATGACAAAGGACCAAGGACAAATTGCAAGGAGTGAATCATGGCTAAACTTCGCCCCCTCGGTGACAAGATCCTCGTCAAGCGCGTCGAGGCTGAAAGCAAGACCAAGAGCGGCATCGTTCTTCCCGATAGCGCAAAGGAAAAACCCCGCCGTGGCAAGATCCTCGCCATCGGCGACGGCAAACGCCTCGAGACCGGGGAGCGCGCTCCCATCTCGGTGAAAAAGGGTGACGAAGTCATCTTCGCCAGCTACGCCGGCACCGAAATCAAACTCGACGGCGAAGAAGTCATGATCATGAGCGAGGAAGACATTCTCGCCATCGTCGAGTAAAGAAATGCAACCACGGAGGCACGGCCTTCGGCTCTGAGGCTCAGGCTCGAAGAGAGACACCGAGGCGCATCCGAGGTCGCGTGCCGTTCGAGCAAGCATGCAAATGCAATATTTGAAATTTGAAATCTGAAATCCCGGATTGAGGGTCGGATGACGGGCGCGCCTCCGTGTCCTCCGTGCCTCCGTGGTGAAACGAATTTAGGAGAACCAAACAATGGCCGCTAAACGAATCGAATTTGATCAAGCCGCTCGCGAGAGCCTCCTTCGTGGAGTGCGCAAGCTCGCCCGCGCCGTAAAAGTCACGCTCGGCCCCTCGGGCCGCAACGTTGTTCTCGAAAAATCCTTCGGCGCTCCCACCGTCACCAAGGACGGCGTCACCGTCGCCAAGGAAATCGAGCTCGACGACCCCTACGAAAACATGGGCGCGCAGATGGTGAAGGAAGTCGCCTCCAAGACCTCCAGCGTCGCCGGCGACGGCACCACCACCGCCACCGTCTACGCCGAAGCCATCTTCTCCGAAGGCATGCGCAACATCGCCTCCGGCGCCAACCCCGCCCAGGTCCAGAAGGGCATCCACCTGGCCGTCGAGGCTCTCGTCGATGAGCTGGCCAAGATGTCCAAGAAGATTACCAGCAGCAAGGAAGTCGCCCAGGTCGGCACCTCCTCGGCCAACCAGGACGAGCAGATCGGCAAGCTCATCGCCGACGCCATGGACAAAGTCGGCAAAGACGGCGTCATCACCGTCGAAGAAGGCAAGAGCCTCGACACCACCGTCGATCTCCTCGAAGGCATGCAGTTCGACAAGGGCTACCTCAGCCCCCACTTCATCACCGACAACACTTCCATGGAAGCGGTTCTCGATGATGCCTACATCCTCATCCACGAGAAGAAGATCAGCAGCGCGCGCGACCTGGTTCCCATCCTGAGCAAGGCCGCCGAGGGCGGCAAGCCGCTGCTCATCATCGCCGAGGACATTGAAGGCGAAGCCCTCGCCACCCTCGTCGTCAACAAGCTCCGCGGCATCCTCAAGGTGTGCGCCGCCAAGGCGCCGGGCTTCGGCGATCGCCGCAAGGCCATGCTCGAAGACATCGCCATCGTCACCGGCGGCCAGGCCATCTTTGAAGAACTCGGCATCAAGCTCGAAAACGTCGAGCTCTCCCAGCTCGGCCGGGCCAAGAAGATCCGCGTCGACAAGGACAACACCACCATCATCGAAGGCGCCGGTGACGAAAAGGCCATCAAGGGCCGCATCGATCAGCTCAAGAACGAAATCGAGAACAACACCAGCGATTACGACCGCGAGAAGCTCCAGGAGCGGCTCGCCAAGCTGGCCGGCGGCGTCGCCCAGATCAACGT
>DAIRGS010000248.1:9453-10336 GCA_036794395.1 Tepidisphaeraceae bacterium | reverse complement strand
AACGCGGCTCGGCAGGAGCCTCGCACTCCCGCTGAGCGCATATGCGATTGCCCTGAGTCAATTCCGCTCGCCGGTTGAAAATGCTGGCACACATCCATATTGCTTGATAGTTTTCTACTTGGCAAGCGGATTCAGGAGTCGCGGTAAATCGAATTACCTGTTTGCACACCATTTCCGCCATGCCTGGCGATACAACTTTTCGATATTGCGGGTAAATCCAGCCGCATCCATCATCGGTGAACGCTTCATTCGATCCCGAAGCGTCGCCCGCAGCTCCGATAATCGGGTTAGATCGTTCGCCGCCGCCACTGCGATCTCTACGAATCGACCCCGCTCGTGAGCCGCGAAATCCCCCAATCCCACGTTCGAAAGGATGCTGTATCCCGCCCGCGCCAAAGGCATACCCCCCGCCAGCGAGACCATCGGCACGCCCATGTACAGCGAATCCATCGTCGTTACATGGCCGTTGTATGGCGTCGCATCTAAATTGATGTCGATCCTGTGATAGAATTTCCAATAGTCCTGCCGCGGAAGTTTGCCCGCGAACTCCACCCTTTCTCGACTAATCCCATTTTGCGCCAGACGATCCAATACCCTCCGACGCGCCCCCTCTGACGGCGCTCTCAGCAGCAGCGTCGAACCCGGAACGGCATTCATCACGGCGCTCCACAGGTCCAACGTCAATCCCGTGATCTTCCCAAAGTTGTTCGTACATCCGAACGTCACATGCCCCGCGGTTAATGCCGGCAGCTCGTTCGGCTCGGTCTCGACCGTCATCGGATCAAAGCACCAGAAGCTGTCGGGAAGATACAGCGTTTCTTCGGCAAACTTCGCCTCGGGCGAGTCGATGACAACCTTGCTGGAGTCGTCGCTCAGCACCTTG
>DAIRGS010000248.1:0-9443 GCA_036794395.1 Tepidisphaeraceae bacterium | reverse complement strand
GAGTCGATGTACCGATCGCTGATCCGGTAATTCATCGCCGACATGCCCGTCGTGCCCGGCCACCCCAGCCAGTTGATCTGCACTGGCGCCGGCCGCCGCGCAAAGGCCATCAGGCGGTTGCCATTGCTGTGCCCCGCGAGATCGATCAACACATCGATTCCGTCCTGCTGCATTAATTCCGCGAGCTGCGAATCCCGCAGTCCCCGCGTATTTCGCCATACGTCAACGTGCGACCGAAATTGAGCGGTCATCGCATCTGCATGTTCCACATCGCTGTAACAAAACACTTCGTACGAACTGTGATCGTGGTTTTGAAACACCGGCATCAGGCAGTACGCCACCGGATGCAGGCAAAGGTCCGGCGAAACATATCCGACTCGCAGCTTTCGATCAGGAGCCGGATCATTAGCATGCGCCGCCACAGAAGCGCCCAATGGCTGGGCATAAGTTCGATCCCATCGCCCATGCTCGGCCAGGATGTGCCGAAGACTCTGGGCAGGATCAAATTGAAGCGTGCACAGATAAGTGCTGGCAATCCCCGCATCTGGCTTGAGCTCCTCGGCCCGGCGCTGGCTCGCCACCGCCTCGGCATGTTCGCCCACATCTTTCAAAACCGTGCCCAGATTACACAGCGCTTCAGCAAAATCCGGCCGGGCCACCAGAGCGCCGCGAAAGGCTGCAATTGCCTCATCCGGCCGTCCGCGCTCTTTCAGACAATTCCCAAGGTTGTAATACGCCTCGGCAAACCCGGGAAACAACTGGGTCGCCCGTTCATACGCGGCGATTGCCTCATCCAGCCGCATCTTTCTCTTTAGAACCGTCCCCAGGTTATTGAATGCCTCGACATAATTGTGCCGGATCGCGATCGCCTCACGAAACGTCACGATGGCATCGTCGTTTTTCCCCATCGCCGAATAGATCAAACCCAGGTCGTTACGAAACTTGGCATGCCCAGGCTGAAGTGAAATCGCCTGACGAATCAAATCGCACGCCGCATCGGCATTTCCGGCACCAAACGCAACCAATCCCAGCATCCCAATCGCATCAGCATTCGACGCATCGATCGATAGGATCTCCCGGTAAATGGCTTCGGCCTCTCCCAGCCGGCGCGCCTGATAGTGTCCCATCGCGAGCTGGAGTGCTTGGAGAAGATTCATCTGTCCCATCGCAGTTCAATCCCGCTTTTAGCGGCGCCTCCACTACTCAATCGCAGACTTTCGCGCGGCGAAGTCATTGCCTCTTGGCGATACGCACGACCGCATACCCCCAAAAGACTCGAACGACCCGAGCATACCTCGTTTATCGGCCGTTGAAAATGATCGGCGTTCCTATCGACCTGAGCGCTTCGTTGGATTACGTTTCATCCGAACGCCTTTGCCATCATTAGATTGAAATTGAACACGTGGTCGCTGATACCCGCCTGACGTTTCCCACCCGCTCTGGCTGCCCCGTTTCGGCGCTCCGTACTGCCGCAAAGCAGAGCGCCAGCCCGGCAAGGTTATCCGCCGCCGAATTGCCCGGCTGACGCTTCTCCTCGATGGCGCATAACAGCTCCCCCATCGTGCCCATGAATCCCTCGACAAACCACGTCCCCCGAAGCCGTGGGGTTGCAACACCTTTATGCGTGTAAAGCGATACTTTCTGATGCGTGAGGTCACGCCCCCCGCTCGATATTGTGCCAAGCGACCCGCTCACAAACGTGTGATCGAGGTGACCAAACTTCGTGATCGCGTTAAACACCACGCTCGCTTGCCCCCCTTCATATTCGATCATCGATTGACCCAAAAGCGGCGGTTTGGACTTCTGATACCCCGCCCGCGTCAGCGTCGAAAAAACTTTCTTTGCCTTCCGCCCATTCATCAGGCAATGAACGATGTCAAACCAGTGAATCCCAAAATCGTAAAGCACGATGTGGTGGAGTTTATTAAACCGCGTCGACTGGATCCACTCATGATCCCAATGCACCGCGAGGTGCGCGGCGGATACCTCACCAATCAATCCCTTTGCAATCGCCTGGCGGACATAACTGAAATGCGGCGCCCACCGGCCATTCTGATTGACCGCTAACTGGACCCCCTTCTTCTCCGCCAACTCCACCAATCGCTCACCCAGATCCAGATCCATCACAAACGGTTTCTGGCTCAGAACATGCTTTCCCGCTCTCAGCGCTTCGCGAATCTGATCGTTTCGGTCTTTGGGATGCGTCGTGATATCCACGACTTCAATGTCGTCCCTCTTAAGCATCTCCCAATAATCGGTATAGATCGCGGCGGAAGGAAAAAACGCCCTCCGCCGTTCCTCGGCCCGTTCATGATGCCGATCGCACAGCGCAACAACATTGAGCCCCATCTCCCGATAGGCCTCAAGATGTCTTGGCGACACTCCGCCGCAGCCAACCAGCGCAATGGGCGGATTATATTTCTTGGGGCGTGGAGGCTCGTAACTCAAATTCGGCGCTGGAACCGCTTTCAGCGCAGTCATTTCCTTCAGGCCGTATACCTTTTTCTTACTCATGATTTATTGGATCAGAGGTACGGTCCGCCGTTCAATCGCGCTTTGCCGAGCAGTATCAACGATCTGCTGACCGATCCGCGCGATTGCTGGCGACAAGGGCCCCTCCACAGCGCGACCGTCCTCAAGGCATTGAATTACATACTCCACCGGGTTCCTGTCGGGCGTTCGTAATTCGTCCACCTTCACATCCACGCCCTGGGGCCGCTCCGCGGTTTGCACTCGGATCGTTTTCTCAAAATCGTAGCTCGCGATCGTACCGCTCGTGCCAACCAGCACAAAGCCGCATTTAGGCTGCGGTTGAAGCGTCCACGGATCGCTTAGCGTTCCCCACCTTGTCTCGAATTTACTCAAGCCGCTCTCGTAGCGGGCGACCGTAATCGAATGCTCATCGACCTGCAGCCCCGGCGGTTGATCGATCACCGCCGTCACCTCGATCGGTTTTTGGTCATTCATAAACCAGGTACCCAGCGTTGTCCCATACCCCAGATAATCAAGCATCGAGCCCCCGCCCTTCGCCCGGCTGTAAAACCAGCTTTCCGACATCGCCTGCCGGGCCTTCTCTTCCGAGATCTCAATCTTGTCCATCGCGTGCCGCATGGGGCCGCGATTTCCATCATAGTAATGAACCTGAACCACTCTCCCAATGATGCCCTCATCGCACAATCGCTTTGTGGTGACATGCGATGGATACCATCGCAGCGGCCAGTTAATTGCAAGCTGCCTCCCGCTCGCGTTCATCGCCGCGATCATTCGATCCGCATCGGCCAATGTCGCCGCAAAGGGCTTTTCGACAATGACGTGAACGCCCAGCCTCGCCACTTTTTCCACCCACTCCGCATGCGCAGCCGTTGAGGGGCAAAGTATCGCCACCTCCGCCCCGGATCGTTCAATGCATGAGCGATAATCCGGGTCAAACAACCTGCGCGAAATATTCAATCGATCCAGCACCGGCCACACCCGCTCCGGATCCTCGTCGCTCACCCCCACCAATTCCGCATGCGGTTGCTCCAGCGTCATCCGCAGCAAATCGCCCATGTGCATGTGATCGAAGTTGATTCCAACAACCCGCCACCGCTTCATTCGTCCCCCTGAAGGCCAAGTGTAAGTCCCTCGCCCCCGCGCAACACCCGGAAGGGCTGCCCAATTTGCTCGCACTCGACGATGAAGTCCTCCGGCGACGCGGTGTTAAACTCGAACATCTCGTAATGACATGGGATCACCAGCTTCGCCCCCATGTCCTTCGCCAAACGCGCTGCATCGAGTCCATTCATGTTCCCAACCTTCCCGTTGATCGGGAGAATCGCAACATCAATGCCGTGCGGCCGCAACACCTCAGCCATCCCCGGATAAACCACCGTGTCCCCGCTGTGATACACCGTCCATGGCCCGGCCCGCACCACATATCCCAGATAAAGGAACCGCCCCTTCTCGTCCGTCTCGAGCTTGTCGTGCGCCGCCGCCACGGCCGTAATATCAAAGCTCTTGGTCTCAATGCTCTGACCCGCGTCCAGCGTCAGCAATTGATCCGGAGCGAGCCCCAGTCGCTTCGCCGCGAACAGGCGGTTTGCCGCCGGGACCAGGATCGAAACATCATGCCGCGCTGCCGCAAGCAGTGGGATCAACGTCTCGGCGTCGAGGTGGTCGGTGTGATTGTGGCTCGAAGTGACCACGTCCACAAAACTCAGCCGTTCGGGCGCCACCACAATTTGCGTCATGCGCACATGGGGTTTTTGCGTCTGCTCATATTTGCGGGTCAATGAATCCGACAGATACGGATCAAAAAGCAAATGGCGACCATTCCGTTGAAGCAAAAAGCCGCTCTGCCCCAGCCACCACAATCGCAATTGCGCCGCGCGATCGCGAACTGTGCGGTCGACATCCGCCAGGAAGGCTTCATCCTTCAGCAACGGTTCAATCACAATGGCAACCCATTTTGTTTACGTACCACCCGCACCCCTTCCACCATATTTACAAGTTTGCGCTTCGCGGCCCATCGCGCGGTCTGGCTCAGGCCACAGTCCGGCGCGAAGCTGAGCCGCTCGGCGGGCGCGTGCTTCAAGCACAGTCGCACCCGGTTCGCCACGTCCTCGGGCGTTTCAATGTAATAACTCTTCACGTCGATAATCCCCACCGCAACGTCACGGCGCCTGGCGATCTCGCCAATGATCTCAATCTCCGCAAACTCCCGGCTGGCCATCTCCACATGAATCTCATCGACATTCATGTCCAAGAACGCCGGGAACATCGGCGCATACCGACGATAGCCCACCGCATGGCCCTTGAAATTACCAAAGCAAAGGTGCGTGCTCAGACGGCATTTGCCCGCCACCGCCTCAACCGTGCGATTAAATATCTCAACAAATCGCCCGGGATCTTCCTTGTAGGCATAGCAGCTCATCGACGGCTCATCGACCGTCAATTCGCGGCACCCCGCCGCCACTAGATCTTCCAATTCTTTCCGGACGATGGGCAGAAGCGCTTCGGTCACGTCCCATCGATCTCGATATTGCGCACCGGGAATCAACCGACCGCTCAATGTATAAGGCCCTGGGACCGAGGCCTTCAGCGTTGACCCCGATGGTGCGAGCCGCTTCAGCCGTTCAAACTCCGCAACGCCGCCCAACCCGCGCGGCGCGCGAATTTCTCCAGTGATCGCATGCCGGCCCCGCTGGTCGTGGGCCGGCGGCCCAAATCGTCTCGGCGGAGCGCTTTCCAGCGAAATCCCCTCCAGAAATCCGTAGAACGACAAATTGAAGTCCAGCCGGGTCTGCTCTCCATCGGTGATCACGTCCAGGCCCGCTGTCATCTGGTCGTGAATTGCCGCGATCACCGCGTCGTCCTGCATCTCCGCGATGTCGGCGGGGCCAAACTGATCGAGATGGGTCGAAGCGAATTCCAGCCACGCCGGAAACGGATAGCTGCCGATCACAGTCGTTCGCAGGGGTCGATCCTTCATGGCAATCCGATAGTCTCGTAAAGCTTGGCCAACCGTCGGGCATGCTCGTCGTAAGCCGCCTCGAATAATTCTCGGGCTCGCTCCGCTCCCACAACCGCCGCTCCGCTAAGCACCTTGGGTGGATGCCCGGCCCGCGTAAGCCGCAGCGCCACTTCCGCCTTAATCGCGTTGATTAACAAACATCCCCCGATCGTCGATCCCGGCGAAACGGGCGTTTCCAATCCTTCGATCTTCACCATCGCATCTCCCGGCGGCGCGCCGGTATCCAGCACCAGATCCGAAAAGTCCTGGAGCTTTTTGCCACGGGCCTCGTTCGATTTGGAAGCCTCCGAATGCCGCTTACTGATAATCGAAGTAACCCGCACGCCCCGAGACTTGAACTGCTCCGCCATTTCGATCGACACGACGTTACATCCGCTCGAACTGATAATGAGCGCTGAATCTTCCCCCGAAATCTTAAAGTTCCGCAGAATCCGCTCCGCCAGCCCGCTCACGTTTTCCAGAAACATCGCCTGCCGCTGGCCATTGGCCCCGACCACCAGATTATGAAACGTCAGAGACAATTCCACAATCGGATTGAATCCGGGAAAAGATCCATATCGCGGCCACATTTCCTCCACCATGATCCGGCTATGCCCCGACGCGAACACGTGAACCATCCGCCCGGCAAGAATTGTCTCTGCAAACCAATCCGCAGCTTTGCGCACGTCCGCAGTTTGCCTAGCGACATTGTCGATCAATCCGCGACATTGGTTGAGATAATCCTCTGCTGGCGTCATATCTGCATCGCATTCCGCGCTGCGCCCAGCGCCCCGGCATACTCCCCCACACTTGCAAGCACAATTCTGACCGGCTCGCCAAACGGCCGCCACTCAAATTGATTCATATACCGCTCAAGAGGCTCCAGCAGCAGCCTTCCCGCCCGCGCAACGCCACCTCCAAGGATCACAACCTCCGGATCAACGCAATTGATAATTGAACCAATACCCGCCGCAAGTGCCTTGATCGATGCCAGCCAAACCCGCAACGCATGCTCGTCCCCGGCCCTCACTGCCTGGAGCAATTCCATGGTCGATTCAAACCGTCCATCCGACCGAGCAGCGATCGTGCACTCGCCAATCGCATCTTCCAGACTGCCCGGCATGCCGACAATATCTGATCGCCCGTCGAAATTCAGCGTGATGTGACCCAGGTGACCCGCCCGCCCGAGCGCCCCCTTCAACAATCGTCCGTCACACATGACCGCCCCGCCAACTCCCGTGCCCAGCGTCAACATTGCCGCGTTGCTCGCCCCACCCCCTACCCCAAGCCATAACTCCCCAAGCAAAGCCGCGTGCGCATCGTTCAGTACCGGCGTCAATTCACGGCGCCCAAGAAGCTCGGTCCAGTCCAACCCTTCGACCGCCGACATCCGCCCTCTCATCCATGCGATCGTTCTCCCATCTCGCGCCGCCAGCCCCGGACACGCAACACCCAGCCGCCGCGCGGACCCGTGTTTCGTCTCCACCAGGCGCACGTATTCCCGTATCGCCTCCATCCAGGCTCCCGCCTCATGGTCGCGCGTGGAAAAACGGTCCTGCTGAAAAACCTCGCCTTCAGTGGTCACGGCAACCGCTTTTACGTTCGTCGCGCCGACATCGATACCGAGTGCATAATCCATCACGCCTCAGCCGCCCTCGCTAACCGACCAGCCCCCGTCAATCGACAACACCTGACCGGTTACAAACTTCGCCCCGTCCGACAACAAGTACACGACCGCTTCGTTTAAATCCTCCGGCTGTCCCATCCTTCCTCCGTCGAGCGGCTGCTTTCGCGCCAGAAACTCCCTGATCTGCGGATCGCCCGCCGCCCGGCGCGACATGGGCGTTTCGATCGAACCAGGCGCGATCACGTTGACCCGAATCTGCCGCTTCGCATAGTACGCCGCACACGCGCGGCTCATCCCTTCAATCGCGGCTTTTGCCGCGGCATAAGAATGCGTCGCAAAGTACCGCGGTGAGGGCGACCCCGCCACCACCGATCCCAGGTTCAAAACAACGCCGCCCGATCCCTGCGCCAGAAATTGCCGAACCGCCGCTCTATTTGAATAAAATACGGATTTAAGATTCAGCTCGAGCGTGTAATCCCATCCCTCGTCGCTCACTTCATGAAGCGGCCCGTCACCCCGAGATCGTCCGCTTCCACCTGCGACATGGTATAAGCCGTCGAGTCGGCCAAATCGCTCGACCGCAAGCCTGACAGCCGCAACCGCGATCGAAGGTTCAACAGCGTCGCCGGTGAGAAAAGCCACCTTACTCCCCAATTCGCGCACCGCCGAGGCGGTTGTCGCTTCGTCACGGCCAACGATCGTAATTTGCGCGCCCTCCGCGGCGCACGCACGCGCCGCCGACAAGCCCATGCCCGTGGTCCCTCCCACAATCAAAATGGATTTTCCATCCAACCGCATAGCCGCCAGAGGATACAGGATTGTCGCTACCGATTCGCCATGGATTCTCAATCCTCAATTTGGAATTCTGACCCGAGGGATTCGTCATTTCGTTAGCGCTCTTAGCAGCAAGAAAGTCTAGAACCCAAAGTGTAGAATATTTTTATGCACGTCGAATCGGCCTACATGGGCCAAGATTGCCTGCGTTTGAAAATTGATGGTGTCGACGTTTTCGTTGGTGACAAATACACCATACTTGAGATGGCCTATGCCGTGCTTCTGGCTATTGACGCCTCAAGCCATTCATGGCTTACGGAGATGAGTGAGACAATACCTGCCGACCCGGAAGATGGTCGAAATGAACTGACCGGCTGCGATGGCATGACGATTACGAGCGATGCTGTTGTCGTGGCCTTGTCTTATCAGGACTGGTGGGCGAGAAATTCTGAGAACTTCATTCCTGGCCCTCTTCGAATTCCGTCCCGCGATGAGGCGGTCGAAATCGCGCGGTCTCGGCAGATTCTCAATGAGTTCAATTTGAAATACCTGGGGAAACTTGGTGGTGAGTGGGCAGGGCCGACTCGGCAGATCAATCACTTTCAGGGAACGAGTAAAACAATGGATAACATGTTTCGAATGCGGTTTCAGATCATCAATGTCGATCATTGGGCGTCGAGGTACAATGCTGATGACCCCAGGGAAGTGCACTTAGAAGGTTCCATCGCGGCCTCCGCAAAGAAACTTGGATACCTGACGAAGCATGATCTCTTCGAAATCTGTCGTTGGAAATCACCACGCACCTCAGGTCGATGTGATCGCAACGATGAAGACTTCGTGCGCGCAGTGACCGCGACAGCGTTTTCAACCCCAAATGAGCGTCTTCGAATTGAGGTACTGACGCTTCTCGACGGAGTCGATTGGCCGACTGCATCCGTAATCCTGCATTTTTGCTCCCCCGATCGATATCCAATTCTTGATTTCCGCGCCTTGTGGTCGCTTCAAGTAAACGTGCATACGCCATACTCTTTCGAGTTTTGGAAGGCATATACGCTATTTTGCCGGCAGTTGGCCGATCAGAACGAAGGGCTTACGATGAGGAACTTGGATCGGGCGTTGTGGCAGTACAGTAAAGAAAAACAACCAGTCAGTTCGATCAAGAGTTAATGAAACAACGTAGAGGGACGGTCGAGGTGCCTTACAGTTCTAAATGATCCACGTGGAGGAGGTCGTTTGCGCTTAACTGGGAGTGCTTGGTCGCGCGTGATGTCGGCAGCGACGAGCCTCGGCCACTAAATGACCGTCCGCGATTCCGCGCCATGGCTTTTAAGTGGCACGGCCTTCCAGGCCGTGAACGGGGGAGCCGCGGGTCCGGTGCCGGGTGAGATGTGGGAAAACCAACTCGCCGAAATCGGGCATTTTTCCCCGACAAATCAGAAGGTTGTCCAACTGTCGAAACTTGGTTTTCCCAAATCGGACCCGTCGCTGGAGGTCATCTCCCTCGATCATGGGCTGTCTTCGACCCTGAGGCTCTCTTCGAGCCTGAGCCTC
>DAIRGS010000036.1:8159-36159 GCA_036794395.1 Tepidisphaeraceae bacterium | reverse complement strand
TGGACGGGGACGCTTCGGGTCGGGCGCCGGGTGAGATGTGGGAAAACCAACTCGCTGGAACCGGGCATTTTCTGAGGGTAAATTCAAAAGGTTGTCCAACTGTCGAAACTTGGTTTTCCCACATCTAACCCGTCGCCGATGGTCAACTCCATCGATCATGGGCTGGAAGCCCCATGCCACGAAGCGCGGAATCATGCACGGTCATTTTAGTTTACCTCGCATGACGGCGAAGTGAAAAGGAATGTGTGAAGGGGGGATCGGAGCCGCGTTGGAAGCGGAAGGTGAGACGCACCGATTGATCGATTCCCCAAGACCATTGATCCACGTTATTCCGCGGGGCGGCGGCGCGTTCCAGGGCGCTTTGGCCGGTATCGATTCCGAGGCCGGAGGAACTGACGCCGAATGCGATGGATGGGCCCTCGGGAGTTCGATCGGGGGGGAGGGGCGGGAGGATCAACTTGATGAATGATTGGGGTGGAATTGTCTGGCTCAAGAGGGGATGGCTCTGGCCCTCGGGATCGACGAGGTAACTGTCGGGGCCGAGTAGTGAAATGGGATCGGAGGAAGCGTTGTAAACGCGAAGGACCAGGCGGTCTTCGACTGAGCGAAATCGATATTCCAGTGGACTGAGCTTTAATGTTGTGTCGCGATCACGTTCGATTTGCTGGGCAAATTGGGGCGGCTGAGCGATGTCGAAAGCGGACTGAGCACAGCCGCTCATCACGCCCCATAAAGGCAGCGAAAAACACAGCGAAACAAGTCTTTTATGACACGTGGCGCAAGCGAAAAAGGATCGCTCTGGGGCGTCGGGCATCTGGGTATTATGGCGAACGACGTGAAAGACCACGAATCGCACATCGCATCAGTGCACGCGATCGGCCGAGGCCAGCGGGGAGCCCATGTTGCTGATCGCGTCGAGCACGGGGCGGTTGATGCCGCGTTCGTAGAGGTATTGCCATTGGCGGGGGCTGAGGGCGAAGACTTGGCCGGTGGCGCGGAGGCGATCGATCATTTGATCGTCATCGACTCCGGCACGGCGCATGGCGATAAGTTCGTCGAGGGTGACGAAGCCGTCGCCGTTCAAGTCAGCGGTGGGGTGTTCACGGGCATCGGCGGGAATGGCGGGGTGCTGCTGGGATTGTTGGTTGGCCCGGCGGGCGAGGTCAATCTGCTGCTTATCGAGCATGGCCCGGCTGGCGCCGATCAGGCATCCGCCCGAGAGGCCGCACGCGTCGTCGGCCAGACGGCAGAAGGCGGTTTGATCGGTTGGGGCGGACGTTTCCTGAGTGGTAGCCAATTGAGGCCGGCCGATGGCCGCGGCGGCGGGGGAAATCAGGG
Organism: Tepidisphaeraceae bacterium; assembly: GCA_036794395.1. Lineage (GTDB taxonomy): Bacteria > Planctomycetota > Phycisphaerae > Tepidisphaerales > Tepidisphaeraceae > DASXMX01. The sequence goes on along the minus strand of DAIRGS010000036.1, from coordinate 34,821 downwards.
CGCTGCGGGACTTCGGGGTGGAGGTGCAGCCCGTACCTGCCCATGCCATAAGCACGCCGCACGCGATTACGCCCGAGTTGGTGAGAAGTTTCGGCACAGATCACCGCATCCTTATAGGTCACACGGCATAAGCGAAAGTCGTGCCATGGTTGGACCGAGAACACGGTTGAGTCGTTGTTGTCCCCCGTTGGGACGGTGCAGAGCCTTGTAGTAGCCAGGAGTTGTTATGACGCAGGCGATCCTCGACGCGTTTCCCCGGACTTCGCAGGTGAAGATCATGCGTCGCCGGGTGCTTCAGCACGATCTGGACATGTTTGCGGCGTTGTCGGGCCGCACCCCGCGGACGCCGCTGCCCACCGAGCCGATCGAAACAGCCGTCCGGGTTCCGACGGCGGCTCGGGCCAAGGCGTGGTCGTCGACGGTGCTGGGTGGATATCTCACACAGATTCCGGTGACGCGGTTTGCGGCTAAGGCCGTGTCGCCCGAGGTGTCGGAGTGGATGAAGAAGATGTCTTCGCAGGCGATGGGGCGGTTGCAGGAAGCCCAGGTTCGGTTGACGGCGGCGCGGGATGGGGCGCGGGGGCGGGCTTGAGGATTTTCAGGCATGGCATAAATGCGTGGAGATTCTGATGGGCGCGAGAGATCCCTTGGAATTTGCAAAGTATTCACTGGTGTGGAAAGCCATACTGCGGAATGATACCATTGCCGATGCTGGGGGAGTTGGAACAACCTCTGTCGCGTTGCCACCGTTACGCTGATCGTGGTTAACATGGGCCGGAGCTTGCAAGGACGCAAGAACGGAGGAATATGATAAGCACCACCGACGATTCTGCGATTAAATCGGCCCAAACGCCCCCGCTGCCGGCTTGTGAGCGTAAAGGGTTCTGGCGCCGATTTGCGGATTTTGCGCTATGCCGCAAGCAGGTGGTTCCGCCAACTTTCGGCGGAATGAGCTACGATGAGCTTTCCACCTTTGCGAATGAAACCCCGCCGCCACAATCGTGGCACGAACAAGACGTGAAAACCTTGCGAGGACCAAGCCGCTAAGCGACAACAGTTCGCGTGGGCAGATCTGTTTATCGACCGGGCCAGATCGTCTGGGCAAAGGTTCCCGACCGCAATGGAATCATAAAGCCTGTTCCACGGCCCATTCTTGTTGTCATGATTCACCCGACGGTTCGGACGGCGCCTGTAATTGGCTTGGCGATCTCCACACGACCAGATATTCATCCCGAAAATGATCCCATTGTCGAAATGCCATGGGATGCGCAGACCGGTTCGTGTACTGGTTTATTTGAGTGGTGCGCCGCCGTTCTGCTCTGGCCAGTAAGGGTGGAGCAAAATCAGATTGAAAGCGTGACAGGAGCAATCTCTCCGGAACTACTTGCCTTAGTTGGGGAGAAACTAAAAGAGGCGCGATTCTGGGCATCTCAAAGACGTTAGCCGGGGGATTGGTGTCACTGCGTGATTAAATCTTAAGTGGATCACGCTTGCGTTGGCAATGGCGAAGGCTTTATCGAGGAGCGAGAGAAAGTACGAGTCAACGTCGCGCTTGGAGGGGGGCGAATGGTCAGGTACCTTGCTTGGGTGAAGGGAACCAACCATCGGCGGCGTGGGAAATCCGGGTTTATCATTCTGTTCGGGTCGCGCGCGATCATTTCGAATGACGCGGCTGAGCCGGTGCGGACGACGTGCCCGCGGTGCAATCGCGAAGTGGACATGCAGGGGCGGAGCTTTCGCAACTGGTTCACGTTGTTTTTTGTGCCGATGTTTCCGATTTCGGGGCGGAAATCCTTTACGCAATGTCCGCAGTGTGGGGCGCAGTTCTCGGTATCGCCCGAGCAGCTGCGGCGGCGCGTTTCAATGAACGACCAGCAGCTGAACCAGCAGGCGATTGCGCTTTACAACAGCTTGCGGGCTTCGCCGGGGAACTCGATCACGCTTGATCAGCTGATGAAGCTGTATGCATCGATGAAGGAATTCGATCAGGCGGTTTCGGCTGCGGGCGAGTTTTCGCAGGCGCTGCACAACAGCGAGCAGTGCATGGCGACGCTGGGCCGGATTTACATGGCGGAGAACAAGTTTCCCGAAGCCATTTCGTGGTTTGATGCGGCGATAGGGCGGAACGCGGGGTTGGGCGAGGCGCATTATTACAAGGCGCTGGCGCACATGCTGACGACCCCGCCGGATTATGCGGCGGCGGTCGTATCGGCGCGGGCGGCAAGGGGGGCGGGATATGCCGATTCGGATGCGCTTCTTAAGGAAGCTGAGTCCAAAGCGCGCGGGGCTTAAATGACCGTGCGGGATTCCTCGCTCGTGGCATGGGCTTCCCAGCCCATGGAAGGGAGAGATGACCACCAGCGACGGGGTCAGAATTGGGAAAACCAAGTTTCGACGGGTGGACAACGTCTTATTGTTTGCAAGGAAATGCCTGGTTCGGCGAGTTGGTTTTGCCACATTTTATCCGGCGCTAGACCCGCGGCCTTCGCGACCACGGCCTGGAAGGCCGTGCCACTTCAATGCAATGGAGCTGAATCGCTTGGGGTGGTTAGATGAGAGGCAGATGAGGGCTTTGGCGGCTGCTGTAAATCTCTCAAATAGATCAGGTTATGCCATCCGCAATTTTCGCATGGTTGCGTGGCGATGTGGTAAGATAAATGCTTGACGGACGCGAACTATGGGGGCTCGTGGCCGTACCTTCGTTGAGCCGCCCCTATGTCCAAACCGACCGCCCGCGCTTTAAAACCCGCTCGCAGTTTGCCTGTGCGGAAACGGGCCTTGGTTTGTTATGAGTTGCTTGAATCGCGGCAGATGCTGTCGGTCACTCCGGTGCATAGGCCGGTGGCGCATGCGGTCATGGCGACGCCGATGATCGTGGCGGCGACGTCCAGCGCTGTGCCGGCGACGGCTGGGACGACGGCGGGTGTCGCGACGCCGGAAGCGTCTCCCACACCTCCGGCCGGTTCAACAAGCCCGGCGCAAATGCGCCGGTTCTATTCGGCTGACAACATCAATTTTGGGGGCGTGCCGGGTGACGGCCGGGGAATGACGATCGCGCTCGTTGATGCTTACCATTACCCGAACGCCCAAAACGATCTTCACCAATTCGACACGTATTACGGGCTTCCCGATCCGCCCAGTTTTCAGGTGGTGAACGAATTTGGCAACATGGACAGCGTTCCTTCTGTTGACTCTTCAGGGTCGTGGGGGATTGAAGCGGCGCTGGATGTGCAGTGGGCGCACGCGATGGCGCCGCTGGCGAACATCGTGTTGATGGAAGTGAGTTCGGCCGACCCGACGACGTTATTTCAGGCAGCCGCGGTGGCCGCGAATATGACCAATGTGGTTGCGGTATCGATGAGCTTTGGTGTGCCGGATTCTGGTTCTGATGCGTTTTGGGATTCAAATTTCCTAACGCCATCAGGCCATGGCGGCGTGACGTTTGTCGCGGCCACGGGTGATGGCGGGACGCCGGGTACCTATCCCGCGTATTCACCGAATGTGGTTGCAGTGGGTGGAACGAGGATCAATTTCGGAACCGACGGCAATTACGGCAGCGAAACGGCATGGACCGACACGGGTAGCGGCCACAGCACGGGCGGAGGCGTGAGCACGGTCGAGGCGCGACCGAGTTGGCAAAACGGATTTGTGACATCTTTGTTCCGTGGGACGCCTGATATATCGATGGACGCCGACCCGGCGACGGGAGTATCGATTTATGATGCATATAACCTGGGCGCGGCGACGCCGTGGGCGAAGTTCGGCGGGACGAGTCTGGGGACGCCGATGTTCGCGGGGCTGATTGCCATTGCGGATCAGGGGCGCGTCTCGGTTGGGCAGAGCCGGCTCGATGGCCGGACGCAGACGCTGCCGGCGCTTTACGCGCTTGCGAGCACGGATATTCACGATGTGATTGGCGGCACATCGACCGGCGGCGCGACAGCCGTCGCGGGGTACGATCTGGCCACGGGGCGGGGCTCGCCGATCGCCAATTTGATGATGAACCACCTGGCGGGGGCTGCTTCAGTTGTGCCCTCCACCAGTGGTACCTCCGGCAACGACAACTTCACGCTCACGCTTGATCCGAATCAACTCTACGTGGATTGGAGCAATGGCGTTACCAGTGGGCAGACGGCTGTTGTCGATCTCAATGGGCTGACGCTCAATGGAAGCGGTGGAAACGACACTCTTACGCTGAACTCCATCAATGGCAATCCGCTGCCGAACCTGCTCAAGCTGAATGGGTATTTCACGCTGATCGGGCTGAGTGGAAACAATCCGCTGGCCGGCAAGGCGATCGATCTCAATCGCAGCACTCTGTACGTGACTTACTCGCCGGGCGCGGATCCGCTGACGACGATCCAGCAATACCTGGCCAATGGATACAACGGCTCGGCCTGGAATGGCCAGCCGACCAGCGTGAGCGGGGGAATTACGTCGTCGCCTGCGGCCGCGAATGCGAGCCACAACACATCGATCGGCTACGTCGATTCGGCCGACGGGACAGGGTACAACCCGATGGTGAACTCGATCAAGCTGACGTATACGCTGATGGGCGATTCCAATCTCGATGGCTCGGTGAACGCGACGGACTACAACGATCTTGTGGCACACTACAAGCAGCCGGGCACGTATGTGTGGGATCAGGGGAGCTTTGACTACACGGGCTCGGTCACCTTCGCGAGCTTTGCAATGATCGCGGCGAACTACAACCAAGTGGTTGGCTCGCTGGCAGTGCCGGCTAATTCCGGTGGCACTTCGTCTGGTTCGACGACGATCGCGGACGCTCCGGCGCTCACGCCGGTGACGACGACATCAACATCGACGACGTCATCTGTGTCGGGCACGGCGACTTCATCGGGCACGGCAACGGGTACGACACAATCGGGGCTTAAGCCGACTCCAACGCCGGCCACGACAACGCCGCCGGCTCCCGGATCGGGGCAAACGGGGCGGGGTAAGCGGTCGAATTCTCCGGTGCTTCGTGCGGCAAACACGCTGGTATCGGCTATCACGTCATGCGTCAGTTCCAATGGATGGCACGGCCGTGGCGGGCGGGATAATTGAGTGGGGCGGGCGGGAAGAATCTAATTCAGATTTCAGATTTGAGAGTTCATTCTCAAGCCTACCCCGGGAAATTCATAATTCACCGCCGAGTCGCGGAGATCGCAAGTCATCCGGCAGATCGAAAAGTTTTCCGCGAAGTGATCTGGCGTATTCCGCGCCGCGTACGCAGTGGGTGTCGTCCCAGCCATCATGTTCGCGGCGGCAATCGTGGAACAGGGCGAACAGGCGGACGACTTCGACGATCGCACCGCTGGTGGGGGCAATGAGCAAGCCGTTTTGCTCTACGCGCTTCCAATGCCCCGGGCCGTGGATGGAGATCGGGTCGCAGGGAAACTCGGCGATTAGTTTTTCGCGTAGCTTGCGCCAGTCGGTTTGCATGAGCCACAACGATGCTATCGCCAACCGTACAGCGACCACAATCGAGGCTGATCCGAATTGTCGTAATTGGTGAGGGCGCACCACCATGAGCAAGCGCACCGCATTTCTAGCGCGCGTTTCCCGTGTGTGCCCGGCGTCGTGGCGCAATTCTCTCATCCTTAGCGTGCCGGTATCATCTGGACATGCCCCAATGTCCCGATGCAGTCCTGCGCCTCATTGAACGATTTGATCAGCAGCTCGACCAAGTTCGTGCTTCGGATTACAACGAAACGCAACTTCGCATCGACTTCGTTAATCCGCTTTTCCAGGCGCTGGGGTGGGACATCGATAATCGTCAGGGATATGCCGAGCAGTACCGCGAAGTCGTGCATGAGGATCGCGTCCGAGTCGCCGGTGCCAATAAGGCGCCTGATTACAGTTTCCGTATTGGCGGAAACCGCAAGTTGTTTCTGGAAGCGAAGAAGCCTTCGGTGAACATCAAAGAGCAATCGGAGCCGGCGTATCAGCTCCGCCGCTATGGTTGGAGCGCCAAACTCGCCGTATCGATCCTTACCGATTTTGAAGAACTCGCGATCTACGATTGCCGCGTCCAGCCGAAATTTCTCGACAAGCCCTCGGTTGCCCGCCGTGAGTACATCAATTACCACCAATACCCCGAGCGATGGGATTTTCTCGAGGGCACTTTTAGCAAAGAGGCAATACTCCGTGGTGATTTCGACCGCTATTGCGGTACCACTCGCGGCCGCGGCGCCCAAGAGTTTGATGACGCATTCCTCGAAGAAATCGAGGAGTGGCGTAAGAAACTCGCGGGCAACCTTGCGCTTCGCAACGACGCGCTAGACGAGAGAGCGCTCAACTTCGCCGTCCAGCGCATCATCGATCGCATCATATTCCTTCGTATATGCGAGGACCGCGGCATCGAGCAAACCGGCCAGCTCCGAGCCCTCCTGAACGGCGACTCCGTTTACGCCCGACTCCGCAACCTCTTCCGTGGTGCTGACGAGCGATATAACTCTGGTCTGTTCCATTTCACCGCCGAAAAGGGACGCGACGAGCCCCCCGACGAGCTGACGCCCACTCTCGATGTAGATGACGCCACGCTCAAGGCAATCATCCGTCGCCTTTATTACCCCGAGAGTCCCTATGAGTTCACGGTGGTTTCCGCTGAGATACTCGGCAGTGTTTACGAACGATTTCTCGGAAAGGTCATCACTCTCACCGCCGGTCACCGCGCCCGCATCGACGAAAAGCCCGAGGTTCGCAAGGCGGGCGGCGTCTACTACACGCCGAGCTATGTTGTTGACTACATCGTTCAGCATACGGTCGGAAGGCTGCTGGAAGGCAAGTCCCCCAGGGAAGCAGCGAACCTTAAAATCCTCGATCCCGCCTGCGGCTCCGGATCGTTTTTGATTGGCGCGTATCAGCATCTGCTTGAATGGCACCTCCGGTGGTATGTCGACAATCAGCCGCAGAAGTGGGCTCAGGGCAAGAGCGCTACCCTTCGCCCGGGTCCGGCTGGCGACTGGAGACTTGCAATCAAAGAGCGCAAGCGAATCCTCCTCGATAACGTCCACGGTGTGGACATCGATCCCCAAGCCGTCGAGGTCACCAAGCTCTCTCTCCTGCTCAAAGTTCTGGAAGGTGAAACGGCCGAATCTCTTGGCGGCCTTTATCGCCTGTTTCACGAGCGTGCCCCCTGCCAGACCTCGGGCGCAACATCCAATGTGGGAACAGCCTGATTGGGACGGACATCGTCGTGTCGGACACGTGGAATGCGCTTTCACCGGACGAACAGCATTGGGTAAACCCCTTCGATTTTAAGGAAGCATTTGCGAGCGTCCTTCGGCAAGGGGGCTTTGACGCGGTCATCGGAAACCCGCCCTATGTGTTAATGCAGAGTTTGGAGAAGCCGGAGATATTTCAATTTTTCGCGGGGACGTATCAGGCCGCAAAATACAAGATCGACACCAACCACATCTTCATCGAACGCGCCACGGCACTTTGCAAGAACCTGGGTCGCATCGGTTACATCGTGCCGAACACTTTTCTCCGAAACCGCCATGCGATTGAACTCAGAAGAGTTATTCTCGATCGCACCATGATCGAGCGCATCCGGCTCTTCGACTACAATGTTTTTAACGCAAGCGTTGACACGGCGATTCTGATCGCACGTGCTTCCAAGGCGCGGACGGAATCGGATTCAATCGTCGTTGAGCGTTCGGCCGCGCTTACGAATACCACTGATTTAGGGCAATTTCGCCAGTCGGATTGGGCGGCACACCCTAAACTTGAGTTTCAGGTTGGGCGATCCGCCGCCGTCTCCTCAATATTGGCGAAATGTTATTCGGCGGGATTCCGACTGGGCGAGATCGCGACCGCCTACTTCGGGATTCAGACCTTCGATCGCAGCGAATTTGTCTCGCCAAGACGCGTTTCATCGGATTCGAAGCCGGTCATCGACGGCGACAATATTTCTCGCTATGGCCTTGCGGCTTCACGGGAATACGTAACCTTTCGCCCTGAGGCCATTAAAAGCGGCGGCAAGCAGGCGGTGTACGTCCAAGAGCGAATCTGCGTGCGGCAGATTGGCGAAGTTCCCATCGCAACCCTGGTTCCGGCCGGAATCTACTCACTGAACACCATCTATAACATTTTCTTTGTACGATCCACGCCGCTATCGCTTCGATTTGTACTGGGAGTCATCAATTCCCGGCTAACCGGATGCGCCTGGAGGGCAAAGTTTTTTGACCAAAAGCAGACGTTTCCGAAAATCAAGAAACCAGACCTACTTGATATCTCAATCCCTCGGCTGGATCTGGAAGCGCGCCGGGGGCGCACGGCGCATTCCAAAATGATTTCTCTGGTTTCCTCGTTACTAACGCTCAACGCCTCGAAGCTGGATCGAAAAACGCCGGACGAGATGGAACGCCTCAGACGCCAAATCGAGGCCACCAACCGCCAGGTAGATCAGCTTGTCTACGAGCTGTACGACCTGACCGACGAAGAAATTCGGGTAGTGGAGTCTTCCACGCCGCCCGTCCTGACGCCTGGACAATAGGCCGGTGACGACAATGATTACTAACGGGCCACACCCTCAGCTGCCGGGATCGGTCATGCTCCGGCACCGGAACGGCAGAACGTGATAGATGATCAATCCATATTCCGGCAAAACGTATGGACGGCCTTCGATGATCAGGAGCCAGTGATCTTATGCCCCGCCCGCCCTCAGCCTGCGCCACCGCGCCAGGGCCGTTACGGGAAAATAAAGGCGGTAGAGGTGGTAGTTGAGGTAGAAGACTTTGGGGAATCCAGTTCCCGTATAGAAGTTTTCGGTCCAGTTGCCGTCTTCGCGTTGGTTTTGGGCGAGCCAGAGCATGGCTTTTTCGATGGCGGGGTCGGTGGCCGGGTTGGGGGTGGCGGCCATGAGGCCCATGGCGCCCCATGCGGTTTGGGAGGGGGTGCTGTTGCCTTTGCCTTTGAGGGTGGGGTCGTCGTAGCTTTCGGCGGTTTCGCCCCAGCTGCCGTCGGGTTTTTGGCAGCTTCGGAGCCAGGCGGCGGCGCGCTGGATCCAGGGTTCGGACATGTCGTAGCTGATGGCTTTGAGGCCGGTGAGGATTTGCCAGGTGCCGTACACGAAGTTGACCCCCCAGCGGCCCCACCAGGCGCCGCAGGGGTCCTGGTGCTGGCGCATGTGGGCAATGGCGCGCTTCACGATGGGGTGGTCGGCGGTGAAGCCGTTGTGGCCGAGGCATTCGAGGACGCGGCCGGTGATGTCGGGGCAGCTGGGGTCCTGCATCGCGTTGTGGTCGGCGAAGGGGATTTTCTCCAGCAGGGGGCGATCGGTGGTGCGGTCGAAGGCGGCCCATCCGCCGTCGTCGTTCTGCATGGCCAGGAGCCAGTTGATGCCGCGTTGGACGGCTTCCTGGGCCTGGGGGCCGCCGGCGCGGCGGAGGGCCATGGTGACCATCGCGGTGTCGTCGACGTCGGGGTAGTGGGAGTTTTCGTATTCGAAGAACCAGCCGCCGACGGCAGCGCCGGGGCAGTTTTTGCGCCAGTCGGAGGCGATCTTGCATTCTTTATCGAGCAGCCATTGGGTGGCGCGCTGGGCGGCGTCGCTCTTTGGATCGAGCTGGGCCTCGGCCAGGGCGTGGAGCGTTAAGCCGGTGTCCCAGACGGGGGAGAAGCAGGGCTGGATGCGGATTTCGTCGCCTTCCTCGATGAAGAAATCCTGGAGATGTTTGTGGGCGAGTTTCACGCGCGGGTGATCGTCGGTGTAGCCGAGCAGGCGGAAGACGATCAGGATGTAGACCATGGGCGGGAAGATGGCGCCCAGGCCTTCGGAATCATCCAGGTGATCCAGCAGCCATTGCTCGGCTTTTTTCATCGAGCGCTGGCGAAGGGTTTCCAGTGGGGAATTGTTGTAGACCTTGAGGAGCTGATCGATGCGCAGGAAGACTTCGCGCCAGTTGCGCGGGAAGCCGTGCAGGGGTTCGGAGAGGCGATTGGCGGCCTGGCGATCGAGATAGAGTTCGTCGATGCGCAGGTTCGCGGGAATCGGGCGGACGGGCTTGAAGGTTGTGACAATCCCCAGCGGGAGGATCATCGTGCGCGTCCAGGCGGACACGTGATAGAGATTGAAATAGAACCACTTGGGGAGCAATACGATTTCGGGCGGGATGGCCGGGCAGGCGTCGAAGCTGATCTGGCCCAGGCAGGCGAAGTAGAATTTGGTGAAGCTGTTGCACTTTTCCGCCCCGCCCATGGATCGCACGAGCTCAAGGCAGCGGCGCATGTGGGGGGCGTTGAGGTCGTCGCCCATGAGTTTGAGGGCGAAGTAGCCTTTGACGGTGCCGGAGATATCGGCTGGCCCGCCGGGGAAGAGATTCCAGCCGCCGGTGGGCATTTGGATGCGGCGGAGGTAGTTGGCGATTTTGGGGAGGGCGGGATCGGATTCCTGGCCGAGGATCCATTTGAGAAGGATGAATTCGGATTCGAGGATGGAGTCGCCCTGGAGTTCGCCGACCCAGTGGCCATCGGGTTTTTGAAGGGACAGGAGATGCGCCTGGGCCTTTTGAAGGGCGCGCTCGATCGCGGTCACGGCCTGGCTGGGCGCGTGGGCGACCGGGATGGTCCGATAAACGGCATCGGCTTCAGGAACGCGGGAAATGGGGGGGTACACTTCGGCCGATGTGGTCACGACTGACAACTCCTATCTCATCGAGGCAACAGCGATTTACACTTTATTCGGCGATTTGCCCTCCGCGGCTGGCGGCAGCATGGAGCGTGGAAAGGTACTCCGGGAACCGATCGCGGGCAATTGTGTGAGTTATTATGTCTCCAAAAATCAGCATTTGTAATTTATCTGACAATCGATAACTCATTGTCATATCTATATATGGCGCGATACCCCCATGGATTAGGGGGTGGATAGACGAGCGGCCACGTTGCAATATCTTTGCATGTTAACCCGAGAAGCACGCGAGGAGCTGCGTCGGAAAATGGACGAGACAATCATGAGCCTCGTTGCGGTAGCGCGGACGGAAGATGACGTCAGCGGGGAACTGATGGGGGTGGCGGGGTTGCTGTCGGAGGCGAGGCGGCGGTTGGAAGCGATGTTACAGAAGCCGGAGACCGGCAGGGGAATTTGAGGGGGGGGGCAGCGCGGGATGATTGCGACTTTCCCGGCCACTATTTCGATTTGTTATGACGTTGGCCCGCTTTTAGGTGACGACTGAAAGTATTTCGCGGGTGCCTGTTTCGGTGAAGGGGATGATCTTGGCGTAGACATCCTTCCAGGGCGCGTTGCCGCGGGCCGCTTGATGGGCGGCCTCCCAATCGGCAACTGAGTTGAAGGTGGATTCCAGGATAACCGTGTAATAAGGCGCACCGGCCAGGTCGGTGAGTAGCCGCACGTTGACGGCTCCATATCCGGAGTTGCGCAGCAACCCGGCGGCTTCCTTCCATAGCGCCATTGCTTCCTTGGACTGTCCAAATTTAAGCCGGAAGATATCGCGGACGACGATCATGGGGGCGTCCTTCAATGAGGTTGGTTCTGGGGAGTGTGATGGCATCGCAAGAAGTTGTCAACTGTTTTCTTCTTGTTTTGCTCCGCGAATATCAATCTTGCGCGATGCCGGCATGTCCTTCGGCTGAAATACATCACTGGCCGTCAATAAATAATCGGATGGGATATTATTTGTAACCAAACGGCGGTGAGCGGCTCAATAGGAGCATGAAGAACGAATCACTTGACGGTATTTACACTCCGCTGTGGCTGTGCTACGGGCTTGTGCCGATCGTTGCGGGGGCGGATAAGTTTCTGAATCTGCTGACGGATTGGGCGAAGTATCTGCCGGGGTTTGCGGTGAAGGTCATTCCGGTCAGCCCGCACACGTTTATGATGGGCGTCGGGGTGATTGAGATTATTGCGGGGCTGGCGGTGTTGACGATCTTGCCGCGGCTGGGGGCATATGTTGTGGCGCTGTGGCTGGTATTGATTGCGGTGTCGGTGATCGTTGCCGGGTTTTATGATATTGCGGTTCGTGATCTGGTCATGGCATTGGGGGCACTCACGTTGGGAAATATTGCGGCATTGCGGGGGGAGCCGATGCTTGGGCGTCGAGTGAAGCCGGGCATCGCCAGACCCGCCATCGCGTAGACTGAAAGAACCCCCTCCCTACCCGCTCGCGGGCAGTCGCCAATTCCGCTCGCTTCCCCCGGCGTACCGGTGGAGGGAGAAGTGGATCGCCTTAAACGTCATGCACCCGTTTTATTTCCGCGAGATTGAATGATGAGGACCCTTCCGCCGAAGCTGGAACTGATGGCGCCGCTGACCGACGCGGAATTGGTCGAGCGGATTATCGGGGGTGACAGCGGCGTATTCGAATTGCTCATGCGACGCCATAACCAGAGGCTGTTCCGGCTGGCGCGATCGGTTGTACGCAACAGCGACGAAGCCGAGGAGATCGTGCAGGAGACGTATCTGCGGGCGTACGCGAACCTTGCTCGTTTTGAAGGCCGGTCGAGCGTGGTGACGTGGTTGTCGCGGATTGCGTTTCATCAGGCGCTGCGCCCGCAACGGCGCAAACGGCAGTCGCGCGTCACAGATGGCTTGGACCTTGATGCACTACAAATGAGCGACACATCGCCGAGCGAAAACGATTCGATTGCGCGTGATGAACTGAGGACGTCGCTGGCGGCGGCGATGGATTCGCTTCCGACGAGCTTGCGGGCGATTGTCATGCTCCGCCTGGTCGAGGGGCTCAGTACACGGGAAACGGCCCAATCACTGCGGCTTTCAGAATCGAATGTAAAAGTTGGGCTACATCGCGGTCGTCGGCTGTTATCAGAGACAATTGAGCGAAATGCGATGCCAAAACTCCGCGAAGCGTTTTCGTTTGGGGAAGCGCGCTGCGATCGAGTTGTCGCGGCGGTATTTCGGCGGATTGCCACTCGAGGCAAAACTTCCGAGTGAGCAACGCGCAGTATGGGTGGACCTGCGATCCGACCGCTAACCCGGAATATTCATGAATTCTGCGGGCTAAACCGGTTGGGTGATCGGCTCCGATGTTAGCCATTTGGAGACGACGTGATCCAAAGGTTGTGTGTTCTGATCGAGCTGCGCGTGGGCGATGTAGCCGTCGGGGCGGATCAGGTACGTTGCGCCGGGGGCGAGGCCGGCTGCTTTTGCGGTTTCGTCGCACGCGAAGGTGTGAATGGGGAGGGTGCGCTGCGCGGCCAACTCGCGTAGGGCGCTGGTGAGTTCGGCGAAGACATGAAGCTGCCATGCGAGGGAATTGAGCGATTTGAAATTGTCTTGATTGGGTAGCCAGGGCAGGCGATCGCCTCCGTGAATCGAGCCGGCTTCGCCCGTGCTTAAGGCGCTGCTGCGGCGGTATTCGATTCGGGTCTGGGAGACGAGGCGGAACTGGGCGCGACGCACTGCCCTGGAGCGCAGCAGTATGGGTGCGATGTAGGGGATGAAAATACTTCGGAAGAAAGTGGACTTGGCTCCGGTGCCGACGACGATTTCGAAAAGCCGGTCGGTGGTGGCGACGAGGGTGTGGGCGAAGGCGATGCGTTCGGAGTCGTAGGTGTCGAGTAGGGTGGGATTGGCGTGGCCGTGGATGACGTCGGCGAGTTTCCAGGCGAGGTTGACGGCATCGCCGATGCCGGTGTTCATGCCTTGGCCGCCGACGGGGGAATGCACGTGGCCCGCATCGCCGGCGATGAATACGCGGCCTTTACGGAAATGGTCGGCGACGCGGTGGTGTACGCGATAGGTTGAAAACCAATTGACGTGTTGCACATCGGTTTCCATCTGCTTTGTCACCTCGGGGCGGATGTCTTCGAAAGTGATGTGATCGCACGCGGTCAGCTCGGCGGGAATGACGCCGATCAGGCGGAACATGCCGCTGCTGCGGACGGGGAACGCCAGGGCAAATGAGCCGGGGCTGACAGAGATATTCACATCCTGATTGAAGATCAGGCCTTTGGCCTGGACATCGGCGACGTAGAAGGATTTTTCGTAGGGTCCGCCGGGAAAGCCGAGGCCGAGTTGCTGGCGGACGGTGCTGTGGGCTCCGTCGCAGCCGCACACGTAGGCGAAACTCGCGGATTCTTCGGAGCCGTTTTTACTTAGCACCGTGTGGACGGATGAATTATCCTGATTGAAGCTGATGAGTTGCGTATTCCATTCGATGGGGATGCCCAGATCTTCGAGGACCCGGGAGAGCAGGTGTTCGTGATCGTCTTGCGGAAAGCTGAGGACGAAGGGGAATGGGCTTATATCGGTGCCGATATTCATGAAAGGGAAGGAGGCCACTTCGCGGACGCCCTTGCGCAATTTGAGCCCGTTCATTTTGATGCCGGCATCGATGACCTGGCCGGCAATGCCGAGCTGGCGATAGAACTCGAGCGTGCGCGCCTGAACGGCCATCGCGCGGGAGGCCTGGCCAGGGCCGGCGTTTTTTTCGATGATGCGGATGGGGATGCCCGATTTGGCGAGCCAGAGGGCGAGGACCAATCCGGTGGGGCCGGCGCCGACGATGAGGATGGGGGGCTGCATGGGGGATTGTATGGAAGGGAATCGTTGAAAGTTCAAATAAGGCGCTGTGAGGATCCGGGGTGGCGCTGCGCCGAGTACGGCTGCGCTATACCCCGGCGTGGGGGTGGGAGCGGGGAGTGAAGTTATTGGAGGGAAGTTGTCGCGCGATGAAAAGCGGGGAATGATAAAAGTCAGTTTGCGAGTGAGTTCGTTGATTGTAGTAACGATCTGGCTGCGTTTAGGCGGGGTGATATTCGGCAATTGATCTGGCAGACCGTCCCCCGATACTATCTAAGTAGAATTGGGGATTGTGCAGCGAGGTTGCTTCATGACTATCACACTTTCAACTGAGACTGAGAATCGTCTGCTTGCCGAGGCGGCGCGCACGGGTGTGGGAGTGAATCAGCTTGCAGAACAATTGATCGACGCAGCGCTATCGCTAACTGATGCGGTTCCATCCAATCGTGCCAGCATCGAGATCCTGAACGAGTGGGAAGCCGAAACCGCGACCGATGACCCGGCGGAAATCGAACGGCGGGAGGTCGAGTTTGATGAATTTAAGAATGCGTTGAATCAAACTCGCATTGCGACGGACGGACCTGACGCGAGGATCGTTTATCCATGAGATTTATTTTTATCGACTCCGGTCCACTGGGGTTGCTGTTCCAACGCGCCGGAATAGCGCCCGCTGAAGCGTGCCGGCGATGGGCAAAAGAGCGGTTGGCCGAGGGAGCGCGGCTGATTGTACCCGAGATTGTCCATTATGAGATTCGGCGGGAGTTGCTTCGACTCGCAAAAACCAACTCACTCGCGGCTTTGGACAGATTTGTGCATGCGGAAACCGATCGCTTCCGCGTTGTGACATCAAAGGACTTTGTCACGGCGGCTGAGATGTGGGCAGAAAGCCGGCGCGACGGGATTCCGACGGCGGATGCCCGAGCGCTGGACATTGATTTGATCCTCTGTGCTCAAGTGCGGAACAGCGGAATTCCGCTTACCGATATGGTTGTCGCGACGTCCAATACCAAACATATCGCTCGTTTTGTGCCGGCCACCGATTGGCACAACGCGTAAAGAACTGCGAAAACGCATTGGGGTGTAGGATCAGGGCAGTTCGCGAGAGAGTTGCACGGCGGTGGGAATAACGTCCCTGGGTTTATGCCCGGCGGTAAGAATCCGGATCGGAGCGATGGCGGATTCGGGGAGGGACTCGGCGGCTTTTAAGGTGGCGGCGGGGGAGAGGCCGGCTACGCAGACTATGGAGTAGTTGGGGTCCGATGGATTTGGGGCGGAGGCGATGACGGCGGAATGCGGGTTGGCGTAAAGCGTGTTGTTCGCGGTGAAGGTTTGGGAGGTGATGGTGACGGGAAGGGCCTTGCTCAGGCGGGCGATCAACTCGCTGGAACTGGGGCGGCCGACGAGGATGAGGTGGTGGGCGTGGAGGTCTTCTTCGCTCACGGCGGTGTCGGGCTTGATGGGGACGACGGTGTGTTGCCATTGGTCGATGATGCCCTGCTGGAGCTTGCCGGCGGCGATCTTGTTGGCTTCGGATTCGGTCTTCGTGCCGTAGATGATGAGGGTGTGTTCAAGGTCGCGCTTGTACGCGGCGTTGCTCCATCGGGCGGTATTGGTGCAGGGGAGCTGGGCGTACTTGTTGACGGTGATGCGGGTGGGTTTGGCATCGGAATCGAATTTGAATTGGGCGATTCCGGCGGAATTGAAGGGGAAGGTGCGGGTGGTCTGGGAAGAGTCGGTTTCGAGGGTGATATCGATGCTGGCGGGTGTGCAGCCGTTATGCGATGAGACTGAGCCGGTGACTGCATAGTTTGAATCGTGCTTGTTGCAGTGGGCCGATTTCAATTCAAGCGTTGGCAGCGACAACGGGGAATCGAGCGATGCGGCGAAGAATTCTTTCAGGGCGGCGCGGTCGTCCTCGGGCGCGGCGGCGGCCATGGCTTGAACGAATGCGTCGGTGGTGGTGGGTTTGGCGGCATGATCGCGACCGAAGGCATCCATCGCGGCGTCGAATTTGTCGGGGCCGAGGCGGCGGCGCAGCTCAGCGAGAATCATAAAGCCGCGGCCGGTGGCACTTTGGAAGGCGGCGTCGGTGGAGGGGTCGACGGACAACTGGCGGAGCGGAGTTGAGTTGAAAGCGGCGCCGGCCTGAATGGCCGCGGAGCTTGCGGCAAAATATTGGACGGCTAAGTCATCGCACTCAGATGGGGTAAGGCGACCCATGGTGACGGCGGGATCATTGTCTTTAGTGGGATTGTCCTTGTCGTGGCCTTTGATCAGATTGTGTTCGTGGGCGACATAATCATGAAAGCGGGCGAAGGCGGTAGCAAGCCAGAGGTCGGCGTCGGTGGCGGGGAGGAGTGTGCCGTGCCAGACGGGCGGCGGCGGGGGCGTGTTGTCGTCGTCATCGGAGGAGTCTTCGGAGCTGGTGCCTGCATCGAGATCCACGGCCAAGGCGGATTTGGCGGCAGATTCCGCTGGCGGGACGTTGGCGGTGAGGACGGTCCAGTCATTGGGGACGATGGGCTGGGCGGCGGGGAATTGTTGGCGTTCATGGGGGCGGGGTTCCCAGAGCTGGCCATACGGGTCGCCCCAGTGGGCGAAGCTTTTCATTTGGAGGGCCATATCGGCGGTGGTGTACTTGGCATCGCAGGAATTGCGGGCGGCAAGCGGAGGTTTGCCGAAGGCGAGCTTGCCAAAATCGGAGTCGATGTTGCCTTTGTTTTGCAGGTAGAGCTGCACCCACGCGGTATCACGCGGCTCGGGGCAGAAGGTCATGTCTGCCGGGCGATCGCTTGTGGAGGCGAGGGTTTCCATTCGCACGGCGAGGTCTTTGGTGTTGTTGCAACCCCAGTAAAAACCTTTTGTATTGTCGAACCATTGATCTTTTGAGCTTCGAAGAAGCCGGCTGGTATGTGTGCCGAGCTCGAACATCGCGATCTCGTTGGTTTTCATGTCGGCCAGGAGCCATTCGTTGGTGTAGAGGCCATTGCCCTGGTCGCCCAGGAGCTTGACGACCGAGTCGATGTCGTCGCCATATTGCATGGCCATGCGCGAGCGGGAGCCGATGGATTGGCCGGTGGGGTTGAAGCGGGTTTGGGCGATGGTGGTCTCGGTGAGGACGATGCCGGCGTCGTTGATGTACCAATCCATTCCGCTTTGCACCGAGCCGGGCGCCGCCTGGATGACCACGCGATGGCCCTTGGCGGGTTTCACGTCGAGCCAGACGTTGAAGAAGTTGCATGGGTAGATATCGAACATCGTGATGTGGCCGATGATCGCTTTGCCATCTTTGGTGGCGGAGCCGGTGGCGGCAAAGGCGCTGCACCGGCTGGTGCGCGTGGCGGGTTTGAGATGCGGCGAGAGCTTGTCGAAATCCTTGCCTTCCAACCCGGTGGGGACGGCGCGCAGGGCATCATCGAGGGAGATGATTTCCGGCCAGGCGTTGAGGGCGACGATGTCGGTCAGATCGAGCGGGCGGGAATCGAACTTTGCACCGGCGGCGTTTGCCCCGTCGGCGATGCCTTTCATTTCTTCGAGAAGTTCCGGATCGAAATGGCGCGTGAAGAGGGCATCGGTGAGCGTGCGGGTGAGCTTCCATCCATCGGCGGGCGATTTTGGGGCATGCTGGGCGGCGAAGCATTTGATGTAATCCTGAATCTCGGCGTGGAGAAGCTTGCCTTGTTGAACGCCGCGTTCGTAGGGGGCGCCTTCGACATGAACGACAATCCAGCCGGCCTGGGGGTAGCGGTAAGCCGGGCCTTCATGCTGGATGGAGGCGGGGTCGGGGGTGAAATCGGCGGCGCAGGTTGTCGCGCATAGGAGAAGGAGGGTGAGGATCAGGGCGAAATATTTTGGCATTCGGGCCTCGGATCGGGGATGCGGTTTTGTGGATTGTTCCTTGGGAACGGTGAGGTGGCAAGGAGGGCGGGAGCGCAGCAGGCGCGTGAGGTGGTTACGGTGGGGCGTTTGGAACGACGCCTTCATTTACCGCTTATTACTACTGCGCCAAATTCATGGGTATGGTGGCGAGACTGGTTTGAGTATTGAGGAAAGGTCTACTTCATAGCAGCGCAAATCCAAAACAAACGCCGATGGCGTTCCCGATTTCGTTTCTGCTGATAGGCGTTGCTTCATGTAAAGCCGCTCACCAGCGACCGGTCGGGGACAGCAGAAGCGAAATTGTTCCCTGCGTACTCAGCCACTGAAATCCTGTAGAATTTGGCTTGCAGAACGGCTCGGTCAATTCCGCGACATCCTGCCAAGTCATAGCGGTCAACGTACAGTTGAAGCCATCATCGGCCGGTTCGACGCCTGAATCGCGATCACCACGTGACAGTGAGAGCCGGCAGCCGTTCATCGCCTCTAAGAACGGCAACTCGCTCAGATCAACCTGCAACCATGCGCCAGAAGCTAGATGCTCAAAGACTCGCCGGAGCTCGCAGGCCTCGTCGTTGCCAAAATCGAACAACCGGACGAGCGGGCAGTCAGGCGCGCCGCTTGAAAGAAACTCCAATCTCATCTCCAGATCTTAGCCCGCGCGACGGCCGGCAGGAATCTCTTGCATTCTCTTGCATTCTCGGGCGTCGAACAGATCGGCAATACTGCCACAACTTTACAAATCGCGACAAACGTCATGCGCCTCTGATGCTGATACTCGAATACGCCATTCTGCATGGTGACTTTGAGGTCGCATTGGCGTCATTTGACTATAGGCTTTAGGACGATGTTCCGGTATTGCGCGCCGGTGTGGTCGCCCTGGAGGTAGATGGGGCCGGGGCGGGTGACGTCGGAGAAGAGTGCGCCCCCGGTACAGCCGTGGACGGGTTGGTTGTCGATGATTTTTTTGCCATTTAAGACGACGGTCATGTGGCGATCGACGAAGGTGATGTCGAGGGTTTGCCATTCGCCGGCGGGTTTTTCGGCGGATTGGGTGGGGGTGATGCGGCTGTAGACGGCGCCCATGTTGTGCGAATCGAGCTTACGGCCCATGGTGTCGGCGACCTGGATTTCGTAGATGCCGCGGATGTAGACGCCGCTGTTGCCGCCTTTGGCGACGTTGGCTTCGAGGGTGAGGTTGAAGTCTTCAAATTCGCGGTCGGTGCGGAGGTTGCCGTAGTGTTTGGTGCGGTCGGATTGATCGTTGGTGAGCAGGCCATCCTTGACGAGCCAGCCGTTGTCGGATTTGGGATCGGTGAGATCCCAGCCGGCGAGGTCTTTGCCGTTGAAGAGTTGGATTTCCGGGCCGAATTTGACCTTCGAGAGATCGGGGGCGGGGGGAATGGGCGGCTGGAGTTTGCCGGTGAAATCGGCTTTGCCGAACTCGGAACCGTCGGGGCGTTTCTTGATGGTAGTGAGCTTGAGGGTTTGGCCATCTTCGCTGGTGGCGGAAATGGTTTCGGTGATCACTCCACCCTGGCGGGAGCGTTCCTCGCGGGTGAGGACCAGGGTGTTGCCTTCAACCTTGACGCTTTTCACCGGCAGCACGCTGCCGGCTCCCCACATGATTTGGGCGGAAGGGGTGGGCGTGTCGCTGACGCCGAGCCAGCCGGCGCCACCGCCAGGAATGGTGAGCGCCCAGTCTCCGACAAAGGGGCTCGCACCGGCGAGCGCCATGGGCGCAGCGGATGCGATCAACAAGAATATGAGGATTGGGAGGAAGTGCCGCCGGGGGGTTGGCTGGTGCTGCATGGATGCAGAAGACTACTTGGTCTTGAGCGCAATGTTGATTTCCTTGAGCGCGGCATTCACGTGTCGCAGCACTTCGGTCTGGTTCTGGCCGGCGGCAATGTTGCGTACGTTTTCGAGATAGTTTTTGGCGGCGGAGAGATCGGTGTCGGACGATTTCTGAGCCTGGCGGGCCTTGCCGTCGCCTTTTATGGGTAAACCGAGCAGTTGGCAGGCGTCCTCGACTTCCTTCAACGCGCGGGCGCGATGGCCGGCGTAATTGTGATTGCCGGCCACGAGATTGAGATACGCGTTTCGCAGACCGTCGATTTCGGCCTGAACGGGCGAGGCGGCGCAGGCGGGCCGGGCGGCGGCGAAAATCATTACAATTGAGGCCAGAACGATCCATGCGACGTGGCGTGGCGGTTTCATTGGAATTCCCTTTTGTCGATCGAATTGCTTTCAGATCCTCGACGGGAATATCAGGATAATGCTTAGCGTGGTGCTGTCAATTTATTTCAGAATGGACTTGTTGCATGGGCTTGTATGGGCGAACATGAACATGCTTTGAGCAATGAAATCCTATGGTATAGTCTGTCCCTAAAGGGAGGGTTCCCCATGTTAAACTGGATGACGCATTTCACGATTGGGCTTCTCGTTGCGACTGGCAGCACGACAGCCATGGCCCTGACTCCTCAGTTGGTTAAAGATGGGGAGCGCGCGACTGCGCTGGTGAAGGTTACAGACGGACGACGCGGTGGTGGGCGTCAGATCGGATCGGCGTTTTGCGTGAGCCGTGCCGGAGTTTTCCTGACCACCGCCACGGTGGCTGACGCCGCTGACAACGGATCGCTTCAGTTGGTGCTCATGGTGGGCGAGGCTGAGCAACGTGTGGTAGACGCGACCGTGATCCGGTCAGATCGAGAAGCGAATATCGCGGTTTTGCAGACCGAGGCGTCTGCCACGCTGACACCGCTTGAAATGGAGACGCCCGATCAATTGTTTGCAACGATGCCGGTGACGGCGTTTGGGTATCCGATTCGTGGTGGCCGGATTGACGCCGATAATCATGACCTGCCCGCAGCGAGCGTTAATGCCGGCCGCATCACCTCGCTTCAGAAGCGCGATGGCGAACTCGAACGCATTTCGTTCGATGCGCAACTGGTTCGCGGTCAAACCGGTGGCCCGGTGGTGGACGATGCCGGCCATGTGGTGGGCATTGTGGACGCGGAGAGCAATTTGGCTCGGTCGGCCGGCGGCGGTGCGATTCCGCTTGGGCGTTTGCATGGGCTCAACGCCGGGCCGCTGATCACGATGTCGCCGCAATCGTTGCCGTATGAAACGCGGCAGCGAATGAATCGATTGACGTTCAACGTTGTTCCCCTCAGCAAGCCGCGCGGAGCATATGAGGCCGAATTGTCTTTGCGATCACGAACCGGCGGCGACCCTCGCTTAATGAGGGCGCGGATGCAGGATGGCGCCTGCACGTTCGAGTTTGTGCCCGAAATCAGTGCCGGAAGCGTGGAATCAATCGTCAATGCCCGTTTTGGTGAAGGAGTCATATCCGGCAAAGTAAAACCGGTGAGTTTCAAGATCGGGTCTAAATCGGTGGCGCTGGATCATGTCCGACGGATCGATCGGCGAGATAGTGGCGATTACAGCGTAGCGCTTGACACGGGCGAACAATTGAATGGCTCGTTGACTGGACTGAGCGATGTTGTGATTGGACTCGGCGAGGTCACTGTGTCGCTAGACCTGACGCGCGCATCAAGAGTCATCGTTGAAATGGCGCAGCGGCCAGTGGGAGCACTGGAATATTCGCTGACTGTCCGGCTCGGTGAGGAAGTCGTTGCCCGCGAGAGCGGATCGATTCCGTTCAGCGGATCGCCGGCGACGTCCGGCGCACAAACCTTGACTGAAGTGGGGCAACTGGTGGACTTTGGGAAAGTGGCAGCCCTGGTGCCGTCCACGACTCCGGTCCCTACACCGCTGGCGGGTGGGAATGGGGGTATGCCCATTCAACTCCGTGGTTCAAATCTGCGCGACGTGGTTGGATTTGCGTACGAAATGGCAACCTGGGATGAGAAGGGGATCATTCGTCGGCTGGTGCCGTTCTATACCCGTCCACCGGCTTCGTTGCCGGCAAGCATAGTCATGGCGCGGGAAGGGTACGTGGTGGGTGGGATCCTCGTAGACAGCGATCAATACGCGCACGCGTTCCGCGTGATTTTCATGCGAGTCGACGGGGGCCGAATTGATACGACTGACAATTACCTGAGCGATTGGATTGGTCAACCGATTTCAGGATTGCCGCCAAAGCAGTTGGCCGGGCATGGGGAACATGTGGTTGGGGTTTGCGGGCGCAAGGGGTTGAATATGGATGCCGTTGGACTTCTGGTACTGCCGTGATCGTGCAAAATGAAGAGTGTTGTGCCGGCGGTTGGGATGCGCCTACCGGATGGCGGCTACGAAGCCGGGCGAAATTATTCAATCAGCAGATCGGCCATCCACGGCCGGCCGGGATTGTAGCGGACGGGGACGGTGCTGCCGGGGGGGAATTGTTTGGCGCGCTCGCCGCGCACCACGCGCTTGAGCTCGATCTCGCGGCCTAAAGCGGTGAAGCGGGCGACGATTTCGGTTTCGGTGCGGCGTTCGTCTTCGGTGATGATCACCTTCTGTTCGGAGCTGACCACCCTGGCATCGGTGTGAGAGGTCATCCGGCGGGTGTCGGTCAGATAGAGCTTTGCCATCGCCACGGCCAGCAAAAGGCAGAAAATAACGGCGACCACCATGAATCCGAAAGACATCATTCTGGATCAAGGGTACGAGTCGTGGGGAGTGTGAACAAGGGAAGGTATTTGGACGAGCGCGGTTTAGCGGTTGGACCGGAGGCCCGCCTCTTGCGTGACCGGTCGAAAGAGGTGGACCTGCGGTCCGACCGCTAAACCTCGCTTGGCTGGCGTCGCTTGGCAGCGCGATGATTACAATTCCCACCCTTTGCGGCGGCTGCGCTTGAGGTAGGGATCGGCGGCCACGGTGTTTTTAACTTTCATGGCTTCGGCATCCCATTCGAGTTTGGTGCCGGCGCGGAAAGCGACGTTGCCGAGGTGATTGGCTTCCGTGAGCCAGCCGGCGTATTCGAAATTGCACATGGGCTGTTTGCCGTCTTTGCAGGCCTGGATCCATTCCTGATGGTGGCCGGGCGAGTGGGGGTAGGTTTGTGCGGGGGGCTTGTAGTCGGCGAAGTCCTTTTCGGGGAGCAGGGCGTGCTTGTCGTAGTTGGAGATGAGCATTCCTTTTTTGCCGATGAAGAGGATTCCATCAGGCCACTTGGGAATTCCGCCATCTGTCCAGATTTCGGGTTTGTTTTCGCCTTGATGCCAGACGAGTTTGACGGGCGGCAAGTCGCCGCGGGGACCGTATTCGTAGGTGGCGGACATGGTGGCCGGGGCGATATCGGGGTGGGGCGGGGGGCCGCTGGCTTCGATGGATAGGGGCGCGTGCAGATTAAGCGCCCAGAAGGGCAGGTCATTAAAATGGCTGCCCAGGTCGCTCATGGTGCCATTGCCGAAATCCCACCAGCGATACCACTTGGGGCCGGGGAAATACACGGAGCTGAAGGGCCGCTCTTCGGCGGGGCCAAGCCAAAGGTCCCACTTAAGGGTGTCGGGTGGCGTTTCGGGCTCAGTGGGGCGGGTGGTGACAAAGACAATGTCTTTGTTGCGGATGAATGCCTCGCGGCTTTGCAATCCCCAGGCGCGGGAGACCCAGACGTGTGCCTCATGAATCGGGCCGATTGCGCCGCCCTGCACGAGCTCCACCACCCGGCGGTAGTTGTCGTTGGCGTGAATCTGAATGCCCATTTGAGTGGTGACGCCGGTCTTGGCGGCGGCTTCGCGAACCTGGCGGGCTTCCCAGACATCGTGCGTAAGCGGCTTCTCGCAATAGACGTGCTTCTTGTTCTTGAGCGCGAGCATGGTCGCCAGGGCATGAGTGTGCTCGCAGGTGGCGATGACGACGGCATCAAAATCGCCGGGGTTGTTAAACATCTCGCGGAAGTCGGTGAACTTTTTGGCGTTGGGGAATTTGCGCCCGGCCGAGGCGAGATTGCGTTCGTTGACGTCGCACAGGGCCACGATGTTTTCCGATTTTGACACGGCATCCATGTCGGCCGCACCGCGCCCGCCAGAGCCGATGACGGCGATGTTCATCTTGCCATTGAGGTTTTGTCCGCGGAGAAACGCCGGGGCGGCCAACGATCCCGCGGCGGCGGCGATGGCGGTGCGATTGAACTGGCGGCGTGTGATGGAAGATTTCATGGGCAATTCCGGGGCGTTTGGATTGAGCGACAGTGAACTTTGTTCTGCGCAGTTTTACCACAAACGCGCGGGCGCCGTTGCATGGACGTGTTTGATGTGCTTATCCGTAGCTGCTAAATGACCGTGCGCGATTTCGCGCCTTTTTGTGGCATGGGCTTCCAGCCCATGATTGAGGGGCATGATCTTCAGTGACGCGTGTGATATGGTTTCGACAGTTGGACAACCTTCTGAATTGCCACCAGAAAATGCCCGGTTCGGGCGAGTTGGTTTTCCCACATCTCGCCCGGCGCCGGACCCGAAGCGTCCCCGTCTACGGCCTGGAAGGCCGTGCCACTTAAAAAGCAATGGCGCGGAATCGCACACGGTCATTTAGACAGTCTGTTTTACGCCAACAAATGAGCTGTTCGTTCTGACCTTGCCGGTATGGGTAATGAATAAGCCGACCAGGATATCGCCGGTGCTGTTGAAACCAACGTTGGCGATGCCATTGAATGCCGGCTTCACCTTGGTGCTGTGGAAGGTGAATTTTGAAGTGCCTTTGACTGCGACAGTCCCCTTGACGGTGGCGGTCGCGCCGTTGTCTTCGGTGAAAGAACCCGAGAAGCTTCGCTTTTTCTGGGTGGTAATGGACAGAACGATGGATTGGGGATCGCCGCCGGTGGCTTGAAGGCTGCCCACGTATTGACCTACAAAATTCGTTATCGGTGTGGGCGTGGCAGCCAACAGGCGACGGGGTTCGAGACCTTCAACTGATGGTCTTTGGACGTTCACACTTGCAATCGCATTCGACATTTTCATTCGAGCCTCCAGAAACGAAAAGCGAGACTCCAGATTGTTCGCCAGCCCAGAGGAGCGAGCAACCTCATCCGAATGGAATTGGAAGAAATTTCCGCGTCTATCGTGTAGTGGGAGTGCCAGCCCGGCCGAGGCCGAATTGATCGCCGGCGTGGACGGGCTTGCCGCCGTAGAAGTCGATTTCCATGAGCTTTTCGCTCTGGACTTCCATCCCGTGTTCATCTTTCAGTGTGGAAATGACTTTGTGGGTTTTGACATCGACGATTTCGCCGGTCGAGGGGTAGGCGAAGCGGCCATCGATGCTGAAGGTGATCCAGCCGGGTTGATCGTGAAGCTCGATGCTCTGGACCTGTTTGGGCGGCATGACGGTGCTATCGAAGATATGCAGACGGCTGTTGTGGGCGTCGGTGACCCATAACTCTTTTTCATCGGGCGTAAGGCCGATGCCATGACTGGGGCAGCCGTGCCGCTTGGTGTCGCCTTTTTCGAAACCCTGGACTTCGACCCGGAAGAGCTTCTTACCCGTCTTGAGATCGCCGATTTCGAATCCGAGAAGATCATTGACGTTGACGTAACAAAGCGTGCAGGCTGCGTTAATGGTGAAGGGCCGGATCGGGGCGGCGAACGGGCCTACGACCGTTTCCTTGGCGCGGGTCTGGGCATCGGCAACCACCATCATCGGGGAATGCAACGCGGCCAGATAAACGTGGCGGCCATCAAGGCCGAAGACGGTGTTGTGCGCGCCGGCATCGGTTGGAATCCGGGTGACTTCATCGCCGGTCGCGGCATCGATCACATGCCAGTATTTGCCTTCGAGGGTGGGCTCGAAAATGGTTTTGCCGTCGTGAGAGATCGACATTCGATCGCAGCCGTCGTCGTAGGTTTTCTCCCAGAGGATTGCGTCGTTGGTCAGGTCGATGCAGGTGAGGGATTTGGTGTTGCTGACGTAAAGCTTGCCGGTAGTGCTGTTGGCACAGATGCCCTTGGAAGCCTGCGGCTTATTGGGGACGCCCATGGCGGGGACATTGATCCGGCGGACGAACTTGTGATCGTGATCGATGTCGAAGACGAGAATCCCGTTTCCGCCATATTGCGCATAATCGCGAATGCCGGGGACGGCGACGTAGAGCAGGTGCCGCAATGCCCCGCCCGGTGCGGGCGTCGCGGCGGGGGTTTGGGCGAGGGAAAAGGTCGAAGTTATGAGCAACGTGATCAGGGTGACGATGGGTCGCATGTAATTAGGATACCGACTTAAGCCAATCGCGCTTAATAAAAAACAGTTGAGAGCGCATTGGTCGTAGCCGCCAACCGTGGATAAATCGAACAGGAAAAAAGAAATGCTAACCACGGAGGCACGGCCTTCGGCTCGACTCGA
>DAIRGS010000036.1:0-8149 GCA_036794395.1 Tepidisphaeraceae bacterium | reverse complement strand
CTCGACCGAGCTCGTCGCGGGCTGAGGCTCAGGCTCGAAGAGAGGCACGGAGGCGCGCTTGCCGGTTCGCGGCCAGATTTGAAGCATGTGAGGAAGAAATGAAACCACGGATTTCATGGATGGCACGGATGGGAAGAAAGATGCGGGTTCTTCTTATCCGTGGTATCCGTGTAATCCGTGGTTTTATCATGGCGAAACAAATCCGCGGAGTACGCGAAGAAATAAAGGGTTAGCTGTGCAGATGAAATTCAGGTTCAATTGAATATTCTATATTTATGCGACCACGATTTGAACAAGCCACGGCGGTGATGAAATCTGCTGGGGTTGATGCACTGGTTTTGACGCCGGGGGCGGATTTATTTTATCTCACGGGGTTTGAGCATGGGCATGCGGGGGAACGGCTGCTGGCGCTGGTGCTGCGGCGGGATGGATCGGCGCAGTGGATCGCGCCAGCGATGAATGTACCGCAGGTGGAGGAAAGGGCGGTTGCGGGCGAAGCGATTCGGGGATGGAACGACACGGAGTGGTACCTGGGGCCGATGAAGGATGCGTTGGCGGGGACGGGGACGATCGCATTTGATGAAGAGGCGCGGGCCGGGTTTGTGATGGATCTGATGGGGGTGGCGCCGGGAGCCCGGCTTGTGCCCAGCGGGGCGATTCTGCGGAATCTGCGATTGCGAAAAGATGCATCGGAATTGGCGCTGCTCCGGCGGGTAGCGAAGCAGGTGGACGATACGATTCCCGAGGCGGTTGCGCTGTGTGTGCCGGGACGAACCGAGGGCGAGGTTGATCGTGATTTGCAGGCCGCGTTGTTGAAGCGTGACAGCGAGTCCGCGATTGCGTTTACGATCATCGCGTCGGGGCCGAATTCGGCCCTCCCGCACCATGAGACGGCCAAGCGCGTGCTGCAACGCGGGGATGTGGTGATTCTGGATTACGGAACGCGCGGATCGGTGCCGATTCCAACGCCGAAAGGGATCGATCACAGCCATATTTATGGATACCAGAGCGATATTACCGTGACGTGTAGTGTGGGGGAGCCGGTGGATGCGGAAGTGCGGAAAGTGTATGAGGTGGTGTATCAGGCGCAGCAAGAGGCGATTCGAGCGGTGAAGCCGGGGGTGAAGTGTGAGGAAATCGATCACGCGGCTCGCGGGGTGATCGACCGGGCGGGATATGGGGAATATTTCATGCATCGCACCGGGCATGGGTTGGGATTGGCGGGGCATGAGCCGCCTTATCTGCGATCGGGGAATTCGGAGGTGATGGAGGAGGGCATGGTGTTCAGCATTGAGCCGGGGATTTATCTGCCGAATCGGTTTGGGGTTCGGCTGGAAATCATCGCAACCGTGTCGCGCGATGGGGTGGAATTGATCAATGCTCCAAGCGCGCCGGAACTGCCGGTGGCGCCCGGGGGCTGATTTCAAAAAATCGGATTTTCGTTTTTATACGGCCTGTGGCTGGGTATGCTCGATTGAACAAGGAGCTAACCTATGTCTCAATCTTTCAATTCTGATCAGCGATCCTGTCCGGATTGCTGCGGTCCTTCGGCATCGCGGCGCGAGTTTATCAAGACGGCAGTTGGAGGAATCGCGGCGGGGGCGGTGTCTGGCAGCATGCTTGGCGGATTGGTGCGGCCGGCCAGCGCGGCGGTTGCAGCCGGGGCGTCTTCCGAGACGCTGGTGGCCCAGCTTTACAAATCACTGAACGATCAGCAGCGGAAGATCATTTGTTTCCCATTCAATGATCCGCTTCGCTCGAAGGTGGACAACAACTGGCACATTATCAAACCGACCATCAAGAGCGCGTTCAACCCCGATCAGCGGGATTTGATCCGCCAGATTTTCATGGGCATGCACAGCGAGGAATACGCCCAGCGCGTGTTCGAACAGGTGGATCACGATAATCAGGAAGCCAAAGCCGGGGGATTTGAAGGATGCTCGGTGGCAATGTTTGGCGATCCGGGGACGGCGGGCGGACAATCAAAGTTTGAATTTGTGTTTACGGGCCGGCACGTCACGCGGCGCTGCGATGGCAACAGCGTGGAGGGCGAGGCGTTCGGCGGGCCGATCTTCTACGGGCACGCGGCCATGAGCGACAACGAAGCCGCCGACCATCCGGGGAACGCCTACTGGTATCAGGCCAAGCGGGCCAATGAGCTGTTTCAGGCCCTGGATGGAAACCAGCGGAAGATCGCGCTGCGAACCGATCCGCGTACGGAAAAGGGCACCGATACCGTTGCCCTGAGCGGCACCGACAAGGGCCTGACGGGTATTCCGCTGGCAGACCTGACCGTCGATCAGAAGGAACTGGCGTGGAAGGTGATGCAGGATGTGCTCGCCCCCTTCCGCAAGACGGATGCGGACAAGGCGATGCAACTGGTTGATGCCGCGGGGCGGGATAAGCTGCACATGACCTTTTACAACTACATGGATATTGGGAACGACGGCGTCTGGGACTTATGGCAGATTGAGGGGCCGTCGATGGTCTGGTATTTCCGCGGGGCGCCGCACGTTCATACGTGGGTGCATGTGCGCGATCCGAAAGCCAGCTGAAGCGCCGCGGAGCGGACCCCGTGTCCGCCCTCTTACTCCCTCTCCCTCCGGGAGAGGGGGCAAGAAGGCGCGCGTCCTTCTGAGCAACGAAATCTGGGTGAACGAACATTAGGCCGCGGGCCAGGAATATTCGATCGCCCTGATTGAACCTCCAAGTTCACGAACCGGCAGGGGACGGTCGACATATTGGGTATGAGCAGTAGGGAGTCGGCTGACGCGCCGGTATTGTATCGCGGTATGCGCGACGCAATGGAAGATGAACCGGAAGCGGACGATTCCGCGAAACCCATACGCGGGCGAAGGCGGCGCGCGCCCTTGCCGCGCTGGAAGCGTATCGCTTCAGGGTGGGTGGGGGCGTTGTGCGTGCTCTATGCGCTGGGCGCAATCGCGATTTGGCTGATGTTTCGGTTTGTGGGTGAGTCGTGGTGGCCGGCCACATTCCTGTTGTTTTCCCCGCGATGGATCTGGGCGGTGCCGCTGCCGGTCGTGTTGCCTTTGGCGGGGATATTCAGGCGCAAATCGATTTGGGTGCCGATCCTGACGGGCGTTCTGGTCCTGATCGGCCTGATGGGCTTTAGCATCCCCTGGCGGGCGGCGATTTCGCCTTCGAGGGGTCCCAACGCGGTTCGGATGGTGACCGCAAATCTGCACGACCACCAGGCGGACCCTCGGATCGTCAACGACTTTTTGATTCAAACTAAGCCGGACGTGGTCACGTTCCAGGTCTTTGATGCCAGGACGGATATACCCTATCTGCATCAGCCCGGCTGGCAGATGGAAGTCAACGACGGAATTATGATCGCCAGCCGCTGGCCGATCACGCTGATCGACAAGTCTTCCATGGGACAAGCCCCCGAGACGGCTGATGAGATCAAGGGCGGGATGGTTATTGACGGGGCGGCGGGGCGTTATCTCGTGCATGCGCCGTTCGGCGATTTCCAGGTGGTCAGCCTGCACCTCACGTCGCCGCACAAGGCCTTGAGCATGATGAAACAGAATGGGGAATTGGCGGCTCACCTGTTGGCGGCCAATTCGAATCGCCGGGCCGACAGCTCGGCGCTGCTGGCATCGCACGTGCGAACCATGCCCGGCCCGGTGCTGCTGGGCGGGGATTTCAACACAACCGAAGACAGCCTGATCTTTCGCAGTGCCTGGTCGGCATACAACGATGCGTTCTCGGTCGCGGGTTTCGGATTTGGAACCTCTTACGCTATGCATCGAACGTGGCTGCGCATCGATCACATCCTGTATGACCCGAGCTGGCAGTGCCATTCGTCATACACCAGCGGGGACATCGGATCAGGGCATCGGGCGGTGTTCGCGGAGCTGAGCCGGTAGGTGGACAATGCCTCTCTTTTCGCCACAATGCCCGCACGTTTTTCTTCGAAAGGATTGGCAAGACTATGGCTGAAGATACCACCGCCGCCGCGGCTGATGCACAAAATGTACAACTCATGCTGGACGAACGCGACATGAAGTCGATGTTCGCCAACGCTTACCGCATTCATACGACCGCTGAAGAAGTTGTGATCGACTTCGGGTTCAACATGCTGAACCCCAATCCGCAGACCGGGCAGCAGCAGATGCTGTTCAAGGTGACGGATCGAATGATCATGACGTACTCGACCGTTAAGCGCCTGACTGGTTCGCTGACGCAGTTGATCCGTCGATATGAGCAGCAGTTCGGCGAGATTCCGATGCAGCCCGGTCAGCCGACCGGCGCCGGAGCACCCGCGCCCAGGCCAGTCAGATAGGAATTGCTGAATGGTGATTGCTGATTGCTGATTAAAAGCCGCACCTTCGGCTCTCAAAATCAGCACTCAGCACTCAGCAATCAGCAATCGCTTTATGACGCCATCCGCGTTGTCGCGGCGAGGGCGTCGCGTTGTTGGAGTTGGGCGATGATTCGCTCGGCGGTGACGGGGTGATTGCCGATTTCCTGGGATTCGACCGCCGCGGCAACCGAGCCGAGGAAGGCGGCAGCCTGGAGAGAGCCGCCGGCGGCCAGGGCAAGCGTTGCCGCTGACAGTAACGCATCGCCGCAGCCAAGCGGATCGAGTGCCATGGGGCAGAGGGCGGGGAGGTATTCACTTTTAAGCCGCGGGGGAAGGGGGCGTTCGCTGCCGTCGAAGGTCACCAAGCCCTGTTTTCCGAGTGTGACGATTGCCTGGCGGGCTTTGGTGGAGGCGAGCATCTGCCATACAACCGCGCCCAGCCCGCTGGAGAAGTCGTGTTGGGCTTCGCGGACTTCACGTTCGGTGGGGCAGAGCAGATCAAATTCCTTGAAGTTCAGCAGATTGCTGCGCCGGCCGCTCACATCCCCGGCGATCACCGGCACGCGTTTGCGGATCTCGGGAAGGATCCGGCTGAGCAAGCCCGCGGTAATCATTCCATATCCAAAATCGGCGATGATGACCGCATCCGCCCCTTCGCAGGCCGCGATGATCCTGGCGGCGATGAGGCCTTCGAGCTGCGAGTCGGCGGGCGTGGCCGAGCCATCGTCCACCTTGAACAGCTTGGTTTGATCGACCAGATAGCGATGCTTGAGTACGACCTGCTCGCGACCGCGATAGCATTGCACATCCACCCCCGCTGCTTCCAGACGCATCGTGATCTGGGCGGAGATGTCGTCGTCTGCCAATGAGCTGATCAGCGTGGGCCGGGCGCCCATCGCGGCCAGATGAAGCGCGATCACGCCGGCGCCGCCATCGTAGTCATGTTCCTGCATCGGGCGGAGCGAGAGCATGGGCCCTTCGCCGGCGACACCCGTGGCATCGCAGAAGTGATAGCGGTCGAGGATGTAGTCGCCGATCACCACGACGCGCCGGCCGCGTGCGCGGTGAAGGAGCGATTGAAGGTTGTTGGTGGAGAGGCTGTATTGATCGCGAAGGCGAATGACCTTTTCATCGTAAAAGCGCTCGGGCCGTTCGAGGGTGCCGATCAGCGCGGTGGAGGAATAGACAACATCGCCGCTGGAAAACACCACACGACCGCCACGACTGACCACGGCATCCTTCTCAGCCAAAAACCGAGGATCGCAGTTTTGTTCGTACTCACGTCCTTTGACATAAACGTCGGGCTGTAATGTCTCCAGCAGTTCGACCGCGGTCGGGGTGGGATTGACGTAAACCGCATCCACGCATTCCAGGGCGGCCAGGCTCTGAGCCCGCAATTCGTCGGGGATCAGCGGGCGATCAACGCCTTTGTTCACATGGGAATCAGCACTGACGGATACGACCAGCAAATCGCCCATCGATCGAGCGAATTCGAGGTGATGAATATGCCCGGGATGAACGATGTCAAAGCACCCGTGGCAGTGTACGAGTGTCAGGCCATCGCGGCGGGCCTTCTCCCGGAGGGTCAGCAGGGCGTCGTGAGAAAGGATTTTTCGGTTGGTCTGCACCTTACCTAGATCGGTGCGACGTGCTTCAGAACCTGAATTTTATCGGACGTGATGGGCGGCTACTTCGTCTCCTTCGACCGCAGATTAGACCCCTCCCACCGCAATTCCACGCCACCTTTTCCCGCCACCAGCTTTTGCAGGGCCGCTCCGAGCGCCTCCTGCCGCCATCCAGTTAACAGATGGTGAGGGGTGGCGCCCTCGTTTGATCCAGTCAGATGGAGATAGAACTCGTTGATCTCTTGGCGGCTTGTGACGACCGCGATGTCGATGCCCTGGCCGGCGCACACAGCCTGCGCCACGGCCCAGAGTGAATCAGTTCGAAACTTTTCTGGCGGGGTCTGCTCAGGATCGCGGGTGGTGGGGAGCTCGGCTTCGGTCAGGGCCAGGGCCTTTTCAGTCGTCTGCAAGATCTGTGCGCCAAACTCCGATTCAACCGGCCTGGGGAGGCCCTTCACGCTTGCCAGCTTATTCAGCGACCGCACCGGGTTGCGCGACAGGTCGATCATGACTTCATCGCGCAGCAACGCACGGGGCGGCACGTTTGCCTCGCGGGCGGCGGTATGACGCCAGATCGTCAGCTCGCGCAAAACTGCCAGATTTCGCGGCTGAAGGGACCCCGATCCGCGCACTCGTAAATATTGTTGCTGCGGATCGAATTTGAATTCCTCCACCCGGCATTGGGCGGCACACTCTTCGGCGGCCCACCGCGTATGTCCGAGCGCTTCAAGCCGCTCGCCAATGCGCTGGCGGGCCAGCATGAGGTAACGCACGTCATCCGCCGCATAGCGCAATTGCATGGCCGACAGCGGACGTTGATCCCAACGCGTAAACGTCAGGCCCTTGCCAAGCTTTGCGCCTGTCAGCTCAAAAGTCAGTTTGGAAAGGGAAAGCGGGTAGGGCAAGCCGATGAATGCCGCGGCAATCTGTGTATCGAACACATTGGCGGGCGCTACGCCCAGCTCGCGCACCACAGGTTCCAGATCCTGCTGGCCGGCGTGGACGATTTTCTCGACGCCTGGATCGGCAATCAGCTCCCAGAAGGGTCGCAGGTCCAGCCCGGCCAACGGATCGATGAGGGAGATCTCGGTGGCCGAAGTGACCTGGATCAGGCAAAGCTTTGGAACGTAAGTCAGCTCACCAATGAATTCGCTGTCGTATCCAAACTGGCCCATGGAACGAAGCTGGTCGATGAGCCGGGTGAGTTCCGCCGGCTGCTTGATCAGGGTTGCCGGTCCTTTTGGCACCATGGGGTGGTCGAGGTGCCCCGGTCCGGGCCCGGCATCCTCCTCAGAGTGCGCCGAAGCATGGCTTCGGGCGCGGTGCGCCGATCGATAAGACGTGAAGTGACGTGACGGTTTGTCCTGTTCGGACGCCGATCCCATTGTGGTTGCGCTCCCAGGTGGTGCACGCCGCCCTACATGCACGTGTCCCATGGTACTGGCAGGGCGAGCATGACACCACGTGGCGGGACACGTGGCATTCAGTTTGGCTGGCATATCCGTTGCATCACAATCTTGCAGTGGAATCCGAGCATATCCGCGTCCTGCTGGTCGAGGACGATCCGGAAGATGTCATGTTGCTTCAAGATACGCTGGCCGAGGCGCACCTGCCCCGGCTGGAGTGGACGACCGTTGACTCGCTTTTTGAAGCAATAGAGCGCCTCAAGAGCGAGGATTTCGATGTCGTGCTGCTGGATCTCTCGTTGCCGGACAGTGCCGGGCTCGACACCTTTGTTCAACTCAACGCCGCTCATCCCGATGCGGCGGTCGTGATGCTGACCGGGCTGCAAGACGAAGAACTGGGCTTGCAGGCGGTGCAAAAAGGGGCGCAAGACTATCTGGTAAAAGGGCTTGCCGATGGGCAGGTGGTTGCGCGGTCACTGCGATATTCGATTGAGCGATCCCGACGGCGGCGCGTTGAAAAGCAATTAAGCGCCAAGCAGGGCGAGGTGCAGCTGGCCCGGGAAATTCAGCGGCGGCTGTTCCCGCGCACTGCACCGGATCTTCGCGGCTATGACATCGCCGGCGTTTCGATCAGCGCCGTGGAGACGGGTGGAGATTACTACGACTACATCCCCACGATCGATGGCCGAACTGCCATCGCAATCGGCGACGTCACCAGCCATGGCCTCGGACCGGCCCTAGTGCTTTGTCACGCCTTTGATTTGGGGTAATCTTCGGTGGCGGTCAAG
>DAIRGS010000247.1:3661-10503 GCA_036794395.1 Tepidisphaeraceae bacterium | reverse complement strand
GGGGAAAGCTGGCACGCCGCAACTTCCAGCGCCAGCACATCTCCCCAAATCTTTGTCTTCCGCATTTCACGATGCGGAACCGCGGGTAGTGGGTCAGTTTGAAATATCCGGAATTTTCTGCGGCACGGGTTTTGATTCGACTGGGGTTCCGCATTCGGGGCATGTGCCGCTTGCATTACCTCTCAGGTCATACCCGCATGATCGACAGTGGCCGGGCTTCACGTGTCGTCGCCATCGGCCCGACCGCACCCACCACAACGGAAGCAAGCCTGTCACAAGGGCGACAAACCAATGCGGGACGATAACACTCCATTCCCCATGTCCGTAGAATCCGTGCGTTCGCCACGGATTTGAAACCATTCCGAAGCCCCACTTTGGACCGGGCCTGCCTCGCCATAACGGCACACGCCGAGCAGGTCCGTCCGGATTGATGTCCTCCTCCCAACTCCACGCCGCTTCGCGAAGCGGGAGATAACCCGCATGCGGGAGAAATTCCAATGTTCCGCCGACAATCTTCGGGTCGGAATTGCTGTCCTGCGAAAACCATAGCCCCAACTGTCCCCCCGCAGATTCCAAATCCCATTTTGAGCGATATACGAGGCCCGACTTGAGGCGATATGAATCACAATGCAGGTAATCCGCAACCGCAACCGCATGGAGCCGCAACAAAAGCGTCCCCAAGCAAAAGATCAGCGATATCCCACATATGAGGGTAACCAGATGTCGTCGCACGCCGCAATCCTACCCGATCAGCCCCACCAGTTCCTCAAGTTCCCATACATGATCGGTAAGGCCCGCTTGCATCGCGGGCGTGACGCGGAGCGTCTGGTGAATCCGGCAGAAGTTGGTACGACCGCAACCCGTCGGTTGTCAGTTGGATTCGGTTCACGACGCGATCCGCCACGTCCTGCATGAAGATGTTAGCGTAACCGGCGTCACGTTCACCGATGAGGTAAGAGACGCAAAGCTTCGTGTCGGCGTCCAGTGCGACCCACGTCCAAACGTCACCGACGCCGAACTTGCCATTCTTCGCTTCCGGCACGTTCCTTTCTTTGGCGTACACGAACGACCAGATTTCATCGGCCTCGATCCGCTTGCACGTCGGCCCCCTGGCGACCGTCAGGAGCCTGGCCAGGTACACGGTGGATTTGATTCTGCGAACGCGGCCGGGGAATTTGCGGTTGGTGGCACTGATGCAGATTTCCGTTGAATTCAGGCGGCCGAAGGTATCGACGGCGTCGTTGGTAGCCAAGCAGGAGCGCAATCTTGCTTAAGCGTACATGAGTTTCCCGCGCGGTTTTGGAATGGACCGGCCCAGCGAGCGAGCCGTTTCGATCCATTCGCGCGTGACGACTTCGACGGCCGCAAGCGCTTTGCGTTTGGTCGCTCCGTCCGCCATGCAGCCCGGAAGCTCTGGCACTTCGGCAATGAATGCGGCGTCTTCATCGCTCCAATAGATAACGATCTCGTATTTCATGAGTGTTCCGTAGGAACGGATTTGAGATCAGGTTTGGAAGAGAAATTGGGTGATCGAGCATGATTTACGCGACTGGTTTCATAGTAGATGCCCAGCGGTGAGGTTCGCGTGCGATCTCGTCGAGAAGGCGTCGCGCCATTTGCGAGGGGATTCGCTGGCCCTGCTCCCACGATTGGACCAGGACCGTGGAAATTCCCATCAACCGTGCGAAGACCGGCTGGCTTACGCCGAGGGCGCGGCGAAGTTTTCGAATCGCCGCTGCCGAGTGTACGCCGGGCTCGGGGATTTCGACGTGACGAATCGTAACCTGTCCGCCTGCGATCTGGCGGAAAGCCCGGTCCAATTTCAGGGCGAACGCCCCCATGCGAGCCGGCGGCGTGGGCGGCAACCGGCGCTTGAGAGGCGGGGTGGATCTTGGGTTCTTGCTTGCGAGCATTTTCAGGTCTCCTTCAGTGTTTTGCGAAGGTGGGTGACCCATTGCTGGAAATAGCGACGTTCGGCGGCGGTGAGATTTGCTTGTTCATTCTTCGAAAAAATCACAAGTAGTATAGACGGCGGAGAATTCGGAAAACCAGATGTAACAAACTCGCAATGCGCCACTCTTGCCGCGCCGCGACGATGGCGGCGAGAAACGTATCTTTCGAATGGCACCCGTTCCCTTCATGACTGGGACGGCCGCCGGGCGGTCAATGATCTCTGCTTCAAAAGCTTGCAGGTCTTCATCGTTCAGCCGTAGACGCCGCTACTCAGTCAGAAACGACGCGGGCTGAATGATTGTCAGCTTCAATCACGGAATTATATCATACGGTGTATGATGGTCAAGCGCGCCTCATTGCGGCTATTCGTGTGAGAGGGGGCGTCGCGGCCTTGCCTACACACGTGCAACCTGCTGCCGTGCGCGGCGGACTGCCTGATCGACTATGGGCGTAACTCTGTCGATCAGGCGCGAGAAGAAACTCGCGTCGGAGGCCGGCGTCGGGTCCTCCGCGCCGGACGAGAATTTCATTGCGCAAAGCGTTGACGGCTTGGAAGGATCGCGCAATCGATCCACCGTTGCGCCAAAGTCGGTGTAAAGAGAACGCTCCGAAGAAAGCTGGTTTCGGATCTCCTCAATGAGTTTGCGTTTCAGAAGCAGCTGTTCGTTGAGTTCGGCAACGCGTGTCGGCTCCTCTTCGATACTGCCTTCGTATGGGACGATTTCAACGTCCAACTGCAATGTGCCTGGCTGTCTCGATTCAAAATGCACGTTGACACCCTCGACACCAAATGCGGGGGATGAGATCGTCCATCGGGCTTTGGAAATCTTCAATCCGTCATTGTGAAGGCGGCATTCACGATAGCTCCCCTTTTTGTACAGCTCCAAGAGCCCCAGTTCATGCCGATCCGTCACCGCCCACATTTCTGGGGAATGCAAAACGGCGCTGAAATGGGCGCGCGTCTCCATCAAATCTACCTCATCTCAAAGCACTCCCGCCATCCCCGTCTCAATCGGCGACGACACATATTCCCGCGGGTCGGTCACGTGACCCGTCAGCGCACTGGCGGCAACCGTCAGCGGGCTGGCCAGGTACACGGCGGACTTGGTGCTGCCCATGCGGCCGGGGAAGTTGCGGTTGGTGGTGCTGATGCAGACTTCCGTTGAATTCAACCGGCCGAAGGTATCGGCGGGTCCGCCGAGGCAGGCGGAGCAGCCGGAGGGGCCGACGAGGCAGCCGGCATCGATGAGGATGTCTTCGATAGACTTTTCGTTGGGGCCTTTTTCCACGCCGCGAAGGTTCAGCTTCTTCATGTCGGAGTGAACTTCGGTGGAGCCGGGGACGACGAAGGTTTTGATTTTGACCTGATGGCCCTTAAGCAGGCTGGCGGCGAAGATCATGTCGGTGATTTTTCCGCCGGTGCAGGAGCCGATGTAGGCGCGGTCAAGTTTGACGTCGCGGCAATTGTGGGCCGTGTCTTTGTTATCCGGCGAGTGGGGTTTGGCGACGAGAGGTTCCATCGTCGACAGATCCCATTCGTGGGTGCTGAAGTAGCTTGCGTTTTTATCGTCGGCGAAGACATCCCAGGTGGGAACGTTGGAACGGTTACGGACGTATTGGAGGGTTTTTTCGTCGACGTCGCAGACGCCGTTCTTGCCGCCGGCCTCGATGGCCATGTTGGTGAGGGTCATGCGGTCTTCGAGGGTGAGGGAGGAGACTCCATCGCCCGCGAAGTACATGGCACGGTAAGTTGCGCCGTCCACACCGATCTCACCGATGACTGCGAGGATCAGATCTTTGGCAGTCAGGTACGGGGGGATCTGGCCATGGAAGGTGAACTTCATGGTCGGCGGAACTTTGAGCCAGGTTTTGCCGGTGCCCAGGACAAACGCGGCATCGGTATTGCCGACGCCGGTGGCGAACTGGCCGAAGGCACCGGCGGTGCAGGTGTGGCTGTCGGTGCCGATGAGGATCTCGCCGGGGCGGATGTGGCCTTCCTCGGGCAGGGCCTTGTGGCAGACGCCCTTGTAGTTGGTCTTGGTCGGGTCTTTATACGGGTTGGGCATGCCCGGCGTATTGGTGACGAATTCGGGGTCGTAATAGTACTTCAGGCCCTGCTCGGTGACGAAATCGCGGAGGATCTGGACGTTGCGATGGCACTTTTCGTCGGCGGTGAAGATGTAGTGATCGGGGATGATGACCACGCGATCCTTGTCCCAGACTTTGGCGTTCTTGCCGAATTTATCGTGGAAGATGCCGATGGTGCCCGGCCCGCACACGTCGTGGGTCATGAGGATATCGACGTTGACCCAGACGTTGTCGTTGGGGGAGACGTGGGTCTTGCCGCAGTGCTTGGCAAGGATCTTTTCGGTCAGGGTCATACCGGGCATTTTGAGGCTCCTGAGAAGCGATCGCCCCGTCGGGTGGGGCCGCTAAACGTCGTTAAATCGTTGGAGGACAAGTATAGGCGCAGCTGCGGGCCGATGCCATCGGCGGCACATCTAACGCGCGGACTTCCGGCGGCCGACCAGAGCAGTCGTGGGATCGTCTCCGTGAGTCGGCGAGCGGCATCTAAACTCGCCAGGCCGCTGTATCGAGACGCTGCCACTATTTATGCTTCTTTTTCGTCTGCTTCTTGGGGATCAAATTTGAGTCGATCGGAGATGACGTGCTGTTCACTGCCGCAATGTTGATGTTTGAAGACGATGTGGACTCCGATCCAGATACTTTAAAGGGAGTGACGCTTGTCACGGTCATGTTTGATGATGTCGAACTGGAGTTGTTTACCGTGGAAGCAGCCGCCGAAGCTGGAGCTACGCTCGCCATTGCCGGCGTGGCCTGTGCGCCCAGGTTGGTATTGAAGTTGGGCAAGAGGGCATTGAGGTCGAAGATATCGACCGTGCCGGTGTAATTGCTGTCGCCGCCGGTCCAGTCGCCAGTGCTGTTGAAGTGCGGAAGCAAGGCATTGAGGTCGAAGATGTCGACCACCCCGTTGAGTGTCGCGTCACCGTTAAGCGTGTACTTCAGTTCGATGGTGTTCGGAGTCGTGTTCACACCCGTTCCATCGGAGGAGTCCGCCCAGCCGATGCCGGTATTGTGGTTGACGTTGTTCCTGGCCGCAGTCGAGGTGATGACCCCCGTCGAGGCCGTCGGCACGCCCGTCCAGGCCCCGCCATTAAACCCGTTGGCCAGGTACGTCTTGATCAGCGCCTTGGTCGCCGCATCAGCGCCAGCATTTGCGTAGTTGATGAACACCGTGCTTTGGCCGAGTTCCAATGTGGTGCCCGCGAATGGATTGGTGTTCGACAGCCCATTGACGGTGAAAGTTCCGTTGAGGTGCAGCATGTTTGGCAATGCGTTGCCGTTAGTATTCACGAGCGTAATCGTGTCATTGCCGCCATTGCCATTGATAGTAAGACCTGCGGGATCATCAATCAGGAGTTGGCCGCTATCGGTTCCATTGGTCCAGTCCAGATGAATTTGGTCCGGATCACGAATTATCAAAATTTGGTCGATGCCCGATGTGCCCGTGATTGTGTCGAGAAGCGGCAAAACTGGAGGGCCCTGTCCCACCCCACCGCCCGTACCGGCCCCGCCTCCTGTCGCCATGCAGCCCCAGTAGAAATTGGACGTGAACTCTGAGTACGTCAATGTCGCATAACCCTGGCTGTTCTCCAACGAGTCGCCCTTTAACCCCCATGGGTTCCGAACAACGAATCGCGCGGCTCCACTCGAATCGTGGGAAACGCTAATTAGGGTATAAGCGTGGCTAGCAATGAGGTCGGGCGGTAATTTAGTACCTAATGTGATCGCGTTTCCACTGCTCAATCCATTCGAAAGCATGTCTGATAGCTCCGTCTCGCTGTAATCTGCGGGCGTGAAATTAGTATTCTTAATACCAAAATCGTCGTACGGCTCCCAGAGGGGGCCACCGACGCCGATGGATTCATAGGTGTTATCGCCCGCTCGGAAATAGCAAAGCGCTTTTTCCATGATAGGCGCCCATATGGTGTTGTTGATGCCCGGATAAGCGCCCCGCCCCCACCCCGGCAACTTATTGGAGACCCGAATGAATTTTGGAGAATCTCCTTGATAGAATTGCACAACAAATGTCCCATCGCCAAGATCAACCGCAGAGTTCTGAAGAGTCGAAGGATCCGTACCCGCGAGCGCCGCGAGCATAGCCATAAAATAGCAGTCGCCAGTACCGCCCTGGTTCACATCGCCTGCGACCGGCGCAGCCCCCCATAGCGGAAGATTTACCTTCACGGTGGTGCCCGAATCGCTCGGGTCTGGCAGGCTATCTCCAGCAGCTTTGCTTACGCCACCCTCGAATTGATCGATCCAATGCACATCGTCAGCCGAGGTCGCATCTCGCACGGAATCGAACGTCGTGCTAACGGTAAGGCTACCTACCGTCGAATAAACTATTTCGTGGTCTACCCAAATACTATCAGATCCGGATCCTGCTGTGACGACATCTCGGCCGCCACCGACAGCTACCAATGTGTCATTACCGCTGCCCCCATACAAACTGTTATTCCCGCCCCCGCCGTATAGAGTGTCGTTTCCATCATCACCGTAAAGCAGGTCATTGCCGCCGTTGCCACGAATAAGGTCGTTCCCACTACCGCCGCGTATCGAGTCCCCGCCGGCACCGCCAGTGAGCGTGTCGTTGCCCGTTCCTCCATAAATTTCGGTGGAGGCTTGCACCAAAGATGATTCAAGTTGCAGTCCATTCGGACTGTAGAACACGCGGCCGTCACTAGCCCTCGCCACGATGCCACCGTTGAGGGGCGTCATCGAGGTGATAATCGGAAATCCGGTAGTGACGCGGCTAGAGTTCCCGCCGCCATCGAGGGTGTTGCCGTCGAGCGCACCGGTCGAGC
>DAIRGS010000247.1:0-3561 GCA_036794395.1 Tepidisphaeraceae bacterium | reverse complement strand
TAGGGCTGAAGTAGACGCCCCCGTTGGCGAAGGCGGTTAGAATTCCACCTTTGTAAGCGGTCATCGCGGTGACCACCGGGGACCCGGTGGTGACGAGTTGATTTGCGCCGTTGGCGGGCACATTCGATCCGTCGCGAATGAAGTAGACCCCTCCTCCCGGAACGGCTGTCAACACCCCGCCATTGTATGGGACGCTGATGGCGGCGCTGGTGTCGAAAAAGGGTGTCGCTATATCGTCCCCCCACAGCATGTCATTGCCGCCGCCACCCACGATTGTGTCGTCGCCGGCCCCGCCCTGAATCGTCGCAGGTATGGTGACCGCACGATCGACCGTTAGGAAATCGTTGCCGGCGTAGCCATTGATAATGAGGCCGGTCAGTCCCGCGATAGGGAAGGAACGGGGTGTGCCATTATCGTTGACTGTGAGGTTGGGCCCGCTGACCGCAACGGAGATCGTGTCCGAGAGCGACGTGCCATCCACGGTCAATATGCCTGGCGTGTAGACGCCGGCGCTCATCAGCCGCCGTACTTCCAGGGCTTCTACGGAGTGCATCACCGCGGAGGCCATTATGCGATGAGGCTGCGCCGGATTTTTTGCTCGTGCGTTTCGCGTTTTTGACGTGGAAGAGCTATGACGGGCGACAAGCGAATTACAGTTCATACAGTCTCCTGCGACCGAAAGAATTGAGGAAAGAAATGAGGCTGACCGACGACTACGTGTGAGGCGGATCGCCTAGGAGGGCGTCCGTCCTATTTGATTTCCCCCTCAAACGTCCGTTGATCGCTAGGGAAGTTTCTCCCGTCGATATAGCGGCCCTAACTCAGCGGCCGCCACGGCTACGCTTGGATTGGTTAATGCGGCCAGGCGCCGAGCGCGATTCCGCAAATTTTCGGCAGCCGTTGCGCTCAACGCTTCTAACCAGTTCGCCAATGACATGCTCTGTTCCCTTGAATGAAAGAAGTGCGTATTAAGCAGGGCCGGTGACAGTTGGGCCGCGCTCCCGATCAAACTCAGCGCACGCGCGTACGCTGATGCGCCGCTCGATCGCGAGCGCCAATCAACAATGGATCACGAATAACGAGATAGTCCTACGCCGGATGAAGCCCCACCCTTTTGCGGCGGTTTACCCCATTTCAACGATATCGCGTCACGATTTTGAGATTGTCTCAATGCTGCCGCGACCGCCGGGCTCAACAAGCCTAACGGCACCGCGTTCAACAGTTGTCAAGATGTTACGGAGGCGGGTCGTGGTTGTTCGAGAATTCTCCGGAAAATAACTTGAGCGCTGAAAATGCCGCCACCGCTGTAGGCGACAAGCCCAACGGAACCGCGTCCACATTTGTAAAGCTGTTACGGCGGCGGGCTGTGGTTGTTCGAGAATTCTCCGGAAAATAACTTGAGCGCCGAAAATTCATGATTCGCCGCGGAGCAGTTGCGGCCTTCGGCTCGACTCGACCGCCTTCGGCTCGACTCGACCGAGCTCGTCGCGGGCTGAGGCTCAGGCTCGAAGAGAGATCGCGGAGAATACCGCAAGGAACGACGTGTGTTTTCCACGCGACGTGCGCGACAAACCTGTTCTCCTTATTTCGGCTCCCACGCTTTGCCACTTTCTTGTTTCTCCGCGTCGGCGTCTCGACGGTGAACAATCCGGGTTAGACGGATTGCTTTCGCAGCACGACGATAAGCCCCTGGACGTCTTTATCGCTTTCTTTGCGGAGGATGGTGGGGGTGAGTTGGTGGATTTCGAAGCCGGCGGCGCGGGCAGTGGTTTCGACGTAGCTTAAGGCGTGGGCGTAGCGGCGGCTGGGGCGGAGGCGGTAGGTGGGGGCGGTGTCGTCGAGCTCGACCGAGAAGGCGAAGAGGCCGGTGGGGCGGAGGGCGGAGTGGGCGGCGGTGAGAGGGTCGGCGAGATCGCCGATGTAGCAGAGGACGTCGCCGGCGATGAGGAGATCATATTTGCTTGGTGAGGCGCGGAGGGTGGCGGTGACGTCGGCGACTTCCAGACGGTCGTAGACGTTGCGCTGGCGTGCTTTTTCGATCATGGCGGGGGAGAGATCGACGCCGACCAGAGATTTGGCGATGGGGCGAAAGAGTGGGCCGCAGAGGCCCGTGCCGCAGCCGAGATCGAGGACGTCGAGGCGGGCGTTGGGGGGGAGAAGGGGCAGGACCGCTTCGTGGAGGAGTTGAGGTACGCGGTATTGAAGGCCCTGAGTGAGGTGTTCGTCGAAAGTCTCGGCGTGGCGATCAAAAAGCGCGGCGACGAGCGCGGCCGGTGGGGCGGCGGGGGCGTTTTTTCCACGGAGGGCGGCGATGTGGAATTCGATATTGGGGTTACCGGGCGAGAGTTTGAGAATTTCTTCGAAGGCGTTGGCGGCTTCGTCGAAACGGCGGGCGAGTTCGAGGCCGCGAGCGAGCTCGATATGGGAATCGAGATGAGTGGGGCGGAGTTGCACCGCTTTTCGGAGGTGCTCGATGCCTTGATCGGGATTTATCTGGAGGAGAGTGGAGCCAAGGTGGAGCTGCGCTTCGGGGAAGTCGGGGCGGATTCGGAGGGCGTGCTGGAACGAGGCGATTGCTTCATCCGTGCGGCCGAGGGCGGCGAGTGTGAGGCCGGTGGAATAGTGGGGGAGGGCGAAGTCGGATTTGAGTTCGATCGCGCGGCGAAACGCGGCGAGGGCTTCGTCGGTGCGATTCTGGTTGCCGAGGGATTCGCCGAGGGATTGCCAGGTTTCCGCGGAGTTGGGGGCGCGATCGATTGCTTTTCGGGCGGAGGTTTCGGCCTCGACGAATCGATTGAGCTGGAGCAGGGCGTTGGCCAGATGCTGGTAGATCTCGGGCCGATCGGCGCCGAGGTGGATGGCTTGTTGAAGGGATTCGGTTGCCTGCTGGAATCGCTGGAGGCGGGAGAGCGCGACGCCGAGCACGGCATGGGTCTCAGGCCGGGCGGGCTCAATCCAAATCGCGCGGCGGAGGCACGCGGCGGCCTGGTTCAAGTCGCCGGCGAGCATCCACGCTTCGCCCAGGTTGTGGTGGTAGATCGCGACGGAGGGGGCGATCTGCGCCGCGCGGGCGAGATACGCGGCGGCCAGATCGGGCCGGGCGGATTGCATCGCGAGGAGGCCAACGCCGTGGAGGGCTTCATGATGATCTGGATTCTCAAGGAGGATCTGGCGATAAATTTCCTCGGCCT
This sequence comes from Tepidisphaeraceae bacterium, assembly GCA_036794395.1. Classification (GTDB taxonomy): domain Bacteria; phylum Planctomycetota; class Phycisphaerae; order Tepidisphaerales; family Tepidisphaeraceae; genus DASXMX01. Next base: position 370 of record DAIRGS010000247.1, on the reverse strand, counting down.
GGCGGAGATGGCCGGCGCGGTGATGGGTGGAGGCGGACTGGAGGAGGTCTTGATGGGATTGGGTGGGCATCGCTGGGTGAGTATAGATTGGCGGGCATGCGTGTGCGAAATGCAGGGCGTTGGGGGCTGTAAATGCGTTGCGTTTCGTTGCATCGCGTTGCACTTGGCATGCGAAGAATGTCAGATGTGACACGGTTCCGCGGGGTCAATGTGGTGGTGAGTGCTGGTGGGAGTGCGGGTTATGGAAATGTCGCAAATGTCGCAGAAAACGTGTGGCGCGTGATAATTATCTGAAAATTGCTCGCGAGATGATTGCGATTATTTAATCGTTCCCCCCGCTCAGCTTGTTGAAATGGGGGTTGTGTGGCGT
>DAIRGS010000246.1:0-10525 GCA_036794395.1 Tepidisphaeraceae bacterium | reverse complement strand
CACACGCCCCCTCCCCAACCCTCCCCCGGCGTACCGGTGGAGGGAGAAGAGGGTCACTGCTGTGGGAGCGGAAGGTACCTTGCCTTGGTACAATGCGGTTACACTTATCGCTTAACACGCATACTCAAATGCCCTTCAACCCCCGCGCTTTCATCATTCGACTCCGCGATCTCGCCGCCGAGCAACCGCTAACCCTTAGTGCTGTGCTCGTGGTCGTCGCCGGCATCTGGATCCTGATTGCGCTCACGGATCACGTCACCGAAGGGCACTCCGAAAAATTCGACATGGGTCTGATTCGCTGGTTTCACGCTCATCGGGGCCCACCCGCCCTTCGCGATGCCGGCCGAGATCTTACCGCGCTTGGTGGCATCACCGTGCTCACGCTGGTCACAAGCGCCGTCACCGGTTTTCTCCTGATCAGCCGCAAGCGCGGGGCGGCAGTCCTCGTGGCCGTTGCGGTGCTTGGCGGGTTGGGAATTGGCAACTTACTGAAATCCGGAGTCCACCGCGATCGCCCGCCACGCGAGTTTCAGGAAGCGTACGTCTTTACCAAAAGCTATCCGAGCGGCCACTCGATGCTCTCAGCCGTCACGTACCTCACGATCGGCGCGCTTCTGGCTCAAGTCACCCGCGGCCGAAGGCTGAAAATCTACATCATCTTGGTCGCGCTTCTGGTGACCTTTCTGGTTGGCCTCAGTCGGGTTTATCTGGGTGTCCATTACCCGACCGATGTGCTGGCCGGTTGGACGGCAGGTCTGGTGTGGTCGATCGCCTGCCTGTTTGTCGCGCGAACGCTGCAAAAGCGTGGGGCGGTGGAGACGGAAGGGGAGACGGATTCGCCGATGAAAGTTTCGGATTAAACACGAAGGCACGAAGACGCGAAGAAATGCAAATGCAAGAGGGTTAACCACAGAGGGCACAGAGGAACCACAGAGAAGAATTTTTAGCCGCAGATGGCCGCGGATGTGCGCAGATGAAGAAATACAGGAAAGAGTTCTCGTCACTGATCCACGGATTTCCGTCTCGTCGAGTCAGACATTGGTCTACTCCGCGAAGGTCCATTCCTTGTCATCCTGGAGCGGAGCGAAGGATCTGGTAGTCGAACAGTTCTCCGGAATCAGATCCTTCGCTTCGCTCCAGGATGACAAATGTCTTCGCCATATCGGCACATCGTCAGCGGCCAACGTCCTCTTCCTCTTCGCATTTCTTCGTGTCTTCGTGTTTCATCTTCATCCCGCTGACGTCGGGGGTTTCTCGGGCCAATCGCGGGCATCGCGCAGTTCTTCGATCTGGATCTGGCTGAATTCCCGCTTGCCGCGATCCATTCCGGGGCATTTCTTCGACGCCAGGTCCCAGGCCTGGCGGCTGGCGAGATTCCCATGCCAGAAGGGCCACGTCCTGCACTGAAGCGGCCGGACGGGATAGATGGAGCATCCGCGCCGTTTCATTGGCAATACCTCCGCGGATTCCAATTTCCCTTGTTTTGATGCCGGCTGGGCGGGTGGGTCAATTTCCTTTAGAAAGATGCAATCGTAATTACCATTGGGCATTCGCCTTTCGTCCAGGCTGATGCGTTCACCAATCCGCCGACAATATTTTGAGAGAACTTCGCCCTCGGAGATCTTCAAAAACGCCGCGAGCCGGCCAACTTCTTCTTCACTCATCCACACGTAACCCGGCCCGCCCGTGCAACAGTTACCGCACTGGGTGCAGGTGAACGTGAGTCCGTCTGCGTACCAGGGTTCGGGATCAGGAACGACGTCTAACTTCATGGCCGGATGATAGCGATCAACCTGCGTTAGAGAGAAGCCGTGCCTCGGCGGTTGCCTGATCGAGTCCGTCGATCTCAACCGTTTTCCGTGGCTGAGTGTGCCCGCGGGTAATCGATATCTGCCGCGGTCCAATTCCCAGCGCCTCGGCTAGCAGTGCGATGACGGCTTCATTCGCCTTCCCGCCCTCGGGCGGCGCGCTGACCTGCAATTTGATTGCGTCTCCATACTTGCCGACGATCCGATTCTTTTTGGCGCCGGGCACGACTTTGATCGAGAGGGTTGCCATTTTTGTACGCGAATGCCGACTGGCGGAGTCAGGCGGACATCTGAAGTGGCACGGCCTTCCAGGCCGTGGTCGGGGGCGCTTCGGGTCCGGCGCCGGGTGAGATGTGGGAAAACCAACTCGCCGGAACCGGGCATTTTCTGGCGGTAATTCATAAGGTTGTCCAACAGTCGAAACTTGGTTTTCCCACATCTAACCCGTCGTTGGTGGTCAACTCCCTCGATCATGGGCTGGAAGCCCCATGCCACGAAAAGCCGCGAAATCGGGCGGTCATTAGCCGCGAGCGCCCGGCAGGATTCCCCTCGTCTTGGTTTTGATTCGGCAGAGTTGGTGATTGCAGCACATGTAAAAAGTGGCGCCGTCATCACCCCACGCGCAGTTTGCGCTCTGGGTGTTCGTGACAATCGTGCCGAGGTGCTTTCCTTCCCGCGTGAAGATCCAGAATCCGCCCGGCCCGCTCGTCCAGACATTCCCCTTGGCATCCACCTTCATTCCGTCCGGCCCACCCGGCCGCTTCGGCTGGGTGCGCTGGATGGCATCGAAAAACAGCGTGCCGGCGCCCGTGGTTCCATCGGCCTTGATCTCATATTTCAACACCGCCGGGTGCGTTGGGTCCGAGGCGCAGACGTACAGCCATTTTTCATCTGGCGACAACGCCACCCCGTTTGGAAACTTCACCGGCGAACTTGTCCCGTCGGCATAAGTGATCGGACTGGAACAAATGCGAACGAGCTTTCCGTCGGTCTGGCGAAGATAGACATAATTCCCGTCCATCTCGCGCTTGGGGTCCTGGTCGCGATGCTCCAGACCGTATGAGGGGTCAGTGAAATACAGCCGGCCTTTGGAATCGAAGCATAGATCGTTGGGGCTGTTCAACTTCTTTCCCTCGAATGAATCGGCCAGGGGCGTGAAGGATTTCCCGTCCTTTTCCAGCCGGGCCACCTGCCGGTTGCCATGCTGACAAAGGACGAGGTTTCCCTGCGAATCGACTGTCAGTCCATTCGATCCTGGCTCTCCGCCTCGCGGTGTCGGCTGGGTGTAGCCGCTTGGCTTGAGAAAGACCGAGATTCCCTTGCCCTCAGCCCATCGGTAAACCACGTTTTGCGGCACATCCGAAAAATTCAGCCCACCCTGATACCACACCGGCCCCTCTGCCCACTGAATTCCCTCCGCCAGGATCTCGATCGTCGCATCCGGCGCGAGCAACGCGTCCAACGCGGGATCCAATCGCTCAATTTTCCCCAAAGTCCCCGATGCATTTTTGGCCATCATCGGCGGATTCAGATTGTTACTCTCCGCCATCGAGGCCTCCTTCGCCTGTTCAGCTCCTGCAAATGCACAACTTACAAACACTGCCGCACATCCAAACAGGATTCTCAGTGGTTGGTTTCGCATGCCCGCAAAGATATTCAACCGTGCTCAGGAACGCGACCCAAAATCGCAAGATTCCGACCACCCAACCTTGAGTGACAACGCCTGCTCGCAATTACGATATTCGTTGTTGGATATCCATTTAACGGTTAGAGTTACCCCCATCGCGGTTTACCAGGCGCAGGTTCCCACATCATGGACACTCTCAACGTGAACTACGCCCTCGGACTGCGCCTGGCTTTGATATGCACCACAACCCTTTTTGGACTCTCAACCCAAACCCACGCTCAGCAGCCGGCACCTATCTCTAAAGTCCTCGACACCTATTGCATCACCTGCCACGACGCCGACACCCACAAAGGCAAGCTCGATCTCACGGCCTTCCCCCTCAACGACATCAGCCATCACCCGGAAATATGGGAATCCGTCGCACGCCGGCTTAGCACCCGCCAAATGCCCCCGGCGGGCAAGGATCGCCCGACTGACGCCGACTACGATTCAACTGTATCCCATCTCGCCGCCGACCTCGACCACGCCGCGGCCCAGCACCCGAACCCCGGCCGTACTGATTCGATCCGCCGGCTGACACGAACCGAATATCAAAACGCCATTCGCGATCTGCTCGCAGTCGATATCGATGGCACGGCCCTTCTCCCCGCCGACGAAGCCAGCCACGGATTCGACAACGTTACAGTAGGCAATCTCTCGCCCACGCTGCTGGATCGCTACGTCACTGCCGCCGAAAAAATCAGCCGGCTGGCGATTGGCGTTGCCCAACGTGCACCCGGTGGCGATACGATTCGCGTCAAGCCCGATATCACCCAGGAAGATCGTGTCGATGGCCTGCCCCTGGGCACACGCGGCGGCGCGCTCATCCGCTACACCTTCCCCCGTGACGGCCAATACGACATCCAGATCCGCCTTACCCGTGATCGAAATGAACACGTCGAGGGGCTTCATGAAGCCCACGAGGTTGAAGTTCTTCTGGATCGCGAGCGGGTGACCACGTTTACCGTCAAACCGCCCGGGAGCGAGGATTTTTCGAAGGTTGATGCCCACCTGAAGGTTCGCCTCACCACCAAAGCCGGGCCGCATGATCTTGGAATTACATTTCTCAAGAACCCCTCGTCGCTCATCGAAAACCAGCGGCAACCTTACAACGCGCACTTTAACATGCATCGCCATCCCCGGCTTTCGCCCGCGATTTATCAGGTGTCGATAACCGGTCCGTTCGAAGACGCAGGCGCGGGCGACACGCCGAGCCGTCACCGCATCTTTGCCAGTCGCCCGACCGGTCCCGATGATGAAGAAACCTGCGCCAGGCAGACGCTGACGGCCTTAATGCGTCATGCGTATCGTCGGCCGGTTTCCAATGGCGATCTTGATCGCATTCTTCCGTTCTTTCGCGAAGGCCGGCAGGAGGGGGGCTACGATGCCGGCATTGAGTCGGCGCTTTCGGCTATCCTGGTCAGCCCCGATTTCCTGTTTCGTGTCGAAGAAGATCCATCGGGCCTGGCAACGCGGACTGCTTACCGGATCTCCGATCTCGAACTTGCTTCCAGGCTATCGTTTTTCCTCTGGAGCAGCATTCCTGATGAGCAACTGCTGACGCTTGCCGAGCGAGGCGAGCTTCACGATCCGGCTGTGCTTTCCCAACAAACTCGCCGGATGCTGGCAGACTCACGTTCGCAATCACTGGTCGGCAGCTTTGCCGCGCAGTGGTTGCATCTCCGAAACCTCGACGCCATTACGCCCGACGGCCGGTTGTATCCTGATTTTGACGACAATCTCCGCCAGGCCTTCCGCACTGAAACTGAAATGCACTTCGAAGAAGTGATGCGGGAAGACCGCAGCATTCTCGAACTGCTCAAATCCGATCACACGTTTGTGAACGAGAGGCTCGCCAAGCACTACGGCATGCCAAACATCTACGGTACCCGCTTCCGCAGAGTGGAACTCGGTGCCGACAGCCAACGCGGCGGCCTGCTTCGACAGGGGAGCATTCTCACCGTCACTTCGTACGCCACGCGAACCTCGCCGGTCATTCGGGGCAAATGGATTCTCGAAAACTTGATGGGGATCGTCCCCACTCCTCCGCCGCCCAATGTGCCGGCCCTTAAGGAAGACACAATCTCCGAGTCATTGCCCGTGCGCCAGCGCCTCGTGCTGCATCGGGCGAACGCCGCGTGTGCCGGTTGCCACAAGTTGACCGATCCGGTCGGTTTCTCGCTGGAGAATTTCGACGCAATCGGCCGTTGGCGTACCAGCGAGCAGGGCACCCCGGTCGATGCCACCGGTGGTCTTCCCGACGGCAGCACGTTCGAAGGCGTCAGTGGCCTCGAAACGGCTCTGCTCAAACATCCGGATATCTTTGCCAATACTTTGTCTGAAAAGCTGTTGACCTATTCCCTTGGCCGGGGCGTCGAATACTACGACGGGCCCGCCATCCGGCAGATCGTGCGGGACACCCGCGCATCGAATTACCGCTTCTCGGCCCTGATTACCGCGGTTGTGAACAGCACGCCGTTCCAAATGAGGATGAGCCAATGAATCTCTCGAAAAAGTCACTGCCTCGCCGGACCTTTTTACGCGGCGTGGGCGTCTCGCTGGCGCTTCCCCTGCTGGATGCAATGATTCCCGCGGCCACGGCCTTGTCCCTCACACCAGCAGTCCCCGTGCGCCGTCTGGGATACGTGTTCATCCCGATGGGCTGCGACATGACCCGCTGGATGCCCCCGGCCAACGAAAAGCTGAAGGACCTCCCGCCTATCCTCAGCCCGCTGGAATCGGTGAAAGAGCACGTCTCGATCCTGAGCAACATGGAGTTGCAGAACGCCTATCCCGGCACGCATGCCACATCCAACGCCGCGTTCCTGAGCGCCGCGCGGGCCAAGCACACCGAGAGCTCCGATTATTTCCTGGGGACCACCGCCGATCAGATCGCGGCCCAGCACATCGGCCGGGAGACGCAATTGCCGTCGCTCGAGATGGCGATGGACATGCTCCAGGTGGTCGGCCAGTGCGATAACGGATACGCGTGCGTCTATCAGAATAATCTCTCTTGGTCGTCGCCCACCACGCCGCTCCCGGCCGAGGCGCATCCCCGGCTGGTGTTCGAAAGCCTATTCGGCGAAGGCGGAAGCAAGGCGGATCGCCAGGCTGCTCTCAAACGCCGCGCGAGCCTGCTGGACTTTGTGAAAGACGATCTGGCACGGTTGGGTAAAACGCTGGGCCCGTCGGATCGGACAAAAGTGAATCAGTACCTCGAAAGCGTGCGCGAGGTTGAACGCCGGATTCAAAAGGCCGAGGCGGATGCCAACGAGAATTCGCTGCCCGACCTGGATCGGCCAGTCGGCGTTCCAGCCGCGTATGCTGATCACGCTCGGCTCATGTTCGATCTACAGGCGCTGGCTATGCAGGGCGATGTGACGCGCGTGACCACGTTCCAACTCGCCCGCGAAACCAGCACGCGCACCTATCCAGAAATTGGCGTGTCCGATCCGCATCACCCGCTGTCTCACCACGGCAACGACCCGGCCAAGATCGCCCGCCTGGCCAAGATCAACCAGTTCCACGTTTCGCTCTTTGCCGAGTTCCTCGCCAAGCTCAAAACGATCAAAGAAGGCGATGGGACGCTGCTCGATCATTCTCTGCTCCTGTACGGCAGCGGCATGGGCAACCCCAACGTACACGATCACATTAATCTCCCGATCATCGTGGCGGGCGGCGCGGCCGGCGGCATGAAGGGCGGCCGGCACATCCGGTTCGATCATCCGACTCCCCTGGCCAATCTGCATCTGACGCTGCTGGATAAGGTCGGCGTACGACTCGACAAGTTCGCCGACAGCGATGGCCACGTGAAGCAGCTCTTCGAACCCCTGAGCATTTGAACCCGCGGGAAATGCTGATGAACTCTCTTCTTCGACATGCCCCGCGCGGGATTGGCCGAGCGATCGTAATTGCCATTGCGATCTGTGTTGGCGTGGTCAGTTCGCAAGTCATTGCCGCCGATTCGCGGCTTGCCGATGCCGCCGAAAAGGCCGATTGGCCCCGCGTCCAGTCGCTCCTGAAGGAACATGCCGACGCCAACGCGGCCCAGCCCGATGGCACGACGGCCCTTCATTGGGCCGTGTACCACGACCAAACCGAAACCGCTCAAAAGCTTCTTCAAGCCGGAGCCAATGCCAGTGCGGCCAATCAGTTTGGCGTGACGCCGTTGTCGCAAGCGTGTGCCAACGGGAATGGCCCGCTTGTTCGGGCGTTGCTCGCGGCACATGTCGATGCGAACGTGACTTTGCATGGCGGCGAAACGGCGCTGATGACCGCCGCCCGAACGGGGAAGATTGATCCAGTCCGAGCGCTGCTTGAAGCCGGCGCGAAAGTGGACGCAAAGGACCGCAAAGACCAGACCGCATTGATGTGGGCCGCGGCTGATGGCAACGCGGCGGTCGTTCAGGTGCTGATCGATGCTGGGGCGGATATTCACACCCGGCTCAAGTCGGGATTTACGCCGATGCTCTTCGCCGTTCGCGAGGGCCGGATCGAAGTCGTCAAAACCCTGCTCAAGGCCGGGATCGATGCCAACGAAGCCATCGATACCAAAGTGAAATCGAACGGCATCAATTCCCGCAATGGCTCTGGCGCGTTGATCATCGCCGTCGAAAACGGGCAGTATGAATTGGCTGTCGAACTATTGAAGGCGGGGGCGAATCCCAACGATCAGAAGTCGGGCTACACCGCCCTCCACGCTCTTACTTATGCCCGCAAGCCCAATCGCGGCGACGATCCCGATGGCCAGCCGCCGCCCACGGGGTCGGGTAATCTGACGAGCCTCCAGTTTGTGCGCGACCTAGTCAGTCACGGGGCTGATGTGAACACGCGCCTGACCAAGGGATCATCTGGTCGCGGCAAACTGAGCCTGACCGGTGCGACCGCTTTCCTGATGGCTTCCAAAACCGCCGATCTTCCCCTCATGCAGTTGCTGGTTGAACTTGGGGCCGATCCGCTGCTTGGTAACAAGGACGGCTGCACTCCCCTCATGGCCGCCGCCGGCATCGGCACGCTGGCCCCGGACGAAGAAGCGGGCACAGAGGAAGAATGCCTCGCGGCGGTGCAATACCTTCTATCGAAAGGCGCAGACATCAATACGGTCGATCGCAATGGCGAGACTGCCATGCATGGTGCAGCCTACAAAAGCCTGCCGAAGATGGTCCAGCTTCTGGCTGACAAAGGCGCGAAAATCGAAGTCTGGAATCAAAAAGACAAATACGGATGGACACCTCTGCTCATCTCCCAGGGCTTCCGCCCCGGCAACTTCAAACCCTCCTTCGATACCCTCGAAGCCATCGAAAAAGTGATGCGCGCCGCGGGTGTCACGCCACCGCCCGCGCCGCCGCGGAATGAGAAGAAGCCTTCGGGGTATGATGATACGAAATAGGTTTCATCTGCGCTTGAAGGTACAGAGGGAACACAGAGAAGAGTTTTTGGCCGCAGATGACGCAGATGGCCGCAGATGAAATTCGAAGAGCGGGAGGTTGGTCTACTTGTCATCCTGGAGCGGAGCGAAGGATCTGAGATTCGAACGGTTCACCGGGACCAGATCCTTCGCTTCGCTCCAGGATGACAGGGATTGGGCCATCTTTCCCGCCGAAGACATTTAACCACAGATTGCGCAGATGCTCGCAGATAAAATGCGATGCAAATCGCGATCAATGGTTTTCTGTCGTAGAGAACCGGTAGACAGACGTCTGTGAATACTTCTCACCTGGCCGCAACACTGGCGTGGGGAACTCCGGGCGATTCGGCGAATCGGGGAGTAGTTCGGGCTCCAGGCAGACGGCTCGGTTGTTTCCGGTATAGAAGACGACGCTGGGCTGGGTGGTCCAAAGTTCCATCACGCGGCCGGAGGTGGGCTCCTCCAGGCGGGCGGCTAGGACGGGCTCCTTTTTTCCCCCTCCATTGATCACGAAGCTGTTGTCGAATTGGTTCTTCACGTCTTTAAGGCGGGGGCCGATCGCGGCAGGGGAGGTGAAATCCAGCGGGGTGCCTTTCACGGGCTTAAGCTCGCCGGTGGGGATCAAATCGATTGCAACCGCGTATTGATCCGCGTTGATCGTCAGCACGTTGTTGTCGATCCGGCTGCTGTTGGCGCCGGCCAGATTGAAGTAGCCGTGATTCGTGAGGTTGACGACGGTGGGTTTGTCCGTGGTCGCGGCATATTCAACCCGCAGCTCATTGGCATCGGCGGGCAGGGTATAGGTGACGGTTGTATCGAGGTTGCCGGGAAACCCTTCCTCGCCATCGGCCGAGTGGTAGGTCAACTTCACGCCCACTGACTTATCCGACCGAATTTCCTCGGCCTTCCAGATCACCTGATGGAACGCCTTGCGACCGCCGTGAATATGGTTTGCACCGCCATTCTTGGTGACGGTGTACTCCTTGCCATCGATCTTGAATTTCGCGTTGGCGATCCGGTTGGCGTACCGGCCGATCGTGGCTCCATTGACCCCGCCGCGGGTTTCATATTCCTTTACATTGGCGAAGCCCTGGATCACGTTCGCGGTCTTTCCGGCTTTGTCCGGCACGTCGAGTTCGACGATGATCGCGCCGAAGTTTGTGATTTTGGCGACAAGGCCTTTAGTGTTGGACAGGGTGTACAGCTCGGCGGACTGGCCGTCGCGCGTTTTTCCGAAGTCGGCCTTGGTCAATGAAAGTTCCGCCGCGGCGATTGCGGAAGTGACGCAAAAATTCAATGTAAAAGCCGCGATAATGATCGTGCCAAAGATCGGCCAATTTCGATGACGCATAGGGTTCCCTCGCTGACGAAGAATTGTGCAGTTCAAACCGGCACGACATCTTCGTCCGAACCCGCGCGGGATCAAGGGCGATGGATACTCGCAATACGGTTGCGAGCGCACCACTGGTGATTGGGCAGGGAGGGTGAAGAGTTGCCTCACGCTGAACAAGTCTCAGTGCGGGGGGAAACGTGCTGCCGGCGGAGATCGCTAGAGTGTTGTGATTGCATGACCATTCTTCAAGAAAACCCTAACACTACAGCGCCACTTTAGCACAACGGCCGGCCGTTACGGCGTGTAGAGGG
>DAIRGS010000035.1:17267-36420 GCA_036794395.1 Tepidisphaeraceae bacterium | reverse complement strand
ACGGAGCGCTTCGCGCCACCGCGCCACGTCTCGACTCCACACCTTGTCAGCTTCGGGTCGATCGGCGCCGAGGTGGATGGCTTGTTGCAGCGATTCGACCGCCGGCTGGAATCGCTGGAGGCGGGAGAGCGCGACGCCGAGCACGGCATGGGTTTCGGGCCGGGCGGGCTCAATCCAAATCGCGCGGCGGAGGCAGGCGGCGGCCTGGTTCAAGTCGCCGGCCAGCATCCAGGCTTCGCCAAGGTTGTGGTGGTAGATCGCTACAGAGGGCGCGATCTGCGCCGCGCGGGCTAGATACGCGGCGGCCAGATCGGGCCGGGGGGATTGCATGGCGAGAAGGCCAACGCCGTGGAGGGCTTCGGGAGAATCGGGATTTTCGAGGAGGATCTGGCGATAGGCTTCTTCGGCCTGGCGGAGGTGGCCGGAGCGGTGATGGGTGGAGGCGGATTGGAGGCGATCCGGGTGCGAGGGGTTGGGCATCGCCAACAAGTATAAATCATATTGGCCGCCGAACACGCATCGTCATATCCGCACAATCACTTCAGGAGCTTTTTAATGCGTCGGGGTGGACATCACGCAGTACGCCAGCACCCTCATGGGCACCGCTTGCTGGGTCTGGCACAGACAGCGTTGGAAGGCCTCGTGACCCTTTCGTGAGCGAAATAGTTGAAGCTTGCCGACGCCGCGATTGAGAACGTGGAAGATGATGCCGCCAGGGGCGATGCGAGCGGTGCGAGGCATGAATGAAAACAGTACCGGGCGTCGCCGCGGTTGCAAGGAAATTCAGAGCTGTCCCGTTAAGGCGTTCAATTCCGCACGCCCTGCACCAGATAATGAACTCGGTAACATCGATCCGGCGATTTGCGGATTCGCAGTTGTAGACCCAGGATTGCGGTTTTTTCAGCTTCTTGCCCAAATCGCGCTGGGTGAATCCGGCGGTCCCACGCATCTCGCGCAGCAGCCGTGGAACCGCTTGGTCTTGGCGGCCCGACCAATGATGGAACGGTTTACGAGTTCGTGTCGGCGACCCAATCGCTTGTCACTTTGGCAACCTTCGATGGGACGAACGGCAGCCAGCCTGAGGGCGGGTTGATCCGCGATGCCAACGGCATCTTCTACGGCACGACCTTGGGCGGTGGGGCTTACGGCGACGGCTCGGTCTTCAAATTCGATCCATCCACGGGTGTCGTCACGACACTGGCTTCGTTCAACGGGGGTGACTTGACCGGCCCGATGGGCGGCCTTGTGTTCGGTGCCGACGGGAACCTTTACGGCACGACTTGGGGCGGTGGGGACAACGGAATGGGTACGGTTTTCGAGGTGTCCGTGCCCGAGCCGGGATCATTGTCGATCATCGCAGCCAGTGCGTTGGGGGTTTTGGTGCATCGAAGGCATTCGATTTCTGAGACGAAGTCACAACAGGAATGCCACAACACCCCCGGCTTCCTCGCCAAGGGTTTGCCCGCCGCACATCCCGTCAATTCAATCCTCCGTCGCGGAATCGTTCTCCTCAACCCGTCGAACGACTTTCCACGCGGCGATTCCCATAGCGGCGCAGACTCGAAACAACATATCGATAGTGGGCGAGTAGACGCCGCGCTCCAAATGGCTGACGTACTCACGGCTGACCCGTGCTTTTGCGGCGACCTCTTCCTGTGTGAGGCCTGCGGATTCCCGAGCTTTCCGCAATTCCGTTCCGAGCACCGCGACGAAAACTAGTTCTTGACAAGGCGGGTGTCTGTGAAGTATTCTGCACTAAAATCGGAACAATATGATTCGCCATTCTCATGGCGGCTACTCACTGCGGGGTCGGCAATGAACAGGCTGCGTTTATTCGGCGGGCTGTTGATGATCGGGTTCGTGTGCCGATCAGCGGCGGCCCAAACGCTAACAACCTTGGCCTCGTTCAACGGTGCTAATGGCTCGTTTCCGGCCGCGGGGCTAATCGCCGACGCGCAAGGGAACCTGTATGGGACGACGTTTCACGGCGGCGATTACATGGCGGGGAGCGTCTTTAGGATAGGCGGGATTACGCACTCGCTGACGACGGTGGCTTCGTTTAACGGGACTGACGGGGCCAGGCCCCAGGCGGCACTTCTACTCGATGCTACAGGCAACCTGTATGGCACGACGACGATCGGCGGTGACTTCGGTTGGGGAACCGTGTTTCAGGTGTCCGCAACGACGCATCAGATTACCGATCTGCATTCCTTCAATAGCGCCGACGGCGGGTATCCTCTGTCAAGCTTAACGGCGGACGCCAACGGAAGTCTCTATGGAACAACATATACGGGTGGTGGTGCGAACATCCACGGAACGTTGTTTTCTATTCCAGCAGGATTTGGGCCCCTAGTTACACTCGTCGGATTCGATGGCACGAACGGGCAAGCTCCACTAGCGGGTTTGATTTCAGCGCCCGATGGCAACTTCTACGGAACGACGGCGGCTAATCTGTTCAAGCTTTCGGCGTCGGATCACATGCTTACTCCATTGGCATGGTTTGGGGGCAATTTTGGCGGTCCGCCCGGCGCGCTAATCGCCGACGCGGGTGGCAACCTTTACGGCGCAACAAGGCTTGGCGGCCCGAGCAATGACGGAACGATATTCGAGTATGTGTCGTCGACCCAATCGCTTGTCACTTTGGCATCCTTCGGTGGGGCCAATGGCAGCCAGCCCGAGGGTGGGTTGATCCGCGACGCCAACGGCATCTTCTACGGCACGACCTTGAGCGGTGGGGCTTACGGCGACGGCTCGGTCTTCAAATTCGATCCATCCACGGGTGTCGTCACGACACTGGCTTCGTTCAACGGGGGTGACTTGACCGGCCCGATGGGCGGCCTTGTGTTCGGTGCCGACGGGAACCTTTACGGCACGACTTGGGGCGGTGGGGACAACGGAATGGGCACGGTGTTCGAGGTGTCGGTACCGGAGCCAGGGTCAATCGGTTTGTCGCTCTTAGCCGTTACGGTGCTTTTATGTCGAAGGCGGGAAATTGCATGAAGAAGCGGTGAGCGTCACTGCTTGGGTTACTTGGGCTTTGGGGGTGATCGAGGGTTCTTCGCAGACAGTCGCTGATTGACCTTGTCAGTTGATGAGCCGGGGGTGTGTCTGTTCATAACGGATGAGCTCGCTTGGCACGATGCCTGCGGAAAGCCCGACTAAGAAAGGAATCTTTCATGTCAGGGCACAAGACTATTCACTTGGGCAGTTTGAAGGTTGGACGGACGCCGCGAGAAGCGCGACGGAACAATCGGCGCCAATCCGTAATGGCGCAGGCTACACTGTTTGTCGCCGAGTCCATCGAGAGCCGCGTGCTTCTCAGTGCGTTCACACCCGCGCAGATTCGGCAGGCGTACGGCGTGGATCAAATCGCCTTCGGCAGTACGGCAGGGGACGGGACGGGCCAGACGATCGCAATCGTCGTCTCGGACAACAATTCGACGTTGACAACCTCTGTGGATGATTTCAATCAGTTTTATGGGTTGCAACGATTCGGCGTCGCGGGCGGACCCGCCTTAACCATTAAGGACGAGAATGGGCTCAATAGTCTACCCACCGCGTCTACGACGCGCTGGGACGATGAGGCGGCAACGGACGTGGAGTGGGCACACGCCATTGCGCCAATGGCGAACATCGTCGTCTTCGAAGCGGCCGACACTGAGGGGGACCGGTACACCGCCGAGCTGACGGCCGCCGCTTATTCCGGCGTCAGCGTCCTCTCGAACAGCTGGGATGCTCCGGAGTACTCGACCGAGGCGACGCATGATTCGATATTCACAACGCCAAGCAGTCACCAAGGCGTGACGTTCCTGGTCGCGGCGGGGGACGAGAGCGCGTCTCAGCGAGACTATCCTTCGGTATCACCGAACGTCATTTCCGTCGGGGGCACGAGTCTGGCGGCCAATGCGGATGGTACCTATGCCGGCGAATCGGCTTGGGTGCTGGGCGGCGGGGGAATAAGCAGCTACGAGTCGCAGCCAACTTATCAGAGCGGGAATGTCAACGGGGCGAGCAGTACCCAACGCGTCACGCCGGATGTTTCGATGGACGCGAATATCGATACGGGCGTTGCGTATTTAGACCTTGCGACGAACGGAAACGATTCGAGCCCCGCCGGATATTATCGTTTCGGCGGTACCAGTCTCGCCACGCCCATGTGGGCCGGACTCATTGCAATCGCCAACCAGGGCCGCGCGCTCAATAGCCTCGGTTCCCTCGACGGAGTGAGCCAAACGCTTCCCGCGCTGTACAGCCTCCCGGCCAGCGCGTTCCGGGACGTGACAACCGGCAGCAACGGGTACACCGCCAGCGCATCGTACGACATGGCCAGCGGCCGGGGCAGCCCCATCGCCAACGTACTGGTTCCACTCCTGGCCGGCTACGGATCGGGAACGAAGCTCGCTTTCGCCTCATCGCCCCCATCCAGCCTCGGCGCTGGAATCAGTGGTCTCCCCACAGTGAGCGTGCAGGTGGAGAACTCCGGCGGGAGCGTGATCACCACCGACAATTCGCAGGTGACGCTTTCGGTCTATTACAACGGTGTGAGCAGCGGCGTGGAGTTCACCGGAGGGACCGCCACGGCAACGGCAGTAAACGGGGTCGCGACTTTCAACGGATTGTGGCTTGCCGAGCCGACGCATCTGGGCGGCACCTACACCATCGTGGCAACCGATGGGATCGACGCCCCGGTGGTCTACAACATGAGTGTGACTGCCGCGGCGGCGCGGAGCGCCTTGTCGATCACCACCAGTTCCGTCTTCACGGGATCCAACGGGGCGAACCCGCACGGTACACTGGTGTTGGATTCCAGTGGAAACCTCTGGGGCACGACCTATGGCGGCACGTCCAGCGCTCAGAACGGAACCATCTTCGAGATCGCGCACGGCACCACGACTGTCACTACGAAGTTCAACTTTTACGGCAATGCAACGGGGATGAATCCGAACGGCGCGTTGGTTATTGATTCAGCCGGGAATCTTTATGGGACGACCGAGTTAGACACCGGTAGCTTTGACGGGACCGTCTTCGAGTACAGCCCTTCGGCTTCAACGCCGTTTCAGACTCTGGCGACTTTCAACGGCAGTAACGGCGCGCAGCCTGAAGCTGGGCTTGTGATTGACAGCGCCGGGAATCTCTACGGAACCACGAGCACCGGGGGATCGGGCGGCTCGGGTACGGTGTTCAAAGTTGATGCTTCGACGCACAGTATCACTGATCTGGTTTCCTTCGACACTTCCAGCACGTCAAAAGGAGCAGCACCGCGAGGGGGACTCGTGTTCGACCCAGCCGGCAACCTTTACGGCACGACCACGACAGGGTCTTTACCGGAGGGAAACTACTTCGGTGAGGTGTTCGAGATTAGCTCGTCCGGAACATTCAGTATTTTATCGGCGTTGAATGGCTCAGACCAGGGAAGCGCGCCGCAGGGTACGCTTGCGATCGATGCCAACGGTAACCTCTACGGTGCCGCGAACCTCGGTGGTGCGGGCAGCTCAGGAACCATCTTCGAGCTGGACCACGGTAGCAACGACATCTTCTCTTTGACCTCGTTCAACGGTTCGGACGCGGCATTTCCCAAGTCGGGCGTTGTGCTGGATGGGAATGGCAATCTGTATGGGACCACGACTAAAGGGGGAAGTAACGATGCGGGCGTTGCGTATGTATTGCCCGCGGGCGCAAGCAGCATAACAATTCTAAAGTCATTCAATGGGTCGGAGGTGGGACGGTCGCCGATTGGCGGGTTGGTTCTGGACGCGGAGGGGAATCTGTTCGGCGTAACATCGGCTGGTGGATCGAGCGGGAACGGAACGATGTTTGAGATCCGGTCGATTACCAATCCGGCGTGGATAAAACCGGGGAGCGATTCGACCTGGAACAACTCAACGGGGACGCTCACGCTGACCGGAAAAGCATGGATCAGTGCCAATCCGTACTCCTTCGGAGATAGCCCGATCATATCAGGCACAACATCTGATGATGAGCTTCGAATTGAGCTTCCGGCGAGCATTCTGGACAGCGCGACCTCCACGCCGGTGCCAGTTCAGATTGCAAGCATATCCCTATCGGGCGGGGCCGCGGCTTGGGTCGCGACAACTCCAACTCCCGACCTTGTCGAAATCTATCTTGGGAGTCTCACAACCACTTCGGGCACCGGAAACAACAGCACATTCGACCTGAACAACAGCGCGATGTTGATTTCCTACGGGTCGCCGGGGTCGGACCCGCTGTCAACGATCAAGACGTACCTTAACCACGGTTTCAACGGGACAGCGTGGACGGGGACGGATGGGATCATCACCAGCGCGGGCGCCGCGAACCCGAGCCACACGACGGGGATCGGTTACTCGGACTCGGCGGATGGGACGGGCGATAATCCGACGGCGAACAGCATCCTGCTCAAATACACGCTGTACGGCGACGCGAACTTGGACGCGCATGAGGCCGTGGACATCTTTGACCTGAACGCGATGCTGCCGCACTTCAACACGACGGGCAATGCCTGGACCAGCGGTGATTTCAATTACAGTACGAACGGCGCCACGGACATTTTCGACCTGAATGCGCTGCTGCCGAACTTCAACCAGAAGCTGGACCACACGTCGTCGGCCGCGGTGGCGATAGCGGGTCAGACGACGTTTGCGGTTGGGGGGAGCCCGCTGTGGATTGCGATGGGGGATGTGAACGGGGACGGGATTGCGGACGTGGTGCTGGACCTGCCAACCTCGGGTACGGTGGCGGTGATGCTCGGCAACGGGGACGGAAGCTTCGGCGCGCCGCACACGTTCGCGGCGGGCGGGACGTACACGTCGGCGATCGAACTGGCCGACGTCAACGCGGACGGCAAGCTGGACGTGATCGCGGCGAACCTGACGTCCAACAGCATTGCCGTGCTGCTGGGCAACGGAAACGGGACGTTCTCTTCGCCGACTACGTTTGCCGCGGCGGCTCCGTGGGCGCTGGTGGTGGCGGACGTCAATGGCGATGGCAAGGCGGACATCGTTGCCACCAACCTCTACGGCTCGGCGGTGGATGTGCTGCTGGGCAATGGCAACGGGACGTTCGGGGCGGAGCAGACGTTTGCATCGGGCGGATTCGGGTATTCGGTGGCGGTGGCGGATTTTGACGGGGACGGGAAGCCGGACCTGGTGGTGGCCAACGGGTTTCAGCATAAGGTGAGCGTTTTAATGGGCAACGGGAACGGAACGTTCGGGGCGGCGCACACGTACGCGACCGAGATTGTGGGGTATGCCAATATGGTTGCGGTCGGCGACGTGAACGGGGATGGGAAGGCCGATTTGATCGTGTCGAACGTTTCGACGTTTGGGAGCGTAAGCGTGCTGGTGGGCAATGGGAACGGGACGTTTGGGGCGCAGACGCCGTTCGATGCGGGAAACTACACGCGGGACGTGCACGCGGTGGACCTGAACGGCGACGGGAAGCTGGACCTGGTGGCGGTGAACGAGTACGACAACAGCGTGAGCGTGCTGCTGGGCAATGGGGACGGGACGTTCCAGGCGGAGCAAACGCTGGCGGTGGGAGCGCACCCGTGCTACGCGGCAATCGCGGACGTGAATGGGGACGGGAAGCTGGACATCGTGGTGGCCGACTACTTGGGCCACACGATTTCAGTGCTGCTGAACAGCTACTGATTCTGAGATTCCAGATCTCCCGGCGGAGGTGCGGAGCCGGTGTGAAAATCACGGACGCAAGATGCGCCGCGCATGCCTTGCCGTATGGGGGCGTAGTTTCGTGTTGGTCGAGTGGAATTCATCGTCTCCGTTTTTTCGACGACGACTTTACAGGTTGTGGCGTCGTCGTATCGACCGACGCGGAGGCGACGACAGCGGCGGCGGAGAGTTGGGATGCTGTGGACCCTGTAGCAGCCGGCGAGGCGAGGGCGGGAGAAATGGCGGGAAGGGTGTGATTGAAGTTGGGCAACAGGGCGTTGAGGTCGAAAATGTCCACGGTTCCGGTGTAGGTGGAGTCGCCGCTAGTCCAGATGCCGGTGCTATTAAAGTGGGGGAGCAACGCATTGAGGTCGAAGATGTCGACGGACCCGTTTAGGGTGGCGTCACCGTTGAGCGTATATTTGATTTCGATCGTGTTGGGTGTCGTGTTCACATTGGAACCGTCGGCGGAGTCGGCATATCCCACGTTAAAGACATTGGGATTGAGAGCCGCGGCGCTGGAGCGGATCGTTCCAGAAGATGCCGACGCGGCACCGGTCCAGGTGTTGTTGTTGTAGCCGTTGGTTAACTGCTGCTTGATGAGGGCAATGGGATCGTTGGCGGGGGTTGCGTAGTTGATAAAGAGGGTGTTGTTGGAGATATCGAGTTTGCCGCCGTTGGCGATCGTGATCAGTCCGGTGGTGGTTGTGAAGGAGGGGGTGCTCTGGGCGAGAACGACGGTGCCGTTGGCGCTGATGGATACAGGGCGGTTGGCCGGGAGGGAATTGGCGACGTTGGCGATGAGCGTACCGGCGGTAACGGTGGTGGAACCGGTGTAGGTATCGGCGGCGGTGAGGATCAGTGTTCCGGGGCTGGATTTGGACAGGGAGCGCGGGCCGGAGGTTTCGCCTACAGCGCCGAGGGAAAGGGTGGTGCCTGTCGAGGTATCGAGTATAGCGTTGCCGGTGAGGGTTGTTGCGCCGAAGGAGAGCGATGTATTGGCCGGGCCGGTGAGGGAGAGCTGGGTGCCGGCGATGGTGAGGTTCCCGAGGGATGCGGCGAGTGAGCCTTCGACATCAATGGAGGAGCCGCTGAGCACCGAGACGGCATTGGGGTAGGACTGGGTCGTGGGTACGGCGACCGCGGTGCCGCTCAGGGCATAGACGCCGACCTGATTGCCGCTGGCTTCGAGGAACGTGATGCTTGCGAGCGGGATGTTCTGGCTGGTGATGGGAAGGGTGAAATCGTATTCGAACAGGCGGCCCAGGCCGGCGGTAACGCTGACGGCGCCAGTTGAGCGGGTGGCGCGTCCGCCGGCGGTGTATGCGGTGTTGGTGGCGGTGGTGGAGAACCAGTCGGAGATCGAGAACTGGGTAAAGACGGTGCTGCCATCGGCGAAGTTGAGCTGCGCGACGAGGCCCGCGCCGCCGTTCGCGGATGTTGCAAGTACGTTGATTGTCGAAAATGCAGTGGGGGTGGCGAGGGTCAGCGAGACCGATCCATTACCGCCGGGGATGAACGCGACGTTGTTTGCGTTGTAGGGCTGGAGCTGGAAGCTGACGGCGGCGTTGGTGGCGCTGACGAAGGGGGTGTTGTTGGTGGGGAACCCGGTCGTAGCTTGCCCGTTGTAGCCTTTTTCGTACCAGACGAAGGTGGAATCGACGGTTGAGGTGGTGACGGAGACGGCGTTGGCGGGGGCGGTGCCGGTTTCGACGACCAGATCCTGGTTGTATCCGGTGGCGGGGACGATTTGCTGGGCGGTTGCACCGATGCGGCCATTGAGTGCGAGGTCGCCACCGTTGAGTACGACGGGGCCGGAACCCATGGGATCCGATGTGGTTGGGGAAGGGCCGACGCCGAGGATACCGGAGGCGACGGTAAGGCCGCCGGAGAAGGTGTTGGCGCCGGTGATCGTGAACGTTCCAAGCCCGAGTTTATTGAGTGCGAGCGTGCCGCCATTACCTGAGGCGGGGGCGGTGTCGAGAATGAGTCCGGTGAAGAGGGTGCTGGAGTCGTCGCCACCGAGTGTGAGGGTTGCCAAAGTGGGTTGGCCGGCGGGCTGGAAGTGATAGACGGTTCCGGTGCCCGACAGGGACGCGATGGTCTGGCTGGAAGCGCCAAGATCGAGGGTGCCGGTAACGAGGTAGGAGGAAATATTGCTGAACGCGTTGGTTCCACCCACGGCAGGGCCGACTAATTTTCCGGCGACGTTTGTCGCGCCGAAATTGCGGAGGAGGTCGGCGGTTGCAAGACGGACGGTGCCGTTGAGGATATTGATCGCGCCAAAGCCGGTGACGCTGCCGGTGAAGGTTCCATCGGTGACGGCGTTGATGGTCTGATCAAAGTTCAGCAATGAATTATCAGTGATGAGGCCCTGGAGGGAGGTTGTGTTGCCGATGAGGGTACCGGCGTTGATGGTGGTGCCGGCGTTGTAGTTGTTTGCGCCGGTGAGGATGAGGTTTCCGAGGCCGGACTTACCGAGGCCGAACGATCCGGAGATGATGCCTCCAACCGTGAGCGGGTTGAGGTTGACGGTGATGGTAGGGCTGGCGGCGAGCGTGACGGCGCCGGTGCCTAGATTCATGGCATTGGTGCCGGTGAACGTGAAATCGCCCGACCATGTCTCAAGATTATTGTTGGTAAGGGTGATGGGGGCGAAGGTTGTGTTGTCGAGGATTCCGCCGCTGATGGTGAACCGGCCGGTCCCGAGGGCGGCGCCATTATTGAGGTTGAGCGTACCGCCGGCAAGGGTTACGCCGCCGGTGAGGGTGTTGGCCGAGAGGAGCGTGAGGACGCCCGGCCCGTTTTTCTGAAACGCGAGGATGCCCCCGTTTCCCGAACCATTGGGGACATTTTCGAGCGTACCGGTAAAGACGGTGTAAGCGCCATTTCCACCGGCCGTGAGTTTAGCGGTGAGATTGGCTTGTGTGCTGAGGTTATAGACCAGCGCGGCGGCGGGCCCATTGATGCCGCCGACCGATTGATTGAATCCGCCGAGGTTGAGCGCTCCGTCGACCCAGAGCGTCGCGGTGGCGTTTAGATTATTGGTGGCGGCGGCGGTAAGCGTCGATCCGGCGTCGATCGCGATTGCGCCGGAATTGGTGAAGGTTGCGGTGTTGGCCATGACCAGAGTTGATGCAGGGCCGAGCACGCGGATGGTTCCGGTGCCGCTGACTGCGCCGGTAAAGGTGCCGGTGGCGGACGGCAGGCTCGATTCGTCGATGGCGAGATTCCCAGGGTTGGTGACGGTGATATTGCCGGTGATGGCGTTGGTGCTGCCCTGAAGTGTGCCGGCGAGGATGGTGGTGCCGCCGGCGTAGGAGCTGGCGCCATTGAGCGTAAGGGTTTGTGATCCGATCTTGGTCAGTGAGCCAGTGCCGCCAATAGCGCCGGAGACAGAATCGTTGATGGCCTGATAGAAGTTGAGAGAGCCGTTGTCGGTGATACCTCCGCTGACGGTCACATCCTGGAGTTGAGCTTGTCCCGTTGCATCGACTTGAAGGACGGTGCCGGTGCCGGTGATGACGAAGTCAGAGAGGGTGACCGATGCGGCGCCGGCGATTTCAAGGGCCGCGCCGCTGCCGGCAGTGATGGTTAGCGCTCGAGATGAGGGGCCATTGATGGTAACGCCGGTAGAGATGGAGATATTACCGTTGGCGGGGGTGAGTGTGAGTGTTCCACCGACGAGCGTGGGATCGAAGGTAATGAGGCCGCCGGAAATATTGGCCTGCGTGACAGCCTCGCGCAGCGAGGTCAGCCCATCGGCGGGCGTGGTTTCGTCGAGGGTGGTGTTAACGACGATGGGAGCGGGGAGAGAGGTTGAGATCTGGAATACGCCGCGTCCGAGGGTGAAGGCGGCGAGGGTATTGGTGGTGGCGTTGAATTCAAGATCGCGGACCTGGACGTTGGGCATGGCAGCGCCGTAGGAGGCCCAGGTTGTCCCGCCATCGGTGGTGGCGTAGACGCCGTTGTCATTGCCGACATACAGCGTGCTTGCCGCGGCGTTGATCGCGATCGAGTAGGCGGGCAGGTCGGGAAGATTGCCGCTGATGCTGTTCCAGGTAACTCCCCCGTCGATGGTTTTGTATACGTGCGGGATTCCGAAGGTGGAGGTCAGTCCGTAGCAAATCAGCGAGTTGGCAGGATCAACGAGCAACGTGGTGAGTGTCTGGGGCGCGTCATGCTGGGTCCAGGCCGCTCCGTCGTTGGTGGTGACGAAAAGATGTCCGCCGGCCGAGGCATAGATCGTAGTGGGGCTGGAAGGCGCCAGGGCCAGGGCGGCGATGTTTCCGGTAGTGGTCCAACCATTGAGGTTGGTGGTGCTGATGGGCGCCCAGGTGAGCGTGGCGGAGCTGCCGGTGGTGGTTTCGTAGACGCGGTTGGTGCCGAAGAGGACGTGATTGCCATTGCCCGGATCGACGACGAAGGGGGCATAGGTGTTTTGCGGATCGGCGACTGTCATGCCGGTGGTGGCATTGGCCCAGGTCACGCCGCCATCAAGGCTGCGACGGAAGATGCCGCTTGAGCCGAAGGAGGAGTTGGAAGGCAACTGGTGATAGAGGGTTGTAGTCGTTTGGGGATTGATCTTGGCGGGGCCGCTCTCGCTGGAATCGCGGACTGTCCAGACGGTACTGCCGGTGTATTGATTGACGGCATTGCCCTGGCCGCCGGCAATGGCGCTGTTGGGGTTCGTGGGATCGAGGGCGCCACCGAGCAGTTCAGCCACCTGCAGGTTTGAGGTGATATTGGTCCAGGCTTGTACGCCGGGCAGGGGGTTATCGAGGCGCCACACGCCACCGTCGGTGCCATCGATGATCCGTCCGATTGCATCTACTGCAATTGCGTGATGCATGGCGTGGGGGCTTTGGCCCGAGACGGCGGTGGAGATGTCGGACCAGGTTGCACCGGAATTGGTGGTTTCGATGATGCTGTTGGCTCCACTGCCGCCGGCGGCATAGACGATGGCGGGATTTCGCGGGTCGACGATGAGCGTATCGGCGTAGTTTCCCTGGCCCAGGAGATAGTTTGGGGTTGCGGCGAGCTGGGTCCAGTTGGTGCCGCCATTAATACTGGTCCAGGCGCTGAGAAGATTGCCGTTGCCGTTATTTACGAACGTTGCGTAGATGTCCTGGGTGTTGGAGGGGGCGAAGGCAATGCGCGTCCAGCCGAGCGAGGTCCCGGTGGGGAGGCCGCCACCCTGAGCGGCCCATGAGGTTCCGCCATTGTTGGAGACATAGATGCCGCTGACGGCATTCGCACCGCCAATGGCGGTGAGAAGATGCAGGGGGTTGCTGCGGTCGATTTGAATGTCGGTGTAGGGGAGAGTGGAATTGAGCGGGACGGCTGCGGTGGCGGTCATGTTGGTCCAGGACGTTCCGCCGTCGATGCTTTTCCAGACACCTGTTCCGCCGGCAACCGTGTTTTGTCCGACGGTGGTCACCGCTGCGTAGACGATACTGGCGTTGGTGGGATCGACCGCGACCTGCGAGATCGTTTTCTGATTGAACGAGCTGTTGCCCGTGAGTGTCCATGTGGCGCCGGCGTTGGTGCTTTTGAGTACGCCGCGTCCATAGAACGCGAGCGGGGAGTTGTCGGCTTCACCGGTGCCGGCGTAGATGACGCTGGTGTTACTTGGGGCGACGGCAATCGCGCCGGTGAAGAGCGTGGATTGGCTGTCGGTGAGGGGGTTCCAGGAGGATCCGCCGTCGATTGTTTTCCAGATGCCACCGCCGGCAGCACCGGCATAGATAATATTGGGGCTGGTGGGGTCGGCGGCCAGCGCGGTGATGCGGCCGCTGCTGCCGTTGTTCAGAGGCGCGGGACCGATGGGGGTCCAGAGAGAATTGCTGAGAAGTACTCGGGATTCCAGGGATTGCACCTGGAAGCACGCGTGCTTGAGCTTTGCCTTGCTCGTGCGATTTCGGGAAGAAAACGATGCGCGCGTAGCGGGCAGTTTCATGCCGCCTCCAGGATGTGAGCCCAGGTTGTTTGGTCGAGTGAATCGTCCGCCGCAGACGGCTACGATTGTCCTGCATTGCCGACAATGGTCAAGTGAATTCCGTGCGAGATTCCGTATATCTTTTGATTAATTCGTCCTGTGGAAAAATGGGGACTTTGTACGTCCCGGATTTTTTTAACACGAAGGCACGAAGACACGAAGAAGACGGAAGACCACGATAAGACGGCATGAGATGCAGGTGGTCAGACCTCGACGCGCGGACTGGCTCGTTGCCATGCTTAGAGGTGACCGCAGTGCTGAATCCTTCGTGTCTTCGTGGTTTAATTTTGCATTTTCTAGTGACGACGATGCCAACCACTTCAGTATTAACGTCGGTGGGAGTGAAAGATTGTGGGGAGATTTAGTGGCCGTGCTTCTGAACGATTTGCTTGCGGGGGCGCGGGTGTGATTTTGAGGTTTGGGGGTCGAGATTGTCGGGGGAATCGGTGGGTGGTTTCGCGGTCGTGGTGATTGGCACCGGCAGGAAGTCGGTAAGGGTGGCAGAGACGGTGGCGGGGGTTGCGGTGCCGCTGGCTGTGGCGTTGAAGTTTTTCTGGAGAAGCGTCGCATCTGAAAGGTTGATTGTGGTGTCGTAGTTAAAATTACCCAGGTCCCACGCGGGGCTGGAGGTTGCCAGATAGTGCCGGGCCATCTGAATTGCGTCGGTTGAATTGACCGTGCGATCGAGGTTGGTATCGCCGGCGACGGTGAATCGAACTTCGACGGTATTTGCCGGTTGGCCTGTGACGACACCATCAGCGGAATCGGCGTAGCCGATGGAATACATACCAGCCGGAGCGGAGGCCGCGGCGGAAGAGCTAATCGTACCGATGGTTGCGTTGGTTGCGCCGTTCCAGGCGCCGGAGTTGTAGCCGGAGGTGAGGGCTTGCTGGATCGCAAGCGCCGGGCTTTGCCCGGCGGCGTAGGAGATGTAGAGGGTGCTGGCGCCCAGATCGATCGACTTTCCGATCAAGGGACTGTTGGGCCCGTTGGCCAGGCCGCTGATCGTGAAGGCTCCATCAAGGTGTAGAAAGTTGGGGAGGGGATTGCCATTGCTGGAATCGAGCGTGATGAAATCGTTGCCGGCGATTCCGAGAATTGTGAGGCCCGCAGGGTCGGCTGTAAGAACCTGGCCCGTGGCGGTTCCGATTGACCAATCGATGTGCTGATGGTCTGTGTTCGCGCGGAGGGTGATCTGGTCTGCGCCGCTGGTGCCGCGGATGGAATCGATGCCGTCAACACGCATGAATTCCGATCCGTGGATGCCATCATTGGCTTGCATGTAGATGGATCCGCCGGAGGGTAGCAGGAGATAGGGTGACCCCGAGCCGGGCCCTGGATTGATGTCACAGAGCAGGTAGGTGCCGGCGGCGGTGCCATCGCTTCGCCACAGTTCCTGGCCGTGAGAAGTATCAGTGCCGTTGAAATACAGGATGCCGCCGATGTTTGTCAGGGAGCCGGGAAACATTGCGTTGGCGATGGCGTTGCGACCGAGGACAGGCACGGTGCCGGCTTGGGTCCCGTCACTGATATACAGCGCTGAACCGTAGCCCAGACCTGGAATCTCAGCAGCAAAAAAGAGGCGATTGCCAACCACGGTCAAGCTGTAAATTGACGTATTGATCTCGTCAAACAGGACCGTCAGGTTGCCCTGGCTGTCGTAACGGTAAAGATCCTGAATCGCGGTGAATTGCGAATCGGCGGCAACAAAGTAGAGATCGTTGCCAATGGTGACGGGCTGGCCCGCGCCGCTGAGAGTCGGAGTAATTGACCGAAGTGTCGAAGTTCCCGTAACCGTTCCATCAGTTTGGGCGAGATTCAGTCCGCCCTGGCCGGATCGGCTGTCGAAATAGATGAAAAAGATTTTTCCGGCACCCAAGGTGGGATACCCAAAGCCCGGCATTACGCGAAGGAGAGCCGGGCTGCTTCCCGGAGTCAGCGAGTAGACCGCCTGGCCAGAGGGCCCATTGGCGCCGAAGATGAGAGCGCCATTGAGGACAGTCAGGCCGGTTGGATTGGACGATGTCGCGCCGGGGT
This sequence comes from Tepidisphaeraceae bacterium, assembly GCA_036794395.1. GTDB lineage: Bacteria > Planctomycetota > Phycisphaerae > Tepidisphaerales > Tepidisphaeraceae > DASXMX01. The sequence continues at coordinate 20,718 of DAIRGS010000035.1, read as the reverse complement.
TGATGTCGGCGACCAGGACGGTGCCGGCGGAAGTGCCGTCGGTTCGCCAAAGCTCATGACCGTTGGCCGCGTCGATCCCGCTGAAGTAAATGTAGTTTCCGAAGAGGCAGGGATTTTCGACACCAATCGCGTGGCCATCGGAGGCGGTGAGGCGGACTGTGCCGCCGCTGGTTCCATCCGTCATCCAGGGAATGCCGCCGTTAATTCCGCCATTGGTGTAGAAGAAGACTTTGTTCCCCAGGGGCAGATATGCGTACGCGCCGCCGGATCCGAGCGGATCGACGACTGCGATCATGTGCGTGCCGGCGGTCGTCCCATCGCTGATCCACGGTTGGGATCCAAACTGGTTCTGCACATTGAGGTAAATCTCGCCGTTGATGGCGGAAACGGGTTGTGCATTACCGGACGCGGCCTGGGTGTTCACATCGGCGACAAGCCGGGTGTTGGCGGCGCTGCCGTCGGTTTGCCACAGCTCGACCCCGCTGACTCCATTGTTAGCGCTGAGATATGCCAGGCCGTTGGCGGCGATGATTTTCGCGGGGTAAGAATCGGAGTTGGGGTTGATGGTGACGACGGTGGTGCCGGTGACGGTTCCATCGGTGCGCCAGAGTTGGTAGCCGTGCGCGGCGTCGTTGCCGGTGAAAAACGCGGTACTGCCGATGACGGCCCAATCGGCGAGATGATCGCCGTAGTAGAAGGTCGTCGCCTGGGGCGCTGTGCTGAGGAATCTTGTGCCCGTGGGGGTGCCATCGGTGATAAATGCGCCGCTGTTGGCGCCGGACGTGGCTTCGAAGAAGACCGACCCGTTGGGGAGCGCGGCGGTGAAGGTGAGAGTCGAGAGAGACTGGTAACCCGTGAAGCCGCCCTGGACCTGCGTGGTGCCGGCGGCGGTGCCATCGCTTTTCCAGACCGCCTGAAGGCTGGAATTGGCTTGATCCTTGCAGGCCATAAACAGGTTCGCGCCGGAAACGAAAAGCTGGGTGCCGGCGATTGCTTGAATCGCTGTTACCGCGGACGTGCCGGTGGACAATCCGTTACTCGTCCAGAGCGTGTAATGATTGGTGGAATCGATACCGAGAAAATAGAGCTTGCCGTTGCAGACCGTGAGGGTATTCCACGTGGAAGAGCTGCTCAGGGAGCTGACAAGGCTGGTTCCCGTTGCGGTGCCGTCGGTGACGTACAGGGACTGCTGTTTTGGGCTGGAGTTGTCATTGACCAGGAAATAGATTTTGTTTGCCAGCACCGCCGCGCCGGTCGTCATGGTGCCGGAAAGCGCGGGAACGATTTGGCCGATGGTTTTGGTGCCGCCTCCGGTGCCATCCGATACCCAGAGCGCGGAAGCGGTGCCGGTGGAATCGGTGGGAGCGGTGAAGAAGAGTTTATTAGCGGCGACGATATAGTTTTGAGGGGCCGGGCTCGAGTTGAAGAAATCACCCGGCGAATCATGGTTGATCGTCTGGACCAGGACGGTGCCGGCGGGCGTGCCATCGCTTTTCCACAAGGCGCTGCCGGTTACATACGTCGTCACGTTGAAGAAGCATTGGTTGTTAAACGCGACGCCGGTGATAGGTCCGTCGATGTAAGTTTGATTTTGACCGGTAGCGCCAACCGGCAACACAAGGCTGGCAGTGGGGGGAGAACCCGTGGCTTTCCAGAGGGCGGTTCCGTTGATGCCGTCGTTGGCGATGAAGTAAGCGGTTGCGCCGACCACGGCCACCGGGCGCGCGTTCGAGTTGAGGGTGCCGGTATTCGTATCGGCGATGAGCGTGGCGGTCGACAGCAGCGTGCGAGGCTCCAGCGATTCAATCCGATACATCGCGGCCAGCGCAGCGACGAGCGGTTTGGTGCGCGAACGCAAGGTTCCCTCCGGATCCGCAACGAATCTGAATTGTCCGGGCCAAGCGGCCCGTGAACAGGCGTTTTCAGTATTGATGTGCGTTGCGACGGTATTGTTAAGCCAAAATCCCGTTTTCGGCAAGCGCGGCCCGCCGATACGGCGCTCACGTTTGATTGCGGTACCAACGATCGCGCAATCGATCAGACAATCCGCGTGGAGCGTCGGCGGGCCAGAAGGCCCAGGGCGGCAATACCGAAAAGGGACAGCAACCCCGGTTCAGGAACGGCGCTTTGCCCGAAGATATTGTCGACAAAGGTGATCGTGGCGGAACCGGTGGAATCGGGGGCGGTGTGGACGGTGATTCCGTCGCTGACGCCGAAATCACGTAGCGCGGGGCTGACAGCTTGCGAATTGGAGATGGGCGTGGAGGGGCTGGTTCCGGTGTTCAGCACGGTTTGTTCTGAGAACGGGACGTGGCCATTATTGTCGCCGAGGGTCAGGGTTGTATTGGCGTTGTCGGCCAGGCTTGTCGCGGCGACGGACGACTGGAAATCCAGGATCGCATTGTTGATGAATTGCGGGGCAATGGGACCGATATCGACCACATGAACGGAATAAGTGATGAGCGAGTTCTGATTGTTGCCGAGTGTCGAAGTCCACGGGAATGCGAAACGCAACCCGGGGCCCGAATCGGTTGACGTCACGAAGATTGCGGTTGGGTTTGGAGCGCCGACTGTGTTGGGGGTTGGGGAGCCGCTGTAGGTGAAGTTATAAAAAACGTCGTTGCCGACCTGTACGCCGTTGCCAACCAGGGGGCCGCGGTTGATGAGGTCTTGCAGTGAAGTGATACCGGGAATAACCGCCGCCGAAACGAAGCGTGATTGGACACTCGCCAGCACCGCAATGACGAATACAACATGGGCGCAGAGCTTGAGCCGCATTTTTTCTCTTCCTCCAAGAAGACGCCCGGCAATCTATTGACTTGTGCGGCGCAATGCAATCGAAAAGCGGCCCATTCTTACCGAAATCACACCTATTTCGGTTTCGCAAAAGGTAGAGGTCGTTGGGGTGCGTTAAGTTGGGAGGCTATTTATTATTGCGACGCCGAGCGCGCGTTATTTTGCTTCGCCGGGATCGGGCGCGTCGATGCCCAGGGCGGTTGCGAGGTCCATCAGGTGTTCCTGTTCCTGCACGAGAATCTCTCGGAGCACTTCACTTAAAGCAAATTCGCCCATGGCGTCGGCCTGGCGCACTCGAGTTCGGTAGTTGGCGATGGTGACGCGCTCATTTTCCAGATCGGCGCGGAGCATTTCCTTGGCGTCTTCGCTCAGTTTGACGGGCTTTGCCGTCGCGTTGGGCATGCCGCCCAAATAGTCGATTTGGTTGGCGATCTTGATTGCGTGATCGAGTTCTTCGGAGGCGTGTTTTTTCAGTTCTTTGGCGATGCTCATGTACTGCGCGCCTTTAAGAACCTGGCTGTACACGACATAAGCAATGACGGCCTGATACTCGCGGGAGAGGTCGTCGTTGAGAAATTCGATCATCTTCTTTCGGTCGGGGGCCTCCGTGGCCATGGGTGAAGCTCCTTGTTTAGTTGCAATGACTATAGGCGGG
>DAIRGS010000035.1:0-17257 GCA_036794395.1 Tepidisphaeraceae bacterium | reverse complement strand
GCGGGAGGCGCGCAGCGCCGGAAGGTGAAAAGTTGGGAAGAACAAGAAGTGGCTGCATGGAAACTGGAAGCGATCCTATTTTCCCTCCACCGGTACGCCCGGGGGAGGGTAGGGAGGGGGTTCTTTCGGTGCCTAACAAATTCGCATGGACAGCATCGGGATACTTCAGAACGTTGTAATCGGAAAATCGGATGATCCGCCGGTCCAACCCACGCCCCCTCCCTACCCTCCCCCGGCGTACCGGTGGAGGGAAACGAGGCTCCCAAATTGCAATGGGGAGGGAATAAGCAGCGGCTGTGAAAATATCGCGCGCGCAAGAAGTGCTCAGGCGGGGGTGTCGACGCTTGGATCGAACCGGCTGTATGCCCATGCGATGGCGGGGATCAGCGCGCACGTTTCCCCGATCAGCATCGCACCGGCGACCACCGCGAGCACGATGTAAGATCCGCCCGTGAGGATGAACACAGGCACCGCGACGATCAATGCAATAACTCCGCCCATCATGACGGAGACGGATTTCAGAACGAGCTGTGCGGCCTGGCGACCGAGTACTTGAAAATCGCCGGGCGAGGCGGCGGCGGGCCGGGAGGGGAATAGCAGGAAGATCAGATTCTCCGTCGACATCAGCAGCGCATTGAACGGAAACGCCAGAGCCGCGGCGGTAAGGATCAGTTCGCGTTTTGCCGAGGCGCTCAGGGCAACTCCCAGCAGAAGCAGTACGTGAGCCATCGTCAGGACAAGCGTGGGAACGACCAACTGGCCCACTGCGATGGCGACGGGATGGAGGGGAAGGGCTTTGAGCTCGTCGATGTGATCCAGGTCGCCGCGAAAATCGAACTTGAGAAGTCCCGACAGCAGGACGGTCAGCCACGCGATGACCGCCAGCAGAGGTTGGGCGATATCGTTTTGCCTGAGCGCGGTGGCGAAGACGGGGCCGATCGTGATCGCGATCACGAGGAGAAGGATCATCAAACCCTTAGCGCCGCGAGCGGCGTTGGTGGCCTGTCGCCAGATGATTGGGCCCGCGCCGCCGAGCCAGCGGGGGCGCGGCAGGCGCCATGCGATTTCGCCTTTGATCGGTGCGTTGAGCATTGCGCCGCTGCGAAGGCGCTGAATTTGTGCGTAGCGGCGCTGGCTGGCGGAGAGGGCGGCTTCGAGGTAGTTCGCATCGAGCATCACGACGATGAACAGCAACGCGGCATTGATCCCCAGGGCCTCGGTGGCATTGGGCAGAAATTCATCGAGCGAGCCGGCGGTCATTGCGTTGGCGAAGGGCTCGAATGGACGGAGAATGACAGAGCCGACCGGCGTGTCCTTGAAAGCTTCGATGCCTTCAAGGCTGTCCATTCCGCTCATCCACTGCCGGGCCAGGAGTAGGGCGGGTATCAGTGCGGCCACCAGGAGAGCCGCGCGGGTGAGGGTGAATTTTCGCTGGCCAAGCGCCTGGCCGAGCAGGACCCCGGCGGTGCTTAGCATCTGGATGAACACGAGCGTGAAGTATGCGCCGGCATAGCAGGCAATCCACGATTCCGCGTAGGGCATCAGGCCGATCGAGACGAGCAGGGCGGTGAGCAGGGCGGACAGCGCGCTTTTCAGAAGCTTGTAGCCCAGCAACTGACGGCGCGTGAACGGCCCGGGGAAGAGGATATCGACCTCGCCGGGTGTGAAGGCGATGGCTTTGTCGCCGGCGGAACTGATCATCGTCAGCAGGCAGACTGCCAGAAGCACCAGAGGGGCGATCTGCCGAAAATGATGGACCGAGACGGCGCCGCGTTGGTAGTCACGGTGAATCGCGACGCGCGTGGCTAATGCAGGGGCCAGCCACAAAACAAGGACGCCTAAGCCGATGGCCAGAAACACCGCCCGGCGGGGCGAGCGCGCGCTAAGCAGGGTGCGTCGGACAAAGCCGCGGAATTGAAGAAGGATTAGCTTGAAAAGCGCGAATGGCATGAGCGGAACCTGTCTCAGGGCAGCACCGCGGCTGGCGGGGCAGCTTCCGTGGCGTGGAAGAACAGTTCTTCAAGCGAGGCATCTTGATCGAGGCCGGCAAACGCGCCGCGCGCTTCGTTGACAGGGCCGAAGAAGAGGCGCTGGCCGCGATGGAGAATCAGCAGGTGGGTGCACAGGTCGTTGACCAGCGCGAGAAGATGCGAGCTGATCAAGAAAGCGGTGCCGGCGGCGGCAAGATCGCGGACGCTTCGCTTCATGGTGCGGATGCCACGCGGATCCAGGCCGGTCAGCGGTTCATCGAGCAGGACGGCTTTGGGTCGATGCAGATACGCGCAGCAGATGGCGACTTTCTGGCGCATGCCGCGGGAAAGTTGCTGTGCGGGGGTGTTGCGTTTGTCGACCAATTCAAATTGTTCGAGCAGTGTTTCGGCGGCAGGCGCGAAATCATCGACGCGATAGCTTGCCGCGGTGAATTCGAGATGCTCCCAGACGGTGAGCGAATCGAACAGATGCGGATCGTCGGGAACGTAAGCGAGTTGTTGCTTAGCCCCAATTGGATCTGCGACGACATCGCGCCCGGCGACCATCAGTCGGCCGTGCGTGGGCGGGATGATCCCGCACATGGCGCGCATTGTAGTGGTCTTGCCCGCGCCGTTGGGGCCTAGCAGCCCAAGGATCTGCCCCGGCATGACGACGAAGCTCAAGGCCTGGACGGCAACCGTGCGTTCGTAGGATTTGTGAAATTCCTGGACAATGAGTGCCGGGATTTGATCGGGCGATTGAGTTTGTGAGTCCACTGCGGGCATTCTAAGACGACGGATGCGGCTCGACTACACCCTTGGCAATGATCCTAAATGACCGTGCGCGATTCTGCGCCTTCTGGTGGCATGGGGCTTCCAGCCCATGATCGAGGGAGTTGATCACCGGCGACGGGTTAGATGTGGGAAAACCAAGTATCGACAGTTGGACAACCTTCTGATTCGCCGGCAAAAATGCTCCCTTAAGGAAAGTTGGTTTTCCCACATCTCACCCGGCGCCGGACCCGCGGATCCTCCAACCACGGCTTAGAAAGCCGTGCCACTTAAATGCAATGGCGCGGAATCGCGCACCGTCATTTTGTATTTGCGCGAGGTCGTTTTTACCCCAACCGCCCTTGGATCACCGTGACCGAAGCGGGGGGGAAAACATACCGGTCGGTAGGGAGCCAGGAATTGTGTTGAGGACGAAGCGTGTTGGGGGATTCGAATGCGTTGTGGGCTGTGAGGTCCGTGTGGGTGAGTGTAGCGGCGGTTGCCTGGGTGAGTTGTGTGTTCGTGAGATCGAGTGACGCTTCGACCGGCAGTGAGCCATGGGGGTTAACAACGCTGAGCGTGAGGAGACCGGCTTTGATTGATGCGGATCCTGCCAAGCCGGGTAATTGGCGTTTTTCTTCGCCGACAGCAAAGGAGATGGGGTTGGATTCAAAATCGCATCGGATGCTTCCGCCGCCCTGGTGGGATCGATACAGCTCAAAGACGTGGTAGGTGGGGGTGGTGAGCATTCGGTCGCCATCGGTGAGGATCATGGCCTGGAGAACGTTTACGGTCTGAGCGATGTTGGCCATGACGAGTTTGTCGGCGTTGCGGTTGAAGGTGTCGAGCGTGAGGGCGGCAACCAAGGCGTCGCGAAGGGAGCTTTGCTGCCAGAGGTGAGCGGGATTTCGGCCGGGCGTGGGGAGGTGCCATGTTCCCCACTCGTCGATCACCAAGCCGATCCGGCGATCCGGGTCGAACTGATCCATGATGGTCCGCTGGTTATGAATTAGCGCCTCGATTCGGAGGCTTTTCTCGAGCAGCTCGTACCATTGGTCGAGCGTGTAATCGAGCGCCGACGGGCCGGCAGTGCCGCAGTAATAGTGGGCGGCGTACCCGCGAATGAGGGGAAACCCGCCAAGTTTCAAAAAAAATTCTCGCGTCCAATCGGAATTATTTCCATCGGGCCCGCAGGCAATTGGGAAGGGCTGGGTGCCGCCGAAATCCCGGACGTAAGTGGCAAAGCGTTTGTATTCGTTGGCATAGTCGGCGGCGGAGAAGTTTCCGCCGCACCCCCAGGCTTCGTTGCCAATGCCCCAATAGCGGACACCGAACGGCGCGGGCGCGCCATTCTGGGACCTGCGGCGGGCCAGTGCGCTATCGCCGGCAAAATTGCAGTATTCGACCCAATCTCGAAGCTCGCGGGGAGTTCCGGTACCGACGTTTCCGGCGATGTAAGGTTCCGCTCCCAGGGTGCGACACACCTGAATGAACTCGTGTGTGCCAAAGGAGTTGGATTCAATATTCTGGCCCCACCAGGTGTTAACTCGTCGGGGTCTGGAGGAGCGGGGGCCGATGCCGTCTTCCCAGTGGTAGTCGTCGGCATAACATCCGCCGGGCCACCGCAGGACGGGCGGGTGAAGCTGCCGTAACGCGTCGAGGACGTCGGTTCGGATCCCCCCAAAGTTAGGGATAGGCGATGCCTCGCCCACCCAGATACCGCCATCGATGCAGGTGCCGAGGTGCTCTGCGAAATGTCCATACAATTCTGGACGAATGATTGACAAATGGCAGTTGGGGAAACACTTAATTCTGGCTACAGGCACGGAATTCCTTTCCAATGATCATCTCCTACAATATCAGGGAATGTACCTGCTTGCGGTGGAGGCAGAGAATGGATTACTATCCGCCGCCGCAATTCTGCGCCAATTAGGTATCATCACGAATTCTGACAATGAGGCTGGATCGCAAATGAATGGGACTTCAAGCAAAATGGCACGTTCGGAAAAGGGGAAGTCTGGCGACGAAATTCGAGACGTATTGGATTCGTTCCGCAGGATTGTACGCCTCCTGCGCCTTTCGTCGCGCGAAGCAGAGCGCGAGGTGGGGCTGAGCGGCGCTCAGCTTTTTGTGCTTCAGAAGCTGTCTGAAGCCAAGATGCTGTCGGTCAATGACCTTGCCGAGCGGACGCACACACACCAGAGTTCGGTGTCGGTGGTTGCTCAAACACTCGTGGATAAGGGCCTTGTCTCGCGCGCGCGGGCCCCGGACGATGCCCGGCGGTTGGAACTGACGTTGACGTCGGCGGCCAAGACGCTGCTGCGTAAAGCCCCGGGAGCCGCCCAAGATCGATTGATTGATGCAATCCAGAAGCTGGCCCCGGCGACGCGAAAGCAATTGGCCAGCGGGCTGTCCAAGCTGGTTGACGAGGCCGGCCTGGGCGACACCGAAGCGCCCATGCTGATGAACGAAGCTCCAACGGCCAAGAAGGGCAAGGCGAAGAAGGGCTCGGGCAACGGCCGGGCATGATCTTGTAGGGGCGGACCCCGGTGTCCGCCCGGTGTGATCATGTCGGGGTCGGGCGGACACGGGGGTCCGCCCCTACACAAACACATCAATGATCCCCAGCGTGCCGATGGCGAGGCTGAGGATTCCATTCATAGTAAAAAAAGCGAGGCCAATCTTTGAGAGGTTTTTCTCGGAGACGAGGGTGTGCTCGATGATGAGCAGGACGATGGCGAGCGAGACGCCGGTGAAGTAGATCGGGCCAAATCGCGGCGTGGAGAGGCCGAGCAGCACCAGGCCGGCGGCGCAAACGATGTGGCTGAGCCGGGCGATCCACAGCGCCCGCGCGATGCCCATGCGCGCTGGCACGGAATAGAGGCCATCGCGCACATCCACCGCGTAATCCTGGCAGGCGTAAATGATGTCAAAGCCGGCCGTCCAGAAGAGAACGGCGACGAACATCCATACAGGGGGAAGCTCCAGGTTTCCCTTCACGGCAATCCACGCGCACACCGGTGCGAGGGCCAGCGATGCGCCGAGCCAGTAATGGCACAGGCGGGTGAATCGCTTGAACAGCGGGTAGGCGCTGAGCCACGCAAGGACGGGGACGGAAAAAATGACCGGCCAGGGATTGCGGTAGAGGACCTGGAACACCGCCGTGGCGCCGATAAAGGTTGCCGAGCAGAAACATGTTGCCAGAACGTAGAACCGGACGGACAGCGTGCCGCTGGGAATGGCTCGGCGGGCGGTTCTCGGGTTCAGGGCATCGAGCCTGGCGTCGAGCAGCCGGTTGACGGCCATCGCGGCGGTGCGCGCGGTGACCATGCAGATCAGAATCAGCAGCAGGATGCCGGGCCTGGGCATGCCGCCGGAAGCCAGGAATGTGCTGAGCAGGGCAAAGGGGAGGGCGAAGACGGTGTGATGGATTTTGATGTCGCTGGCAAATGCGGAGAGAGCGGGGAGGATTTGCGATTTGCGATTTGACTTCGGCGAGCTCGGTCGAGCCGCGGTTTGCGGTTGGGGATCGGAGTAATCTGAGATTGTTGGAGAGGGGTGTGACATGGGGTGGCGTGGCGGATTTTAGAGTTCCATGTGGAGATTGGAAATTTTGAATCTCAAATTTCAAATCTGAAATTCCAGACTTGGGACTTCATCTTTCAGTTTCGATTCCACCTGGCGCTTTGAAAGTCGGATTCAGCTCTTTTTGGGGTCCCATCTTGTCTCGAATGTATGCGGAACAGCGATGAGGTCCAGTAGCTTCCCGGCTACGAAGTCGACCAGTTCGCCAACGGTCGTAGGGTTGAGGTACAAGCCCGGATTGCACGGTGCAAGGACGACACCAGCATCACTAAGGATTTTGTAGTTGTTTACATCGATCGGCGAGAGCGGCATCTCGCGGTGGGCAAGGACAAGCCGGCGGCGTTCCTTCAACGTCACCGCCGCAGCACGGGCGATCAGGCTGTCGCCCAGGCCATGCGCGACCTCGGCGAGCGTGTTGCTACTGCATGGCACGATGACCATCCCATCATGAAGGAAAGAACCGCTGGCCAGCTTCGCCCCGACGTCGTTGTAGTTGTAGAGCGTGATGGAGTGATCGGGCGTGCCGGCCAATACGGGCAGATCGATCGTCTCCATCCCCAATTCATCGTGCAGCAGGCGCCGACCCAATGGCGAGACAACCAGATGAACATCCACGCGGGCGGCGACAAGTCCCTGGAGAAAGCGCTGTGCGTAAAGTGCGCCGCTGGCGCCGGTGATGGCGGTGACGATGTTCATGTCCGGTTTCACGGATACAGTATGACAATTACCGTGCTTTTGCCATGAATCGACGACGCTACGATCCGCAATTGCAGGGCGATCGCCTATGGCCCCTCCGACACAAAACATGGGAGTGCGAGCCTCCTGCCAAGCCGCCTTTTTCGGCAAAGCGTCGGCTCGGCAGGAGCCTCGCACTCCCGGAATCCATGCACCATCGCCCCATATACGATTGCCCTGCTCGCCTCCCGCAAATACTCTCCAAGCGCGCATCCAGGGTGACGCGAATGCCCCAACCCATAGCTGCCCAAAAGCCCCAAAGAATCCCAATAACCTCACCCGCTCTTACTCTAAAGCTACTCCCCCCAACATTGAAGTTCCCCGTTCGCCCTTCGCCTTCAGAGGGCGAACGCGGAACGGCAATCACAAATCACCGTAGGGGCGGACCCCCCCGGGTCCGCCCAACACCACCCGCATCGCCTCGCGATTCCTTAACTCTTCATCGTTCTTATCGGAAAACCCGACAGCAACTTGCAATCTGCCGGCTCAGACATTGAGTCAGTTACTTCCCGACTTGTCCGATGTCGTCGCCGCAACAGTAAACAGTTTTGCCGCGTTAGGTGCATGATTCTCTGGATGGCAAGGACGCCATTTCCCTCGCTAACTTTTCGAAATCCATTCCAAAGACCAAATGCGACACGTGTCGCACAACACCCTCATTTTTAGAGCAAAAACGCCACCCGTTGCGACACACTTCTAATCCGTCGCATCCATGTCGCACGCCGCACGGAAAACTGAAAATCTCTAAGTAACTGTAGTTGATGATATTGCGATACATTCACGCCGACCAATTGGATGTTCGCGACACAACACGACACTTTTCGGCCTTTCGCCGGTGTCGCATCTCCCCACCCCCGCTCACGCCCCCACGGCCCACTTCCCCCGCGTCGCCAGGTGAAACGCATACAACGCAATCGCAACCACAACCGCCGTCGCCAGCCAGGCGTTCGGCGCGTACCACACCGATAGATCGAATGTCAGCGGGAAAATCAGCAGCGTCGATCCACAGAAAATCGCCGCCATCATCGCCAGCAGCCCGAAGCGAACCAGCGTAAACACCAGCCCCGCCGCGATAATCGCGGCGATCGTCGCGCTGGCGGCCAGGCTGCTCCCGGTCGCCGTCAGCGCCCAGGTCAACAAAAACTCCAGCACCGCAAACACCGGCAGCGCGAATCGCCGCCTGCGCGTCAACGCCAATGCGCCAACCAGCACGAACAGATCGAGCAGCGCCGTGAACGTCGAGTCGGCGAAGGGATACCACAGCAAAATCCCCAGCGTTTCCCGCAGTGAGAGATTCGCCATCGGCTTATCCAGCAGCCCGCGCGGGTAAGCAATTCCATAATGCTGACCGGCCAGCATCAACGCCGTGAACGGCACCATGATTGCCACCGCACACAACATCCCGGCCAGAACATCGCGCCCAACCAGCGGGTCGCGCACCTGCCCGCCAAGCAACCGGCTCAGCGAGATCAAAAGCTGCGGCCACTCGCGCCGCACGTAAGGCTCCAGTGCCATATAAAGCACCCAACTCGATAGCGCCGCCTGAAGGCAGTATCCAATCATCGCGTTGAGCCGATAGACTTCGCTCACCACCAGCCCACCATGACGGGCGCGGAGCATAGTGGCGACGAATTCGACTGCCGCGACATAAGTTGCGATGCGCAGCGCCCCGCGCCGATCCGCCCGGCCGCGCCGCAGATTTCGGATCACCAGCACCGTCGCAATCGCAAGGGCCAGCCAGCGAATAAGAAAACCTGCCGCCTCGACCATGTGGCGGACCAGTGTCCATATCGGCGCGGTTGTCCCGGCGGTGGGCAATTCCCAGGGCCGAAGCACCGCAAAATAAACCGGTTTTCCTTCCAATGAAGCCGCTTCGATCCGCAATGACATCGACGGATCGTCAGGACTCGCGCCGGTCCATGCATAGCGCCGATCGAATGAAGTCATTGGATTTTGAATCGGCGCGGTGGGCTGAAGATCCGGTTCTCTCAACCCGGCCTTCGCGATGAATGCCGCCCACTTCACCGTCGGGCCTTCACCCGACGAGGTGAGGAGTGGGGAACCGATCGCGGAGAATCGCAACAGCTGCGAGCGTGCATCCAGCACGACGCTGATCATGCCGGGCGTCACCGAAGCCGGGTCGGAAAGCGACGGTTCCCAAATGGGAAACGCAGGCAACATCTGCACCGGGCTCTCGCGATACCAGAAGTAGCCGCCACCGGTCGGGGCGGGTTTGCTTTTGGTGCGGGCGATCCAGTTGGCATACTCGTGATCCCAATCGAGGCCGTAAGCGCCGTATTCTCGCTTGGGATACCACTCGCGCAAAAATTCCGACGACCGGTCGGCCAGGATCGCGGGATGGATGCTTACAGGAATCCGCCGAGTGACATCCGATTCAAAACCATTCAGGATGGCCAGCAGGACCATGCCGATCAGCGTCGTGCCCAGTAGCAGCCCGCCGACGCGTGGCGAAATCGCTCCAACTCCGCCCGCGGCGGCGACCATCTCGGGAGACGGGGTATTTCCCGACGCCACCGCCGCCGCCAGCGGATCGCCTCCCGGAAGTGCCGCCAGCACCGCTAGCGCCGAGATCGGCCTTCGCAGGGGATCTTCCTCGATGCACCGTGCGATCACCCGCTCGATGGCCGGCTCGAGATTCTCCATCGCCGGCGCCGCGATCTGGGTGCCGGTCTGGTCGTGTACACGCGTTCGATCGGCGGTGCCCGATTTCTCGTGCAGCGGTTTGCCGGTAAAGATCTCGTACAGCACCAGCCCAAGGGAATAAATATCGCTCTGCACCGAAGTGCCCCGGCCCACAAGCTGCTCGGGAGACATATAAGCCGGCGTTCCCACAATCACCATTGAATCGCGGGCGCGCGAAGCCACTTCCGCCACGCCAAAATCGGTGATGCGCACCCGCCCGTGCGAATCGATCAGCACGTTGCCCGGCTTAAGGTCCTGATGAATCACCCCCGCCTCATGCGCCGCCGCGAGCCCCGAGGCAAGTTGGCGGGCCATCTCCACCGCCTTCTCGTGCGGCAGCTTCCCAATCCGCCGCAACAGCGTCGCCAGATCTTCCCCCCGCACAAACTCCATCGACAGGAAGTGCATCCCATCGCACTCACCAATGTCGTACACCCGGCAAACATTGGTGTGCGTGATCTGCCGCGAAATCCGCACCTCGTTATGGAACCGCGCCAACGCCGAAGGCCGCAGCGCCAGCGACTCGGGAAGAAACTTGAGCGCCACCGACTGCTGAAGCTTCAAATCATCCGCCCGATACACCTCCCCCATCCCCCCGCGACCGGCCAGCGCCACAATCCGATACCGCTCGGCCAGAATCGTCCCCGGCAAAAATCGCCCGTGATCCAGCGCCGATGCCGAATCGATCGCCGCCGAAAGCGCCGCCGCGGCATCGGCGTAAAACCCAACACCGGGTGCGGATGTTTCTTCCGACGGCGGTTGAGAAGGAATAGTTTCTTCGGGCTCGGATCTGGCCATGAGGATCGAGGCGACTGCATTATCGTGGGGACCAAAAAACCACTGGCAGGGCAGTGAAAATCCCCTCAAACCAGCCGTAAATGATTGAAGTTGATCACGTCTAGACCCTCACTCGCCAAGAAATTGGAAAGCGGAAAATCATCCGTCAGAATCAGAAATCCATTTCTAGCGGCCAAAAGAATACTCGAATCGGTCAATCCGAACCTTATGAAGATCGATTCGCGTTGGAGTCGGTCGGCCGCAACGTAGCGTTCCTTCATTACGGCAATACTGCGTCCCAACGCCTCGAAAACCTTTGAACGCGCGGGCTCCGCGAGTTGTCCGAGCAGATTGCTGGTTTCTGTCAAAATGCTCGGCGTGGTCACCACAACGCGAAAACCCTCCAGTATTCCCTCAAGCATCTCAAAATCCTCAAGGGAAAACGTCTCTGTGCGCTTGAACCGACGATTTGCGACGATGGCCGGTTCAACCAGGCCGACCATGTAAAGCAAAAGGATGTTCGTATCGATGAGAATCCCGCGCGATCGGTGCTTTGCGATGAGATCGACCACGCGGCTAACCCACCTGCCGAATCTTCATCGATCGCACACTACCGTCAGATTTGTCGACCTGAAATATCTTGAATTGGCGCTCCAAAGTAGTTAACGACGCAGCGTGGGACAGGATTGTTGCGCGTTTTTCGACTTCGAAGCTCAACGTGATGAGCCATAGATCATCGGCCGAGTCCACCTCCTCAACACGAAAACCCGCGGGTCTTCCGCCGTAAATATCCTCCGCGAATGCCGCCGCCCGCTGGATTGCTTCCTTCACTGCGATCATGAGTTTAAACCTCCAAGCGTCGAGATTCCACGATCACTGTTATCGGTTCTAACAGATCGGCTTGCTCATTTGTAACCGTCGGATCAGGCAAAAGCATCGCCTCGCCAGCTAAGAGATTTGTCTCGGCCATGTCCACCAGCGCCGACGCCAGCCGCTGTCGGGTGTCGTCCAGGTCGCGACCAAATGTAATCGCGCCTGGAAAATCCAGAACCTCGGCATGGACGCCGCCTTGAACGTTCTTGTACATGGCCTTGTAAGTCAGCATGGATACCTCACGATTTGGGCTCGATCACAATTCGCTCGCCGGGCTTGCATTATCAGCCTTTTCTTTTCGGACCTTTGCCGCCGACCGGTTCGTCCAAATCGCTGAACTGCACCATGTGCGCAAGCGCCACGGTTCGCCATCGCTTAACGACGGGAAATCCTTCGGTGTCGTGGCCCAATTCGGTGGGAAGGATTGCCGAGGATTCGCCCACCAGCACCACTCCCGCGTTGGTGACGGCGATGTATGAGCCATCGCTCAAGTGAATCCGGAACGGCTTGAAGGGCTTGTCGTACAGCCGGTGATTGATGTCGACGGGCATCATGGAACGAATTATACCCTGAACGGGCTTCGGTGTGCGATTCGGTTAAGCGAGCCTCGCGGGCATCGACACCCGGAATCGCATAATGCCCTGAAGGTCGGCGTAGCGTTGGAGCATTGTGCGCGGCCGCTGATAGCTGACATGTTCGATGGCTCGCTTGTTCCTCGTCTGCTGGGCGCGTACGATCAAACGGCGCGATGAAGGAGTTTGAAATGGACCGTTCGAAAGAGGCGGTGGCGCTGCGGCTGGCCCAGGCGCATTTCTCGGTGGAACCCGGCATTGCTCAGATTTTTCGGCTACTGGCGGACGCTCAATTGGAGTCTGCCCCAAACGAACCAGTGAAGCTGCTTGAGGTGAATCAAGACACGACGGCGGACGGAATCCGCCCAGTATTTTTCGGACCGCATCCGGCGAGCGGCATCTATTGCCCCTCGGTAATCGTTGAAGTGACGCCCGAAGAATTTGATCAGATTCAACGTGGCTCAATAAAACTGCCGAACAAATGGCGCATTGGGTCCGAAATGCCCCGCCCCGTGGTCGCCGCGACCGGAGGGCAATGAATGGAACAGTTCGCGGACTGGCGCATCGCATACGCCAAGCAAGCCAAAGTGGATCTGCAAACGCGAGACGAGCTGCTACGGCATCCGGGGATTCCGAATTGTCAACAACTCCATTTTCTCCAAATGGCTTGTGAGAAGATCTGTAAGGCTTATCTCTGTGGCCAAGGCACTGACCCTGAGACGCTGCAGTCGAGTCATGCCTACGTCGCTGGGCCGCTTCCCGTGATTGCACGTCAACAGTTCGCGCTACAATCGGGCCACGTGCAGAAGGATCGCTCGTGGATGATTGCCGCGATCCGCAAGCTGGCCCGCAAGATCGAATTGCTCGCCCCTGCCGTGAAAGCTGGAGGCGCGGTTCCCGCGAACTGCGAGTACCCGTGGGTTGGACCTGACGGTTCTGTGAAGGTGCCGGCCGAATATAACTTTCAGTTTGATCTTTTATACGAGGAAGCCGGACGGCACCTGCTTAAGGCGTTGTTCTCGGCGGTTGATGACCTATGTTCCACTTCTACCACCTCCTCGCCGCCCGGTCGAAGTGGTTGAATTGTTTGGAAAGTGATCGACACGGCGCCATTTCCCGCAAGTCGGAGGCGACACTGTCCATCGCTCACCGTTGGCAATGGCATCGGAACCACGCATAAAGGCATTACTGTAAACCTACCGCGATTCTTTCAGCAGGCTGCTCAGCATGGCCGTCATAGGCATCGATGCAAATTGCCGAGCGCCATACTCCGCAAGTGACTGGCGCTCGGCGTCGTTGAGAAGAAGGCTCAAGCACCGATCCACAACGTGATCGAAGTTGCTCGTGATGGCCATTCCCCGATATGGGTTATACGGAGAATCCTCAGTTACGACGCACCGGCCGTTATTGAGCAGGTAAGAGACCCGCACCTGTTCGAAAATCGGCGCCTCGAAACGGTGGATGTTCAAGACGATCTTCGATCGGGCGATCAACTCGTCTCTTTGAGCTCCGAAGAGTTTGGTTGCAACGTGCAACCGGCAGCGACGCGAAAGATCGTTGAGAATCCGCTCCCGCCGCTCGCTCATAATGCCGTAATGAAGCACATCAATGTCCGCCGGGCGCTGCGGGATCGTTCCCAACTTCGGATGAAAGCCCAGCGGAACGTGTTTGGCGGTGCGGATGCCGCGCGATTCGAGATAGGCGATGTTCCCCGGATCGTAGTCCCAGATCTCCGGAGCGCGGGACAGGATCTCCAGCCATGCGGAAGTGCGGCGGCCTTCCACGTTGAGCTGCTCAAGTTGGAATGGAATCCAAAAAGCATTGACCGGATCTTTCAAAAGATGGTATCCAAGGAGGATGTTCACTGCATCCGATCGAAATACGTTTCGTTCGCTTGTAACCGGAATCCCAAGCGATTCGAGGGACAATTGCAACAAGCGAGAAAGGTCATCAAAAGCGGCTGACTCCGGGTGATTCACGGGTTCGAGCGTGACGATGTGATAGCGATCCGGCCGCGATTTGGCAGAAACGAACGAACGAGAAAGACCCGCGGCCGCCGGCGCGAGAGACTGGGTCTCGCACCACCTTTGCCATGTCTGGCGATAAGCGCTCTCCACGTTTCCAGCAAACGTGCGGCCGTCCATAAGCGGCGACGATCGCATCCGTTCACGAAGCGTTTTGCGAAGTTCAGCCAGTGGGTTCAGATCGGCCGCAACCGCCGTTGCCTTCGCCACAAAATCCCCGTCGCGGTGTGTGCAATACTCGGCCAGCCCAACATTCGACAGAATACTGAGGCCCCCACGAGAGACGGCTGTCCCGCCTGTCAAACTCATAACTGGAACCCCCATCCAAAGTGAGTCAAGGGTCGTCGTGTGACCAGTGTAGGGAGCCGTATCCAGCCCCAGGTCGACCTGATGATAAAGCTCCATGTACTGTCGGCGCCCACATCGGTCGAGAAATCCGATACGAGACGAATCGATTTGTTCCGCCTTGAATAGCGCAAGCAATCGATCGCGCGCCGAACCGGCCGGGGCGAGTATCAGCAATTTCGAATTCTCAACGCTGCGCAAGACCGCGGCCCATAGCCGCACCGTGGCATCGCTTACCTTGATGAAACTATTGAGGCAGCCGAAAGTGAAGTACCCATTGCGTAGCGCAGGCAACTCATTTGCCGCCGGAAGATTTTCCAGCGGCTGATAGCACCAGTACGAATCGGGGAGCCGAATCGTGCGTTCGGAGTAGAACTGTTCATCGTCCCCTGGCCCGCCATCCTCGGCGGGTGGGTCGAGATACGGATCGCTGAGACGATAGTCGATTGTGCGTAAGCCGGTCGTACTCGGGTAGCCAATCCACGTGATCTGAATCGGAGCGGGCTTTCGGGCGAATACCAGCAGGCGGTTGCGCTCCATATGCATATTCAGATCAACGAGGATGTCGATCTGATCCTGGCGGATCAGCGATGTAAGCTGATCATCGGAAAGGCCAACAACGTTGCGCCAGACATCAGCGGCAGGCCGAATCCGATCGGTCATCCAGTCGAGCTTGCGCGTGTCGGAGTAGCAGACGATTTCGAAGGCCCCGTGATCGTGGTTGGACAGAAGCTGAATAATGCAGTGCCCGACGATCTGGTCGCCGAACTGCGGCGATACGTATCCAATCCGAAGCCGGCGGGATGGGTTTGGGTCGTTAGGGAAAAAATCGCTTAACGGCGCGAGCGGTCGTGCAAACCGTTCTTCCCAACTTCGGTGCACATCGTAAATACTTTTCGGGTCGTAATCCGGATGCAGATGAATTGCCAGGTTCAGGCAATTTCCGGTCCGTACATCGGCGCCCAGCTCTAACGCCCGTCGAAATAAGGCGATCCCCTCGGCGGGCCGCCCGATCTCCTTCAGCGAGTTGCCGAGGTTGGTCATGGCCATCGTATCATCGGGGCGGATCGACAGCGCCCGCTGATAAGCGCCGATCGCATCATCATAGCGACGACTGCTTGCCAGGACTGTCCCGAGATTGTTTTGGATCTCCGCGTCTGATGGATCGAGCCCCATCGCCGTTTGATACTGTTCCGCCGCCTCCGCAAGACGGCCCAGATCGTGAAGTGTTCGGGCAAGGTTTTTGTGCGACTTGGGATCCAGCGGTCGCGATTGAAGCGATGCGCGATACGATGTTTCGGCCTCTTGCGCGCGTCCAAGAGCAAAAAGTACGTTCCCAAGATTGTTATGTGCCGCAGCGAAATCCCCACGAATGGCAATCGCCTGTCGATAATGCTCCGCCGCCTCGTTCAACTGTTCGCAGGCTTCCAAAAGGCGCCCGAGATTGAAGTGGGTTTGAGCGTCGCCCGGCGTCAGCGCCAGGGCCTTGCGGGTTTCAACCAGCGCTTCCTGGATATGACCCTCCTGCGCGAGGGCACTACCGAAATTCACATGATACAGGGCAATTGTAGGATCGATTTCAATTGCTCGTCTTAATAAATCCAGGCCCTCCTTTCGCTGACCTTTCTGGAAAAGCAACATTCCAAAGAGGTGAAGTACTTTCCCATCGAAAGGGGTTTGCTTGATGATCTGACGATACAGCCCCTCCGCAGCATCAAGCTGGCCGGCCTGGTGAAATTGAACCGCCTGGCGGAGCAATTGCTCTACGGGTTCCCATGCCATCGGTTGAGCTTATTTGAAATGCGGTTGCTTCGGAAGAAGAAGAAACCAAACGGCGCTTCGGATTCGGCGCCCAACGATTATCCGCCAGGTTCAAACGGCAAGCGCGATTCTTGAGGACTTCCCGGACAGTTTGTTTTCGACCACCAGGGCCTGAAGATGATCCGCGTTTAGCTGCTCATTGGCGTTCAAAAATTCGATGCCGTAGATACTGCCGTCCGCCGCAACATCCACATTCAACTCATCGCTGACAACAACCGTGCGAACTCGACCTCGTTTATTCTTTAGGTGGATATACGCAACGTTGTATTGCGGATCGTAAGTGAGTTTCATGTGTGGCCACCTTTAGAAGAATTTCACGATGACTGTAATCACCAGCCAATCGCCAGCTGGATCGATCGTTGCGATCGCGCCGATCTCCTCAAAAGCAGGAGGTTCGCCCTTGCCAGAGTCTACCGAACGGGAAACGGCGCGCGAACTTCCAGCGGCCTAACTTCGCGGCCTTCTTCCGGCCGGTGCGCACCGTGGTGATGACCTCGGCCCGAGTTGTACTGCGCTCCCTGATCCGCTGAAGCGCATGTGGATGAAAACGTACGGTCACGGCACGTTTCCTCCGCCACTGGCGCGCTACGCAGACGCCATCGCCTTGGCCTTTTCCCGGACTTCGTTCAGGTCGCCTACATAAAGGAACGCCTGTTCGGGGAGGTCGTCGGCACCGCCGTTACAGATTTCGTCGAAGCTCTTGAGCGTGTCGGCGAGCTTGACGTACTTGCCTTCCTTGCCGGTGAATTGCTGGGCCACATAGAACGGCTGGCTGAAGAACCGCTCAATCTTACGCGCCCGGCTCACCGTCAGCTTGTCCTCTTCGCTCAACTCATCCACACCCAGAATCGCGATGATGTCCTGGAGGTCGCGGTAGCGCTGAAGCATCGTCTGCACCTTGCGGGCGATGCGGGCGTGGTCTTCGCCGACGATGTCGGCCGAGAGCGCACGGCTCGCCGAAGCCAGCGGGTCCACGGCGGGGTAAATGCCCTTGGAGGCAATCGAGCGTTCGAGATAGATGAACGCGTCCAGGTGGGCGAAGGCGTTGGCGGGGGCGGGGTCGGTGGGGTCGTCCGCGGGG
>DAIRGS010000034.1:28944-36635 GCA_036794395.1 Tepidisphaeraceae bacterium | reverse complement strand
GGCCGGAAACGGATAGGCCGCTCCTACGCCACCGCGCCACGTCTCGACTCTACCTTCCCACATCTCTCGCGTCGCCGGACGCATGACTTCCCAGTCCACGGCTCGGATAGCCGTCCCACTTGAATGCAATGGCGCGGAATTGCGCACGATTACTTAACGCTTGGCGGTAAACGACGCTGAAGCAACATCATTTGCTGACGACGCATCCGCGGGAAGGGTCGTCGGGATGATCTGTGCGAGGAGGAAGTTGAACGTGGTTGATGGGACGGTGAAATGCAGATTGATCCGGATTGATTTATTGGGCTTGATGTTCACCTTCTTGGTGATGGGGCGGGAGAGCACGGTATCCGATGCATCGAGGGATTGATCGGCGGATGCGAAGAGGTTGATTTGCACGGCGCCGGTAGCGGCTACATTACCAGTGTTGGTGAGGATCAGGGTCGTTTTGGATTTCGAGCTGAGTTTGGCTGTGAAGGAGTTGCCGGACGCGAAGGCGGCGGCGATGTCGACGGTGGCGGTCTTGATTGACATGGTCTTCGCGCTGGCGGCTATCGCAGGGGCAGTATTGTCGTTGGTATGCGTGACGGCTGCCAGCAGTGCGTAGGTGCCAGTCGCAATTGAGGCTGGGTACGTGAATTTGAGCTTGACGGTTTTGGATTTTCCACCGGCGAGGTTGAGGGCGGGAATGTTGAGGGTGGTGATCAGGGAGTCATCGCCGGACAGCGCCCCGTCGGCGGAAGCGTAAAGTGAAATCGATGCAGGCCCATTGAAACGCGTCTTGGCGGAGTTGGTGATGCGTACGGAGATTGTTCCTTTGGAAGTGCCGGTGATGGTGGCCGGGAGCGATCCAAGGAGGCTGGCGGTGAGCTGGCCGGCGGGAAGGGGGGTTCCGCCCGGCGTAGTGCCGGGGGGCGTCTGGCCAGTTCCGGTGCCGGTTCCCGTACCCGCACCTGTTCCCGTGCCGTTACCGGGGGTTTGCGGTGGGGGAATCGTGACTGTTGCGGAAGCCGTGATATACCGAGCGACGCCCGACCAGTGGGGAGAGTTACTGGAATTATTTGACCAGACATCAGCGGCAGTGACGAGTTTTCCGTCGGGCGCGAGGGTTGCGCCGGTAAGCGTGATGCCGTGCGCATAGGGAAGGGGATCAAACGCAGGATCAGTGTTATTTTGGAAACCCGAATCCGGCGTTCCATCAGCGAGAAAGCGCCGAACAAGGGTCTTACTACCGAGGGCAGTAGTGGTAAACCCGTCCACATACTGCTGATTGGCCGCGAGGATGATCTTGCCGTCGGATTGCACGAGCAGATTGCCAAGGGGTTCGTAAGCCGGGGGCGTGTAATTGGGGTCATGCCGGCTCGTGCGGTCAGCATTGACAGAGGCAATGCCCGCCGAGCCGAAGCCGGCATCCGGGGTTCCATCGGCGCTGAGGCGAGCGATTGCAAAGGCGGTGCTGTTGGTGACCGGAACGCTGACGCCGCCCGGAGGGTCAACAAGCCCGACCAGGATTTTGCCATCGGATTGAAGCGCGAGTTTAGCGGCGTCAGCACCGGCTGAGAGCGTCGCGACGCCGTGGTTTGCGAAGGAATCGTCGAGAGTACCGTCGGCGTTGTAGCGGAAGACCGCGCCACTTGCGCCGCTCAAAGCGCCAACGAGGATCTTTCCACCCGGCTGAATCGCGACCGACGACGGGTAGGCGTTTGCCGGAGGTGTTCCCAAATCGTGCGCGAGTGTGCCGGCGCCGTTGAGGGAGGTATCGGGGGTGCCGTCGGTGTTGTAACGCGCCAGATCGAAGCCGATGTTGGGGAACGAGAAGGAGGAGCCGACGGCGACAACTTTGCCATCCGAAGTTAACGCAAGTGAATCGATCTGCTCGTTGCCGGTGAAATCGGTGGTGACTTTGCCGCCGGTGCCAAAGGTGGAATCGAGCGCGCCGGTCGCCGTGTACCGCGCCAATGCGAACATCACGTTTGTGGGAGACGCAACAGAATCTTCTGATGCGCCGCCGAGGACGATCCGGCCATCGGCCTGGATAAGAATCGTGGTTGCGTAGGAGATCGGCCCGAAGGCGGTGGCGATTGCGCCGCCGGTTCCGAATGCGGCATCGGGCGTGCCGTCGGCGTTGAACCGTTCGAGGAGGAACGATCCTTTGCCCGCATTATCGCGCGTGCCGGCAGAACCAGCGACAAGAACTTTCCCGTCCGTCTGCACCGCGACAGCGTTAAAGCGCTGCTGGATGGTGCTGGGAAGTTCAACGCCCCCCTGATCATTGACGACTATACGTCCGGCAGAGCCGAACAGCGGGTCAAGTCCGCCTGGGGAAACGTTGACGGTTGTCGAAGTCGGCGTGGCGGGCGTTGTGGCCGGAGGCGCATCGCCCTGCAGGCGAACGACACCGATCGGGAACGGGTTGAAAGGGATGACGCCGGCAAGCACGGTGCGGTCGTCGGGCATCACGAACATCGTCCCGGCACTGGGCAAGCCGGCGTCGAATCCAATGTCCGATGTGTTGTAAGTGGGGTCCGGGGTCCCATCCGGTTGGTAGCGGGCAACATGGAATGCGCCGGTTGTATCGTGAATCCCGCCAACGATGATCTTGCCGTCGGTCTGAAGCCCTAGGCCCGCAACCGGCATCCGGTCATTCAACGTTCCCTGAGGTTTGACCAGGACAATACCCGAACCGTCGACCTGAGACGTCGATCCGAAACCGCTGTCAACCGTGCCGTTGGAGTTGAACCGCGCCAGCATCCAGCCTTTGTTGACGCCGCCGGAGTCATACGCTCCCGCGACCAATACTTTTCCGTCGGGTTGAATGACCAACCGCGATATGCGCGCCGAGTTGTAGTCGTTATCCAGGTCGATGTATTGGAGCGGCTTCCAGGCCATTCCGCCCACGCCGAACGACGTATCGCTGGATCCGTCAACGTTGAAACGCCAGACAGCCGGAACCTCCTTGAACGATCCGCCAACCACGACTTTTCCGTCCGGCTGAGTGCCAACGGCGATGGTTGGAATTCCAGCTTCGTTCGGGCCGTATTCATCGGTCTGACGATATACGTACCCAGTGCCGTTGAAACTCGTGTCGAGAACTCCGGACGTCGTGTAGCGCGCGACGGCGAATATCGGCGACGCGTAGTTCGCATCCGATGGATGCGCCGGATCCTGATAAGTGCCCAAGCCGGCGGCGACAATCTTGCCGTCCGGGGCGATGGAGAGGGAACTGACCTGTTCGCGGCCGGGAATGCGGGTCAGCACTTTCCCGCTCGTGCCAAACCCCGCGTCGGGCGTGCCGTCGGCATTGAACCGCGCCATCGCGAACTGCGCGTCCCCGTCGTAAAGACCCGACAGGGTGGTTTCGTCCATTCCCCCGAGGACTATTTTCCCATCCGCCTGAACGGCAATTGCGTTGGCGACGGCCAGATTTGAAAACCCGGTCAGTACGATTCCGCCCGTGCCGAATCCGGCGTCGGGAGTGCCATCGGCGCTAAGACGCTCGAGAAAAAACTGCCCCTGATTCCCCGTGTCGTACGTTCCGGCCGATCCAGCCAACAGCGTTTTGCCGTCGGATTGAACGGCGACTGCATTGATGCGGTAGTTCGTTTCGCCCGCCGTGCCGGGGAGTTGGACTTTCCCGGCGCTGCCGAACGACGGATCCGGATCGCCGGCACTGAGCAGTAACCGGGATTCGAGAGCCTCGATTGCACTTCGAATGCGCTGATGAATGTTGGAATTCGATTGACGAACGGCGCGGGGGGTACGAATTGGCATAGTCCTTTCTGTCGCACGACAAACAAAAATAATCGTGCGGCTCCCGAGACCCAATATAGCCAACCCACCCGATGCGCGAAGACAAAACCTGCCTCGCGAAACAATCTTTTTTGTACCCCAATCGCATCAATGCGAAATGCAGCGATTATCGGACGTACGCCAACTGCAACCGTCGCGCCGGATGAATGGATGGGAACCCGATCAAGTGGCACGGCCTTCCAGGCCGTGATTGGAAAAGCCTCGGGCCCGGTGACGGTGAAATGTGAGAACACCAACTTTCCGGAAGGGAGCATTTTCTCCTGCCCAGCCCCAGGTGATGGCCGGGTGCAGCTTGAGGTCGGTGTCGTCGATCGCTGCTACCTCTCGGCGCAGTCCCGATTGCGGCGGTGATGGTGGCCGTCGTCAGGCGGATTTGCGGAGGACGCAAAGTCCGATGGATATGGGCATCCATATTTGGCCTTGTCGCAATGCCGGTCGGAGTTGTCACCCTCTACGTGTTGTTTTGACAGCCGTTCCACATTCAGGGCAAACGTCGCTGGTGTTGCCGGTGAGGTCGTAGTTGCAGCGCTCGCAATGATTCCGGGCAGCCCGTCGCGTCTGACGCAACTTGCCGAGCAGCCACGCGGCTGGCAGCAATGCGCCGCAGAACGCGACAAGCCAAAACGGTACCGCGACGGATGCAGATGCCCATCGCCCATCGCTGGTTCGCCACGCACCCACGTTGAAATCGAAATTGTGACGCTGCCACGCTGTTTGACCGTCGCCGTTCGGCTTGTACTCGGGGTCGATTGCCTGCTCACTGAAATAGAAATCCCGGGGTGGCCCCGGACGAAGTTCATTCGTATAAGTCTTGGTCAGTGCATCACGCCCGATAACGCGGAGGAAATACAAGCTGATGCCCCCACTCCCCCACCTTGCAGAGAGCCTGTGGCACGACTCCGGCGGCACGTGGACGTAATGTTCCCACTCGGCGCGACCTGAGAACCACCAACTGCTCCGAACCCATAGCATCACCGTAGCCGCACACAGCAGTAGCGACACAACAGACGCGATGGTGAGCAGGCGTCGGCGCATCAGACAGCATTGTATTCGATGAATCCTCGTCCCAAAAAGAACCCTCGCACTCCCACATTTTGCTTCGGAGGGGCCATATGCGATAGCCCTGCCCCGGCGATGATTCTGCAAAGGGGTCGAGGCGCTGGGTATGAAAGATAATCGCTCAGACTGCGTCTCGCGTACCCTCCGCGACGACGGGCGGGAATAAATACATGCTTCGCAGCGTGTGCGGGTTTTATGGGTAAACAAGACTCTTCTGCCCCATTCGCGTCATCCGCGAAATCCGCGGTTTTACTTCTTCCACTTAAGCATCGAATCTATGTCAATCCGCCAATCGCCCTTCAAGTGGGACAGCAGAAGAATTCTTAACCACAGATTGCGCGGATGCTCGCAGATAAGAAAAGACCTGCATTTCATCTGCGTAATCTGCGGTTAAACTTCTTCTCTTGGTTTTCTCCGTGCCCTCTGTGTGCTCTGTGGCCTCTGTGGTTAATCCTCTGTTTCGTTTTCTTCGTGCCTTTTTGGTAACCCTGTTTTGTCGAGGACCGCCTACGTGGTTGCATCCTTTGTGAAGCCGATGCCACGAAAAGGTGCCGACCGCGCAGGGTCAATTGGGCATGTAAGCAGTTGCCCCGTACTCAAGAAGCGAATTGATAGCGACATGGGGCGCTTTGATGCTGACTTGGAAGAGACGCTCGGGGTGGGGCGAATAGGATAGTTCAACTTTCGTCCCATACAGACCCGCAAGAAATGCCTCGAGTTCTCCGCGGACCTGGGCAAACGTCTCGGGCGTGTTGGGTGCGCTAAGGCGATCATTGATCAGAAACACGGGGTCGCTGGTGCGGAACGTCAGCTTGCCGGCCAGGGCCGGGTCTTGTTCGAGCATCGATGCGGCCTTGAGGGCGTATGCGAACGTGGATCGAAGGCGCTCGCGGAAAGTCGACCCCGCGCCGGGCTGCTTGCGGATGTAGAGAAGGCCGAACTTTCCATCGCCCAAGTCCGCATGGATATTGGCTTCGTAGGAAACCAGGACAGTGCCAGGGCCCTGATGCACGTGCGAGTAATCGGCCACGTCGATCAGTTGATGGCCATCCACGAGCTTGCCCTGGATCCAACGGTGGAAGACCGGCACGAAGTCTTTAACGGGGATATCGGCGCCGGTCTGGGCAAAGAACTTGACTGCGAGCTTATGGGATTCCATCTGACTTTCTCGTGACACGGGTTTTCAATCCGTGCCGGCGGTGCAAGCTGAGAGCGAATCTTTCGCTACGCCGGCGTTTTGAAACTTTGCTCAGTTACGCACGGGTTACAAACCCGTGTCACAGGGACGAATCTCACTTCGCTGCCGCCGGGACACCGGCCCCGAGGATGTTCAGGGACTGCTGGTATTTCGCGTAGCACTTATGAGCGGCATCAATGAAGAGATTGGTCTCTTCGACGATCTTGTGAGCGGTGTCCTTGTTGTAGCGGGTGTCCGCGCCTTCGCTGCGATTGAACAGATAGTTGGCAAATTGGCCGTGATGGTATTGATCCCAGAAGAGCTTCGTCTCGACAAAGCGCGTGCGGAACTCACTGACGATTTCATTCGGATCGGTCGGGGCATCGGGAAGCTGAAGCTGCACGAGCGTGCGGGCTGCTCCGAGCATCGCGCCATAGGCCATCTCGTCGGCCTTTTGATAGTGGCCGTCGTCCAGCATGAGTTGGGCTTCGAAGGCGTCGCTCTCGGCGTTGGTAAATCCGATTTCCGTGAGCGAGATGACTTCGCCGGCGCATTCGCCGGTGCCCATGTCGCCGATGGTGAACTCGCGGGGGTCGCCCCAATCGCTGTAATAAGAGGGATCGACCGCGTGCGGCGGCACTTTGGTCAGATCATCCAGCATCGTCTTAAGCTCTTTCTTGCCGACACGCTTGCAGAACCCCTGGAACAATTCGCCGGGCTGGCGTTCTTTTACGTAGCGATCGGTCAGCCGATTGACGACTTCGGGAATGCGTTTGGAAGGGATGGACCCGATCGCCAGCCCATACGACTTGCCATTTTCGGTCCATTGCCCGCCGATCATGACCTGGAAGTGGGGGACTGTGTATCCGCCGATATTCCGGCTGTTTCCATAGAAGCCCAGATCGGCAACGTGATGCTGTCCGCAGGAATTGAAGCATCCGCTGACTTTAATGTGCAGGCTGCGGATGGCTTCATCGAGTGTTGCGCTTTGGGTTGCCAATCGCGTTCGAAGCTCGCCGGCCAATCCGCGCGATGACGCGATGCCAAGTTTGCAGGTGTCGGTGCCGGGGCAGGAGACAACGTCGACGATCGTGCCCGCGCCGCCCGCGCCAAGACCGATGTCCTTGAGTTCCTGATAGAGCGCCGGGACTTTGTTGTGAGGCACCCAGCGCAGCACGATGTTTTGATCAACGGTTGTGCGGGCGTGATCCGAGGCGAATCGATGAACGATATCGGCCAGCTTGCGCGTCTGGTCGGAAGACAGATCGCCGAGCGGGCAGGTAACCGTCACAGTGGAATAACCAGCTTGGCGCTGGGGATACACGTTGGTCTTCGCCCAGTCGTCGAAACCTTCGGGGCGACGCGCGCCGTTGAGTTGAACGGCCTGCATTGAAGGCGATTCGTCATAGCGCGGGATCTGGTCGAAATATTTTCGCCAACTCGGGTCTTCGGGCATTGTTCGGCGTTCTTCCAGTACGACGCGACGAAACTCGTCAATACCCAATTTGGCGACGACGAATTTGAGCCGGGCCTTCTGGCGGTTTTTCTTTTCGCCCAGCTTGGCGAAGACGCGGCCAATCGCACGCGACATCGGCAGCAATTCTTCTTCCGGCAAAAACGCATCGAACAACTTGGCAGGGTAGGGAAC
>DAIRGS010000034.1:11424-28934 GCA_036794395.1 Tepidisphaeraceae bacterium | reverse complement strand
GGGGTAGGGAACCGCGCCCAGCCCGCCGCCGACGTAGAGCTCGAATCCACGCTGAACTTTGCCATCGACTTCACGTGTGACGGCGATCCCGCCCATGTCGTGAATGGTGACCAGGGCGCAGGCCTGATCGCGGCAGCCAGAAAAGGCGATTTTGAATTTACGGCCGAAGTCCTGGGTGTCGGGATGCCCAAGCAAGTAGTAGGTGACTGCTTTAGCGTAGGGAGAGACGTCGAATGCTTCGGTATGGCAGACGCCAGCCAACGGGCAGGCGGTGACGTTTCGAACCGAGTTGCCGCAGGCTTCGCGGGTGGTGATGCCCACCGCGGCCAGGCGACGGAACATGTTCGGGACGTCTTCAATGTGAACGTAATGGAGCTGAATATCTTGCCGGGTGGTAATGTGGCAGATGCTGTCGGAGATTTCCTCGGCCAGATCCGCCAGTTCGCGAAGCTGAGTGGGATTGAGCGCGCCGAATGGAATTTTAATGCGCTGCATTCCCGGTGCATCCCAGGCGGTTTCGGGACCCTTTGTCAGCGGGTTGGCGGGAAAGTTGAGTTCCTGGGTCTGGATGCCGTCGTGCCGGCGGCCGTTGTCGTAGCGCTGGCCGTAGGTTCCGCGTCGCAGGCGGGTTTCGGCGAAGACGCGCTCCTCGATTTTGCCCTGTTTGCGAAGGTGCATCTGGGCTTCGAACTGATCGATCTCGCGGGCCATTTCCGAAGGAATCTGGCCGTCCAGTTTTTCTTTCCAAGTCACAGAACTCATGGATACGACCTTCAAACGTTAGAGTACTCGCCGCCACGTGGCGGGCACCGTGGGCTAAATCAGGAATCGCACGGGAAAAAGAGGGCGGTAGTGTAGCGACCCGCTCCCGCGCTCACAACATTCCATCGGGGTACCGGTTAATTCCTTTAATTCCTATCGGGGTTTGAGTCTAGAGGGGCGGAATGGTTGAAGTCAAGCGTGCCTAGCCGCTGCGCCCACCGACG
Source organism: Tepidisphaeraceae bacterium (assembly GCA_036794395.1). Classification (GTDB taxonomy): domain Bacteria; phylum Planctomycetota; class Phycisphaerae; order Tepidisphaerales; family Tepidisphaeraceae; genus DASXMX01. The sequence goes on along the minus strand of DAIRGS010000034.1, from coordinate 27,948 downwards.
CGACGGGGTGAAATTGCTCAGGGCAACAGCGATCTTACGCGTCACCAAACGACAACGGATGGGCAACCCGACTGGCACGGCTTGGTGGGCGCGCGGATCTGGCCGCCTGACCTTGACGGACGGAAGCCGGAGTCGGTGCTGGGGGTGGGGGCGGCGTGGCGGCCTGTATGGCTTTGGCTACGGTTTCCAGCCCTCCGATCACCATATTCATATCTTTCGGACGGCTTCCAAAGCTGACTTGGCAGCACCACATCGTGAGCTTGGAAAGTGGCTCAGGCACCTGTGGGTTAAGCATGTGCGGCGTCGGATAAGGCTGCTCGATGAGAGAGTCCCATTCCGATTCTTTCACCGTAAGGAACGAAGGCACGCGATGATGCGTGAGCGCCCAGTAAAGGGTTGCGCCGAAGTTGTAAATGTCGGTTACTTCAGACAATGACTTGCATTGCACTTGTTCCGGCGCGATGAATTCAGACATGCCGGCGGTCTTGGACTGAAGTCCGCCAATTTTACAGGCATGCGAAAAATCGATCAGTTTGGCTTGCCCGTCGGCTGAAACCAGAATGTGGTGGGGCTTCACCTGGCAGTGGAGGAAACGCTGATGGTGCAAAGTGGCCAAAGCCTTGGCGATCTGCATGAACACGTTGACCATATCGACGGGCGTGAGGCCCGTAATGTTCTCCATCGCTTCGCCATCCACCAATTCCATGATGAGCCCGGCCTCAGTGGGGCCGCCGAGCAGCTTTTTGGTGATTTTCAGGTCGACGCATTTGCGCAGGAACGGGCTGCGGAAGGATTTACTGATTTCGAATTCCGCCTGAAGTTGCTCGATGAGTTCGATATCTTTGTCGGACTTGCGGACAGCATGTTTCAGCACATGGAGCTGGCCGTTATCGGGGTGGCAGACCACATATAGAGGATGGGCGTTTCCCTCGCTGAGGGTGCCCACTACGTCATAACCAAACAGGCTCTTGGGCCTGGGCAGTGCAATTGACATGATATTCCAGCCACCAACGCGGCAGCCCCAGTACAGAAGTGTACGAAATGTCTCCTGCGTCTATGTGAGATACAGATGAGACGCCGATCTTGTTGATTAACTAACGGTTGGGTTATGCCGATTATTCCATCGGAGGCTTGAATTGCAAACTGAAGTAACGCCAAAAATGACAGGTGTAACCGCTGACCGGCGTCGGAGTCCGCGGCGCGCTCACGTGGTTGAAGCATCTTTGGCATCACCCACGGGCGGTAAGCCGCTCGAAGTGACCGGGGTGGATTTATCGAAATATGGGGTGGGCCTGAACGTCAAGAAACCGATTGCGGCCAATACATTTCACATTTTGAACCTGGGGCTGGGTGCGCAGCGGATTGTGGGGGAAGTGCGCGTGCTATCGTGCCGGAAGCAGTCGGATGGGGCGTATCGGGTGCATGCGGAGTTTTGTTAAGCCGAATCCGATGTCAGCAATTACATCGGTAGGAAGAGGACCTCGTTTTCCCATTCGCTCAATTCGCTGCATTCCAGCAGCAGTATCAGGTCTTCGATTACGGGTTTAATTGGCGAGTTTTGTGGAATTGCGAATACGCCAGTCATGCGTTGACCGGCGCGCGTGCGTTCGTACGCGAAATGGATCATGGTGTTCAGGTCGTGTGTGAGGATCACCCGGTTATGCTCCGCCGCCCATTGAAGGATTTGGAGGTCATTTCCCGCGGCAAGTCCTGCATCGCGAACGGTGATGAGATCGGCATCGGGGCGACGACGGAGAACCCCCGCGATGATGACCTGGCTTAGATTTTCGTCGGCCAAAAGCGCGAGCATCACGGGTTGCCCTGAGCAGAGCGGCGGGCCATGAGACGCTGACGGATTCCTTTTAGATCTGAATTTGCCTCAATCCGCTGGCGAAGGTCGTTGGCTTGGCGCTCGCGGTGATGCAGGTATGCGTCAACTTCCGTCTGATGATTCAGATAATACGCAATGACCGTGTAAATGTGGGCCAGTGAAAGTGCGGGGAATTGAAGCGCGATCTGCTCGGCGGTTGCGCCGTTTAAATAGCTGCCGATCACCGTGTCAATCGTTACACGTGTCGAGCCGACGCGCACCGTCCCAGTTTCATCAATGGCCAAGGGTGGGGCTTTGGGCTCAAGGGTCAACATTATCAGCATTACCTCACTGAGAAGTATAGCATGCGATTGCTGTTAGAGGTCTGCCTATCGAGATTTGATTGAAATCTTGCCGGAAGCAGTCGGATGGGGCGTATCGGGTGCATGCGGAGTTTTGTTAATTCTATTTGCCAGCTCCTTCCGTCACCACACCGACGAGCACTTCATCGCCGGCTTCAAGCCTCAAATCTGGATCGGATTTTCCAGCGGCGGGGTGGAAGAGATCATGGGTCGACAGTCGAGAGACCTTGATCGTTCCATCCGCTTGCTTTTGGCTAACTTGCACAATCTGGTCGTACGGCGGTTCGCCGCCCGCGAGTTTGATCAGTTCTTTTACGGTCAATCCGGATTGGGGAAGGGAGAACGACCCTCCGCGGGCGACGTGGCCGCCAATGAAAACGAATGGGCCTACAGCTTGCGCGTCGCGATCGGGGGGAGCGATCTGTGCAATGGGGCGGAAGGATTTGAGGCCGAGCTTCGTGGATAGTTCGCTACCGCGGCGCTGGGCGTCGAATAATCGGCCCACGGTGAGCTCGGTCGAATCGGGGGCCATTTCAAGGATGAGGTTTTGGTGAGCGGGCAGTTTTTTAAGGGTAGCGGCCAAGTCATCCCATGTGACGGTCCTTCCGCCAAAGTTTATCGAATTCTGACTGACGATCACTCGGGCGACTGAGACGGGAGCGCTGTGGATGGGGGCTCCGTTGACGACGATGGTGTCGCCGGGGCGGATGATGACATCGAAGTTTGGATCGCCGTCGAGCGCTTTGGATGCGGGGATATCGATGACGCGTACGACCTCGCCCTCAAGATGTTTGCGGAGGACGCGAATAAAATCGATTTGTGATCCGGAGGACGTGCCACGTGCTTCTGCGATAGCCGAGAGCAATCTGAAGTCGGATTTAAGGATCGGATAGTTGCCGGGCGCTTCAACGGCGCCCATGATTGCGAAGGTGCGGCCGCGGTCTTCGATGATGGTGACTGAAACGCTTGCATTTTGTATGAGACGTGCATCGCGATAGGCCTTCACGATGGCGCGTTCAAGTTCAATTTCGGTGTTGCCGGCGGCCTGAATTGCATCCTTCAGGAATGGGAGGCTGATGTTTCCGGACTCGGTCACGCGCGCTTGCTTGATGGTTTCGGTGTTCGGCCCGTTCAAGTCAGTGAGCGTAATTGCGAGAAGATCATTGGGGCTGATGCGGTAATCGGTGGGTTTGCCGGGTACGAGGTCTTCGGGTCGGATGGTGTTGAAGTTGATGGTCGCGGGATGGGTTGTCGGTTGAGTGGCGGGTTGCTCGGCGGCGACCGTTGTTTTTAGATTGGGATACGCCAGCGCAATTGCGATAAGTGCGGCACACGCTCCGGCCGCGAGGGGCGAAGAGCGGCGCGGCTTTGACGAAGCTGAGCGTCCAACGAGACGTTCGACCCGACGAAGCAAGTCGCCGTTGCCCGTGGCACCGAGCACAAATGACAGTGATAGACCACGGCGAGCTTCTTCCATGGCGGTGAGCGCGCGGGCGTACTCGATTCGCGACGGGCAGTGCATGGCCGCTCGATCATCGCAGCAGTTCTCGCGCTCGCGACGTATCTGAGATGAGATCCACCACGCGGCAGGGTGATAGAACAACACGGATTCGACGGCCACCTGAAGGAGATTGATCAGATAATCATGGCGTTGAATGTGGGCCAGCTCGTGTAGAAGCAACGCTTCGAGTTGTGAGGCGCAGAGCTCGGTCAGCGCGGATGTCGGAACAAGCACGATGGGTCGGAGGCAGCCAATGACCGAAGGCGCGAGCACGTCGGAGCAGATTCGCACGACTACTTTTCGATGAAGGTTCATTCGCAGGGCCAGAAGAGAAAGGGTCTCCTGCAACTGAGGCGATGCGGGCATTAATCGGAATCTGAGACGTCGGACACTTGCCCAGCCGACTAGATTCCAGAGCGACATCAGGGCGACGCCGAGCACCCAGACGTAGGTTGCCACGGCAAGCAGACGCGGGAGGATGGGGAGGGGACGACTGCCGGTGTCGAGAGCCGGCGACAATTGTTCGAGCGGCGGCTCCATCGACGGCAAAGAAAACGGCTCCTGTGGCAAAATCACCGATGAATAGCTTGACTGCGGAGCCCACGCCCAGGAAGTCGACGCGAGCGGCCAGGCGATCAGCATGATCAGTGCGGCGCAAGATATGAAATAACGCAGCCGGGCGGAGCGGGTACGGAGCAGGGACAGCAGGACGGCAAGTGCTGCCGCCACGATCGTGTCCTGCCAGATGCTTTGCATGAGGATCCATCCAATGCGCTGAGCGGGGAGGGCAGTCCATGTAAAGCTCAATGCGTGCCATGATGAGTTCATCGCGAGCCTCCTTCCATCTGGTCGAGAAGTGTTCGGATTTCGGAGAGTTCTTCAGCGGATACTTTTTTGGCGGACAATGCGCCCAGAATGAGACGGCGTGCGGAGCCGCCGAAGGCGCGGTCGGCGAGGTCTCGCAGGAGCAGGCGCTGGGTCTGGCGCTCAGATTGTTTCGCGGCGTAAACGTGAGACTGCTCGCGCTCATCACGGGTGACCGTGCCTTTTTCAAACATGATCTGCATGAGCTTGAGGGCGGTAGTATAGCCGGTGCGGCGATCGCGGTTGAGCTGCGCGCAAACTTCCCGGACGGTGCTGGGGCCGCGGTCCCAGAGAATTCGCAAAATCGCCAGTTCAGAGTCGGTGGGGCGGGATGAAGTGAATCGTGCCAGATAACCTCCGATGCCAGTGTTGGGGCAGCATGCTATACGAATGATTTCGTATAGTCAACGAAAAGTTTCGTAGGATTATGAGTGAGATGGGTTCGGTCGGCGGGCCAGGTATGAGGGCTTAGCTTGGATGTCTTTGCGTGATTGGGGTTAACTGAATGGTGGGGGCGGGGGTGGTAATATCAGCGGGATGCGCCGTGAGAGAAATGGCAGCGCTGGGAGGATCCGGGGCGGCGCTGAGTACAGCTGTGCCCCGGCGTGGGGGATTGTTCTGCGTGGGGGGGCTAGTTGGGGGCGAATTGCCTGAGATGAATTTGTGAGTGAGGCGTGGTTCTGCACAATCTTATTAATCAGGTACACCCATCGCGCCAGGCGCTGACGCGCGTACCTGTGACGAAGAAGTTTACCCGCTTTCGTGCTGGAAGCGGGTCATGGCGTTTGTGGGTTCATAGCCGGGCAGCTCATTGCGATCGGGGCGGAGCAAGGCAAAGGCTCGGCGGCGGCATTCGCCGGACTCGTGGAGGCGTTCGAAGAATTGGGCTTTGCGTGCCTGGAAAAGGAACTTTCGCTGAACGGGGGTGAGCCAGTTCCGGGTGTCCTGTACGAGCAGGCCGACGGCCTTATTGTCCATGTTGGAGGTGCGTGCAACGGCCGCTTGCACCTCCGACACCAGAGCCGCGAGGCGCTGGTCCAAAACGCCGCGAATGAGGTCGAAGTCGCGGGTCATTTCCTCGGGGAGTTCAAGACGGAGCTGATCGAGGTTTTCCGCGTTGGACATGGCTTCCCACAATGCCAGGGGCGTGCACTGGGAGATGAGCTTGTGGATTCGGCAATATTGCTCGCCTTTGAGCTTGATACGCAGTCCGCTTCCGAATTTCAGGACGAAGCCTTCGCGATCGCGCGGCAGGCCGCGGGCGAGTTCAAGTAGTTGGTCGACGGATGAATAGGAGTGTGCGGCGACGAGACGCAGATTGGCGTTGGTCGCGATAGCTTGGAGTTCGGAGCGTGGCAATTCGCACCCGCTTTCGTCGTAAGCGCCGAGCAGAATCAATTCTTCGAAATCGTATTTGATCACGATCCGATTGAGGCGGTAAACGATTTCGACGAGGTAGGTCGTGCCTGGCACGAGCTGATTGACGTCCACGCGCTGGGCGACGTAATCGGTTGCCCAGGCCGCCTGGTCGCTGATGAGGGAACCCTTGGTGGCGACGCGCCACCGGCCGGCGTGGTGGAACAGTACGCCGAGCGAGCCATCGATCTTTTCGGTGACTTCGAAGGGTTCATCAGGGAGCGTGGCGAACAGTTCGCCGAAGTTGAAGAATTTGGGGAACGGCGTGGCGACGACGCGTTTTGCGGCGGTGTCGAGAATGAGGCCTCGTGAAATCAGGGAGAAAACGTCCCAGCGGTTTTCGAACCGGCATCCATTGGTGTACATGAATTGCTCGAGGCCCTGGGCGCGCGACACGACGACATTCTGATTCCGCTCGGCGGCCATGAGTCCCGCGTGCAACTGGTCGAAGGGCATTTCCCGCGCGGGATGTCTGCCGTACACGGCGCGAATTAAATGATGATCAAACGCCACAATGCACCTCGCCGGGCCCGGAGTTGAGAAGGACATTGACGGGTAAGTATATGCTTGATCAAGCGGTGACTGCGTGACACCGCCGGCGGCGCTCATTGCTCTTATTCCCTCCACCGGTACGCCGGGGGAGGGCAGGGAGCAGTTTCTTGAGCGATTGATAGATGCACGCATAGTCCAGGGACGGTTCTGCAGGCCAAGATTGGACACATAGACACATAGGCTTTTGAATTCCTTTTGCTAAATGACCGTGCGCGATTCCGCGCCTTTTCGTGACATGGCTTTGTAAGCCATGATCGAGGGGGATGACCATCGGTGCCGGGTCTGATGTGGGAAAAACAAGTTTCGACATGCGGGCGACCTTCTGATTGTTCGGAAGAAGATGCCCGATTCGGCACGTTGGTTTTCCCACATACCACCCGTCGCTGGACCCGCGGCTCGGCCAAACACGGGTTAGAAACCCGTGCCACTTAAATGCAATGTCGCTGAATCGCGCACGGTCATTTAGCGGGTGTCTCGCAGGCCCCCTCCCCAACCCTCCCCCGGGCATACCGGTGGAGGGAGAAGAGGGCTGTCTGACGTGTGATGCACTCTTAAGTGGACGGGGCAATTGCATATGCCTTTCTTGGGAGTGCGAGGCTGGGCTGATGAAAACCTCGGGACTGTTTCATCCGGAATCTATTGCGCGCAATGCGATGCCTATCCTTTGGCAAGGCCATGACTTGTGCGCCGGCCCGCACCAACAACACATCGTCAGCGCCTACCCTCGAATTTCGCTCAAAAATCGGGGGTTTTCATCAGCCCAGTGCGAGGCTCCCGACGAGCGCATTTTGTCAGGTCCGATTGGCTCGGTCGGAGCCTCGCACTCCCAAATTGAGTTGCGGGCCTAAGAACATGCGATCGACCTGCTCCGGTGGGCCTCGCTTATTGGTAATTGCATAGCGCTGAAATCGAAGGTTTTTCGGGGATTTTGAACGTTTCGGTGTCGAAAATCGACTCCGTTTTCGCTCGGACTTTCGAAAAAGGCCTGAAAACTCGGGGGTTTGAGCGCTATACAATTACGCTTATTGGTGGCGGTGTTGTGATGGCGTCGCCGCGGATATGCTTTGGGAATCATGCCCAGGAGAAGTTCCCCGTCGGACGGATTCGACTCGCGCGAAATTGACGCGGCTATCAATGCATCGGTGATTGGGTTTCAGAAGCTGAGCCGTCGCGCGCAGTTGGTTGTCATCGTACTGCTGACGTGCTGTGCGATTGTGGCCGGGGTTTTGTACTGGCGATATCAGCAAACGCTGCAAACGCCGCCGATCGTTGAGAATGTCAACCTGCTGCTGGGGAATCCGAGCGGGGCCAACGCCGGGGATCGTGATAATTACCTGATGGTGAAGCCTTATTATGTGCTTTCATATAACAACCAGAAGGGGACGCCGAATTGGGTCAGCTGGCAGGTGACGACCGCCGATCTGGGCGATGCGCCGCGCAAACAAATCTTCGATTCCGATCCCGAACTGCCGGCTGGTTTTAATGTAGTGAAGACTTCGGATTATTCGGGGTCGGGATTCGATCGGGGGCACATGTGCCCGCATTCGGATCGGGCGGCCAACACCGATATGAGCTACTCGACGTTTGTCATGACCAACATCATTCCGCAGGCGCCGAGCGTGAACCAGAAGGCCTGGGCGCAGTTCGAGGTGTATTGCCGGGATCTGGTGAAGGCGTATAACCACCTTTACGTGATTTCGGGACCGTATGGTGAGGGTGGAACTGGGAGCCGGGGGAGCAAGCGGGCGCTGGTGAAGGGTGCGATGGTGACGGTGCCGAGTGAATGTTGGAAGGTTGTGGTGGTTGTTCCGGAGGGAGGGGTTTCCGACGATCTGGCCAAGGTTGATTCAAGTACGCGCGTGATTGCCATCGACATGCCTAATGACAATACGGCCGTGGGTGAAGCGTGGGATATTTATCGCACGACGCCGGCGGCGATTGAGTTGAAAACGGGCTATCATTTTTTCGATAAGCTTCGGCCGGACGTGGCGGGGGGGCTGCGACAAAAACTGGATGATAAGCCGATTTCGCCGCCCAGGCCGATGAGTCATGAGAGGGAGGCGGGGTGAAGATGTTTGATGCAATACGGAAATACTTGTTTCACCACGGAGGCACGGCCTTCGGCTCGACTCGACCGAGCTCGTCGCGGGCTGAGGCTCAGGCTCGAAGAGAGAACACGGAGAAGAGGGGAAATGCGTCCGTTGGGAGAACGAATCCGTCTCCGGCGGGGGCTGATCCGATTGCTTTGTTGGGGAATGCGATCGAGGGGTTGACGTATCCGAGTGAGTCGGATGAGCCGTTCGAGGTTGTGAGGTGGGAGAATCCTGGGGGGGGTGATTTGGGGATGGTGTTGGGTGACCACGTTGTGAAAGGGCGGAGGGTGAAGGGGGTTTCGGTGGATGAGTTTTTTTCGCCCTTGAAGGATGCGGATGAGGCGGCGCGGTATGAGGCGCTGAGACGGACGATTGAGTCAATGCTTGATCAGCCGGCTGTGTTCCGCGTGGGAGACGGGGAAGTGCGGGTGGATGTTTACGTGCTTGGATTCGTTAGGTCCGATCGCTCCATCGCAGGCGTGCATACGGTTTCAGTTGAGACGTGATTACCTGAATAACCCTGGGTGAATTTGCGCGGATGTGGTTTCTTGGGGGGAGCTAAAACCGGTATTGCGATGGTTCGGCGAGGTTGGAATTGCTGCGCTCTGAGAAGCCGGGGTGGCGCGGAGTACCGCTGTACGCCCGGCGTGGGGGGTTATTGGAGTGGGACGGGGCGATTGGGGTGGACGCGGCGCGGTATGAATTTGGTTGGCGGCGAGTGATTCCGCGCGGTCATCTATTCAATCGCGGTGCGGCGTCGTTGAGTCCGGGATTTTCGCCTTTGATGAGGGGGAATTGCTTTTGTTCAGGGGCCACGTTGCGGATGATGGTGGGTCGGACGAGGAGGTAGACCCCGCGCGGGGAGCCGGGGCGGGGGGGTGGGGGAGGTGAGTTGTCGTCGGCGTTTAGCCCGCCGATTCCGGGGTCTTCGAGGCCGCCGAGCAGTACGGTTCCGCCGTTGGGAATGGTGACGGTGGTTTGGAGTTCGCTGGTTTTGACGTGGGGTTCTTGCACCATCAGTTCGACGTTGCGCGGGCTACCGGCCCAGGGGGTGCGGGTGAAGCCGAGGAAAGTGCTGACCTTTGGATGGAGCGCGACAGTGACGGCAGTTCGATCGGAACTAACGGTCGCGATGACGTCCATCGTGACGCCGGGATCGACCGATTTGACGACCGGTTCATAGCGGATTTCGCCGTCGCCTTTCGTCGTCGGTGTGTATCCGGCGAGGTAGGCGCGCGATGTTGAAACCTTGACGTAGGCGTGCTGACCGCTGAAAAGCGTCAGGCGCGGCGAGGTGATAATTATCGATTCGGGTGAGGTCTGCTGCAGGTGCATCAACTGGGTCACTTGGGCATCATTCAGGAATACGCCGGTAAAGTTTTTTCCGGTCGAAGGAGTTGCGGCTGGCTGGGTGGTCGGATTCGCGTCAACTGATTTAGGAGGGGCCACGGCCCGATTCCATTGATCCATCAGATCCCGGATGATCTGTTGGTCGCAGTTAAGGTAGCGCGCCTCGACCGAGACCTGAAGGGAACGGCTTTCCCGAACAGTGTCCAGTAGCGCTGCGACTTGTTTGTGGTTTTCCGGGGTCTGAGTGATTATCAACTGGCCATCGAGCTCCCGCATCGCTCCCACGGCGCCGCCCTTTTCTTTCCAGGAGAGCGGGTCGACTGCGTCCCGTATAAGCTTCGTCAGAGACGTTACCCTATCGTCGCGCGTGACCGGACGGGTGGTTGGGGCCGGGTTAACGCTCTCGACTGCCGAATAGTCGGGGATGACGACGAGCAGGTCGCGGATATCATAAACGCGCACTACAACGTTGCGCAGTAAGTCATCTTTTGTGGAAACAGTGATTACGCCGTCGTCGACGCTGTAACCAAGTTTCACGCCCCCACCGCCTACGGATTCAAGAATGATGCTTAATGCTTTGGAGAATTTGATGTTTCGGAGACTTGCATTAACGGGCGTGTTCCGGTCGATTCCGGCGGCCTCGAGAGCTTTCCAGTTGACCAAAATATTTGCGCCGGAAATGTCGCGCATGAAGTCGATCACGTCGGTAAATCCGACGGCGTCGAATTGAAGCGCTGGCAGCGTGCGATCCAACTGCGATATGGCGTCGCGATCATTCTTCGATAACAGTTCTTTTGGCACCGGGGCGCCGGCGCTTTTGCCTTGAACGGGCCCGGCGGCGTCGGTCTTTTGCGCGGCCGCTGCCTCGTTGTAAGGCGTTTGGCTGACGTCGGGCCGGTCGGTGGGATAGCGTAAATACTGCCTTTGGCTGGCAAATTTAATCTTGTCTTCAAGCAACGGCTTCACGCCAACGGCATAGTCATCTTTCGGATCCAAGCTGAGGATTTGGTTGATGGTGAGCAAGGCTTCGAGGTATTTGCCGGCGTCCATTTCATGTCGGGCCTGGCGCCTCAGCAATGGGATTAGCGAACGGTCGGCCGGCTGCGAAGCAGGCGATTCGACTTGGTTGACGAACAATCTTCCAACGATCGGCATCTCAGAAAGCACCGGCACTTTTACCGCATGGCGTTCCATCGGCAGCTTCGATTCCGTTGGCCGGGTTGTCGGAGATTGCGGATTGTCATTGGTGGATTGGCTCCTGGCGTTGGTCAGCAGGGCGCCGGCGAGAACGACAGCGAGGGCGGGGCCGGTCCAGTCCATGCGGCGGGGGGATTGGGGGAAGCGGGTGATCATGTGCAGTCTCCGTTTGAGGCCGTACTTGTTGCCGTACATTCCGACGGCGACTTGAGGTTTGGGTGGGAGAAGCAGGTGGGTGAGCTTCCGGCTGGCGAGGGATTCGGTCAGCTTCAACAGCGTATCAACGTAGTCGCGGGGATTGTTCTGTTTCGAAAGAGACAGAACCATCGCATCGCGCGCGAGCTCGCGGTCGGCGCGGAGCCGGGCGAAGGCAAGCCACAGGATGGGATTGAACCAGTGGACGATCTGGATCAACGCAAAAACCCAGTTGGCGGCCACATCATGCCGGCGGATGTGCGTCAGCTCATGCAATAGCACGAGGCGCTGTTCGCCTCGCGAAAGGCCATCGAATAGCCCCGGCGGGATGAGAATACACGGCTTAGCGACCCCGGCCGCCGCGGGCGCTGATACTGCTGAAGTGATCAGAAGTGCGGGGGGCGATTTCACGCCTGCTTCAGCGCAACACTCTTGGAGAAGCGACAACACCTCCGGATCTTCAACCGCAACGCCACGCTTCAATCGTTTCCACAGCGCGATGTTCGCGATCACGAGGCGCAGAAGCAATCCAGACTCGACGATTGCCCATCCGATCAGGGCAAGCTGTGGAAGCAGATTGACCTTTGGCACGGCGGACGGAGGCGCCGGCTGGAGGGGCGGCATAACCGTTGAGGGAAACATCATCGGCTCGGTCACAACGGTGACCGTAATTCCGTTGTTCGATGTTTTGTCGGTGATGGATTGACCAGGCGGGCGAACCACGCCGGGCAGCGTCGGCCGATTGGAATCGGCGATCACACGCACCGGCTTGATGCGCGTCCAAAGTGAAGTGGCTCGATCGGCGAGGTTGAGGTTTGCAAGGCTTGCCGGGCTGGAGGGAAGGGCGGGTAGCAGCAGGCGAATGACGACGATCGCCCACAGGCGATACCGCCACGCGGGGCTGATCCATCGCCCGCAGGCGAGTTGGATGACGATGACCACCGCCGCGATACCGGCGGCTGAGAGGCTCGTTCTGGCCAGCCAGGAGAGCGTCGAAGCGGTATTTAAGCCGAATGTGCCGGGGTCGAACATGGTGCTATCGACCTTTCCGTTCGCGCCGTTCGAGCATCTCTTTGAGTTCGCGGATTTCGTCGGGGGTGAGCGGGGCTTCGTTGACGAAGTGGGCGAGCATCGGGCCGACTGCGCCGCCGAACACGCTGGCGACAAATGATTTTGAGCGGCTGCGGACGCATTCAGCCCGGCTCACGGTGGGAAAATAGAGGTAGCGTTTTCCTTCAGCTTCGAAATCGAGGGCGCTTTTTTTGACCAGCCGGTTGAGCAGCGATTTGACGGTGCGGGGGCTCCACTGGTTTGCTTTGCCGACGCGATCGACGACGTCGTTGGCCATGAGAGGCGCGCCGGCCGCCCACAAAACTTCCATCACATCCCACTCGGCGTCGGAAATGGTCGGGTGTCTAGCCATACGCTCCTGAAGATTACACGCGTAATCTATTACAACTGTAATCGAAGAGCAAGAAAAATTTGGAAACTTAGATTTGGATTTACTTGCGCGCGTGGAAACGTGAAGACGTGAAGACGTGTGATGAAGGCCGCGTGTATGGTTGTGGGGACGGGTTGCGATTAGGATGATCGGGTCGGAACGAGGGCACTTCGAGGGTTCACTTCATCGCGAGGGTTTTATGACGGCCGAAGAGCGGGCGAAGAAAAGCGTTGAGGCGGCGATCAAACGGTTCGTGGAGGGTCGGCTGACGGTGTACGTTGAGCCGGCCGACGATGCCGGGATGAGCATCCTCTCTGCCGGGAGCGCCGTTAAGAAGAATTGGAAACCGACCGCTGAGAACTTGATGGACCGCACGATGCGCAAAGTGGGGCTTGAGGATGCGCCTGGCGATTTCGATTGCTGTGGGATGGAAGCGGTGATGTGGCACCTGCAGGAGATGGCACGGCTTGCGTTTAACGATGAGCTGCGCGAGCGGGGGATCGATAAGGCGGGGCGCGAAAAGTGGCTGAAGAAGCTCACGCTGCTTAAGGAGAAGAGCTGAGGAGATTCCGGATTAAACACGAAGGCACGAAGTCACGAAGAAATCAAATACCAAAAGACGTAAAACGCAAGGCCGATGGTTGCCGGTTACGTTTTACGTCTTTGTTATGCATTTAACTTCGTGTCTTCGTGCCTTCGTGTTTAATCCGGTTCAGTCAGTTACTTGATACCAATGACCATTGAGTCGGGGCCGACGAGGTGGACAACTTTGGTGTCTTTGAAACCGATTTCGTGCATCCATTTTTTGCAGTCGGCGTGCGTCGGCGATGTGCGATTAATTTGACAGGACGATGTCGGGAAGTTCGCGTGTTTCGCCGGGCTTGAAAGGGCCGTCGAGCGGGGATTGTTTGCGGGGATATCCGGTGGCGAATGCGAATACGCAACTTCGCAGGTCGGGGAAGAATCCTTCGACGAAGTAGTTTCCATTTTCGTCGGTGTAGGTTGGCGTGGCAGTGGGACCGAGGGACAGGCGGATGAAATTGCCGCTGCCGGGCATGAGTTCGATGCCCACTGCGATTTGTGCGCCGACCCAGGGGAGTGCGGCTTCGGGCGGGGCTTTTCCACCGCCGCCAAATCCGCGGAGGCGCGGGGGGTTTTTGATCGGTTTTCCATTGGCGTCGAGGACGCGGCCTTTGAAAATGGGCGCGATATCCTTCTCGACAATCAGCGTGACGGTAGCGCCGGCCGTCGCGTGAGCGGCTAGGCGGGTGACTTGGCGATCGTGAGTGTAGGCGCGTAAGAGGTATTCGCCGATGGCATCGGGAATGCGGAAATTGCCGTCGTGATCTGTTGCGCTTCCGCGCTTGTTGCGGCCTGTTGGGCGGAGGTCGCCGGTGGGGACGACAATGATGATTGCTTGGTAGACGGGCTTGCCCTGGGCATCAATGACGTGACCAATGATGGGAGCGGGAACGGGTTGAGTGGCGGGGGCGGTAGTTGATAGGGTGGGAGAGTGCGGGGTGGATGGTGGCGTTTGCCGCTGGGCTTGTGCTGGGCGAATGTTGGGGGCGATTGCGAGCGCTATCAGAAAAGTCAGAGTTCCGGCGGCCCGGGCATTTACTCGCAGGTTGTGCGCGATTGGACGCAGGATGTTGGCGCGTGGTCCTGATTGGGGGGCGGATTTGCGTGGGAGAGTTGCGGCGCTGGGAGAATCCGGGGCGGCGCCGAGTACGGCTTTGCCACCGGCGTGGGGGCTTTGCGGCGGGTTTAGGCGAGGGCGGGGTCTGCGGAGGAGTTGCTTGGCGTGGGGGCTTTGCGGCGGGTTGAGGGGACTGGGTGGGGGGAGCGGCTGCACATTCACCTGGTGGTAAATACAGGTCATGTACCGTGGTACATCATGGGCTGGGTCTGGGGCATGAGGATGAAGATGCGGCCGGTGCCGTCTTCGTATTCCTTGCGTCCGTCGCGCATGTGCATCCGGCCGGCGTCGAGGATGTAGACGAAGCCGTCTTTTCCGAATTTTACATCGACGGGACGTTCGAGGAGGTTGGGGTTTTTGGAGTCGATTTTGCTGCCCGGACCCCCGGCGGTATTGGCTACGAAATCGGTGACGTTTTGCGTGCCCTTGGTGGGATCGTTGCGGCTGAGACGATCAAAGTCGACCGTGACGACCTTATACCCAAGCGGGCCTTTGATCGGCCGGCCGCTGGTCGAAAATGGGGCGCAATCTCCCGAAAGAGCTACGATCGCCTGACGGGTATGGAGGCGGTTGAGCGGGCTGTCTCCTGGTACAAAATCGAACTTGCTGACCCCGGAGAGGGGTGAGAACACGCCATAAAGAGACTCACGATGTGACAGCGAATCGGGTTTGGCCAACTCAGAGGATTCTTTGTTGATGACAGATAGTACGTGAAATGGGTATCCGGTCCGGGCAATCATATCGAGCGGGGGCTGATACCTTTCCAGTTCAATTGACTGAAGATCCGTGGTGTAGTCAGGCCATCCGAACCAATCACCACCACCGCTGCCCAGGCGAAGAATAGAATCAGGATCATCCTTGATGGGGCGTGTTCCGCGAAGTTCCATTCCCTGGTTCGTGAAGAAAACGAAGAACCCGTTGAAGCCCAGCCCGCGCGGATTGCGGATTCCGTGACCTTCAAGACGCACATCACCGCCATTAACCACGCAGGAATAGATTGATGCGCCCGCGAATTTGCCGGGGCTGACTTCGGTTTGATTGCTGATGTTAAAGGGCTGAAAGGGCGCTGTGACGGCAATATCGGCTGGGCCGAAAAGGCCGGAGAAGGGGTTGGGGGAATCGAACCGAAAGCCCATCAGGCGAAGTTTGGTGGCGGGAATATCGTGGACATCCGGGCGGCCTCGGACCCAATCCCAATTGTCAATTCCGACGACCCCACTGTTGGTTGCGGCGCCAACACCAAAATACAGCCGTGGTGGATTCACCGTCGGGTTAATGGTGAGGTCGGTCATGCTGTAGTCGCCCGCCGCGGGGATATGGGCGACGATGGTGGTATGGCCGCCGGTATAATCGAGTGCGGTAATCACGCCGTAGTCGTGTTCATCGCGATGGGAGACATACACCCGGCCCTTATAGACCATCATTCCGCCAATGGGGCCATATAGAGTGAATCGTGGCTTGCCGATGTCGACGAACATCCGCCGGCCGTAAGGATAGATTTGGAAGAACGAACCATCTTTTTTAAATCCGATGATTCGGGGTTCGTCGTCGTAATTGGCGCCTTCCGCGACAATGAGTGAGCCTTCATCATCCCATGCCATCGCGATGGGGGCCGAGAGCCCGCGAACAAAAGGCCTTACGGAATAGCCTGGGGGGGAGGTCATCAGACTGCGGTCGATCGGGATCTGTTGCTCGGCGGGTAGCATGCGTGGGCGAGCGGCGCAACCGGGCAACAGCAGCAAGGCGAGTTGAAGGAGCGCCAAAACCGCGACGCGACCACCGGCCCGCGGCCGAGCGAATCCGATGCGCGGTTGCGAGTAGGATTCGACTGACTTCACCATCACCAGACCCATATCTGCTCCGACTGAACGGTCGCGATCCCACACCCGGCACAAAACCCGCAGGCACGGTCCCCGCGCGCCCAGAGTTGACTAGAGCTTGACGGTTTTAACGAGATCTTTCACGTGATCGACGCTCGTCTGGAACATTTTTCGTTCAGTGTCATCCAGCTCAACCTCGATGATCTTTTCCACGCCACCTGTTC
>DAIRGS010000034.1:0-11414 GCA_036794395.1 Tepidisphaeraceae bacterium | reverse complement strand
GTTCCGAGCACGCAGGGCACGCCGACGAAGAACCCGCCGATACCATATTCTTTTTCGCAGTAGGCGGCGCAGGGAAGGATGCGCTTTTTGTCGCGAATGATCGACTCGGCCATCTGCACAGTCGCGGCGGCGGGGGCGTAATAGGCGCTCCCAGTCTTTAATAGCTGGACGATTTCGGCGCCGCCGTTGCGGGCGCGTTTTACGATTTCGTCAAGGCGGTCTTTCTTGACCAGTTGAGTGATTGGGATGCCGCCCGCGAAGGTATAGCGAAGGAGCGGCACCATGTCGTCTCCATGGCCACCGAGGAGCAGTGCATGAACGTCCTCGACGCTGCATCCAATCTCGGCCGCCAGGAAGCTACGATAGCGGGCGGTATCGAGTACGCCCGCCTGGCCGAGAACGCGCTTGGTGGGGTAGCCGGACGATTTCCAGGCAACGTACACCATTGCGTCGAGGGGGTTGCTGACCACGATCATGACTGCATTGGGCGAATGTTGCGCGACACTGGCTGCCACGCTTTTTACGATGCCGGTGTTGATGTTGATGAGATCGTCGCGGCTCATGCCCGGTTTGCGGGCGACGCCGGCGGTTACGATGACCACGTCGCTGTCGGCAGTTGGCTCGTAGCTGGTGGCGCCAATGATTCGGGAATCGAATCCTTCGATGGGCGAGGATTCATATAGATCCAGCGCCTTGCCCTGCGGCATGCCTTCCACCTGTGGCACGTCGACCAGGACGATGTCACCCAATTCCTTGCTGGCGGCCCAGTGGGCGCATGTCGCGCCGACATTGCCGGCTCCAATGATGCTGATCTTAGCTCGTCTCATCCGCAACCCTTTCTTTCCGTTGATCGTCGGGCGATTATCAGGAATCCGAATCCTTATGCAATGCGAGCCGGGCGAGGTCAAGGAGCCGTAGAATGCGAAAGTTGATATTGATCAAGCACGCGAAGCCGCAAGTGGACGAGAAGGTTCCATCTCACGAATGGCGTTTATCCGAACAGGGACGGGCAAGTTGTGCGGGGTTGGCCAAGATTGTAGCGGCATATGAGCCGCGAATAATCGTAACCAGCGAGGAACCCAAGGCGATTGAGACCGGAGCGATTTTGGCGGAAGCCATGGGTAAGCCGGTGCGTACGGCGCCGGGGCTGGAGGAGCATGATCGCAGCAACGTGCCGATGATGGATTCCCGGGAGTTTATCAGCACGATGGCCCTGTTTTTCAAGGATCGCCACAAGCTCGTGCTCGGACTCGAGACGGCGGACGAGACGTTGGATCGATTTGAGGCGGCGGTGGGAGAGGTATTGAGCGAAGAGCCGGCGGGGAATGTGGCGATCGTGACTCACGGGACCGTGCTCGCACTTTTCGGTGAGTCGCATGGGGCCGGGAATGGATTTCAGTTATGGCGGCGGCTTGGATTGCCATCGGTGATCGCGTTGGAAGTGCCGGGGTTCGAGGTGATTGATATCGTCGAGCGGGTTGGATAAAGCGGACGACCTGGGGTTGGCGGAAGCGGAATTTGAGCCTTTGGGCATCTCTGCTAAGATGCGCGAACCGAACGCGGGGCGAGCGGCGGCTCGTCCGGGTGGGCGGGTTAGCGCTGCTCACGGGTTCGTGTTGGTATGGCCATAAAGTTCGAGATTTATCGTGACGGGGCCCGTTCCACCGCGTTCGAGCCGGTGGCGGCGACCGCGGTTGGCCCCGAAGGCATTCCAATTTCGGGGGAGGTCTCGTTTCGAGACGGTCTTCTGGTCGTTAACCGCAAGGACGACCATGCGACGGGTGTATCCCTTCTTTGGGACTGCGGCCCGCTGGGAGCATTTCAGCTGGATACCACGCGGCTTCCTCCGCGCGACAAGCCATACATTCTAAACGTTGAACTGGCTCGGTCACGCCTAATGAAGGTGATGCAGAAGCAGGAGGACTGGAACCTTTTTGACTTCCCGAAGGCTGAGAAATTTGGATTGCAATTCCGCGATGCGCAGAACCTCTTTGCCGAGTCGCTGGGGCGGCTGGATGAACCCGGCGAGGCGTCCAAACTGGCGGATCAGTCGCTTGCGATGGCGGTGGATCTCTCCGAGGACCTGGCGGCGTTTCATGGCGACCTGCTTTTGACGCGGAGGCGGTCGGGCAATTCGTTTGTGAAGCACATTTTTGGCTGCCGGGTTGATTCGCAGGTGCGTAATGAGCGGTATCGCGAACTGGCGGCGACCAGCTTTGATTATATTGTGCTGCCGTTGTCGTGGAAGAAGATTCAGCCCCAGGAACACGAGTTCGATACCGCAGCGACGGATGATTGGATTGAAATGCTGAGCCGCCGTCGGATGCCGACGATTGCGGGGCCGCTGATTCGGTTGGAGCCTGAGCATGTCCCGGATTGGATGGTGATCTGGGAACATGATTTCGACATGATTCGTGAATTGACCTACGACTACGTGCAGAAGGTGGTCAATCGGTACCGGCGAGTGGTTTCGGCGTGGAATGTCGCATCATCGCTCCAGACCAATTCGACGTTTAATCTCACGTTTGAGCAGATCATCGAGCTGACGCGGATGCTTGTCACCCAGATCAAGCAATTGATCCCGACGGCCCGGACGCTGGTGACGATCGCGCATCCGTTTGGCGAGTATCACGCGCATGGTCGAGCGGCAGTGGCACCGATGCTTTATGCGGAGATGCTGGCGCAGTCGGGGATCAACTTCGAAGCGTTCGCTCTGGAGATCGAGATGGGCGTGCCGGCTCAAGGCATGTTCATGCGGGACCTGTTTCAATTGAGTTGTCTGCTCGACAAATTCAGCACGCTTGGGCGGCCGGTATTTTTGACGGCGGTTGGTGTGCCGGCGCGAGCCACGCCCGACCAGAATGACGTTTCCGAGGGTCGCTGGGATCCGAATCTGGGCGGGCGATGGCGGCGGCCCTGGGACCCGCAACTCCAGGCCGAGTGGATGGAAGCGGTGTATCAGGTTGCGCTGAGCAAGCCGTTTGTCGAGAGCATTTCGTGGGCGAGCCTTGCAGATTTGCGGCAAACGCTGCCGGGCGGGGGGCTGTTTGACGATGTGCTTCAGCCAAAGCCGGTATTCAATAAGCTTCAGCAGCTGCGCGAGAAGCTTAAGCAGCGGAAGTAACCCTCGGTTAAATGCACATGTCCGCGCCTCCTGAGCCAGCGCGACTGCCTGAGACACCTGAGCCGGCCCAATACGGTTGGACTCTCCGGCAGCGCCGGGGGTTGATGGTGCTGCTGTCAATCCTCGTGCTGGCGCTGTTCTGGCAGCTCGCGGCAAATCGAAGATATGTGCCGGAAGGGGAAGGCCATGGTGCCCGGGCGGGGGAATTGGCCTCGCGGTTGGATCCCAACAAGGCGGATTGGCAGGAATTGGCGGCAATTCCCAATCTGGGGGAAAAGCGCGCCAAAGATATCGTTACATATCGGGATCGAGTTCGCGGCTCAAAGCCGGGCGGGATTGTTTTTCAGGGTATCTACGACCTGCGCGCAATTCGGGGCATCGGCCCAGCGACCGTCGAGCGGCTTCGCCCATATTTGATCTTCCCTGGGGAAATCCCCTCCACCGTGCCCGCTCAACCTGACGAACCGGACGCGACAGGCGGCCCTTAATTCGTGGTCGAAGGATCGGGGGTGGCGGTACTACAATCGGGTACCATGCCAGATTTTCAGGTTATTAGTCCATTTCAGCCACAGGGCGATCAGCCGGCGGCTATCGATAAGCTTGTTGACGGGCTCAATTCGGGGCAGAAGTTCCAGACGCTCATGGGCGTTACGGGATCGGGCAAAACGTTCACGATGGCCAACACGATTGCGCGGGTGAACCGCCCGACTTTGGTCATCAGCCATAACAAGACCCTGGCCGCTCAGCTTTACGAAGAGTTCAAAGAAGTCTTCCCAAATAACGCGGTCGGGTATTTCGTGAGCTATTACGACTATTACCAACCCGAGGCGTACATTCCGCAGCGGGACATTTACATCGAGAAAGACGCCAGCCGGAATGATGACCTTGACCGGCTTAGGCTCTCGGCGACGAGCAATCTTGTCAGCCGTAACGATGTGCTGATCGTGGCCTCGGTGAGCTGCATCTTCGGACTCGGCTCGCCGATGGAGTACAAGCGGAGCGTTATTCCGATTCGCAAGGACGTGGAAACAGATCGCGATGACCTGCTCCGCCGTCTGGTTGACCTTCAATACGCCCGCAATGACATTGACTTCAAACGCGCCACGTTTCGCGTTCGCGGGGACGTTGTTGAGCTTCATCCGTCCTACGAGAAATTTGCGTATCGAATCGAGTTCTTCGGCGATCAGATCCAGAACATCGACGCCATCAATCCACTCACGGGTAAACTGCTCAAAAGCGAAAACGAGATTTTCATTTACCCTGCCGTTCACTATGTGATGCCTGAGGAACGGGTTGAAAGCGCGGTTCAATCAATCAAAGACGAGCTTGAGCTTCGCGTGATGACGCTGCGGGGGGATGGCAAGCTGCTGGAAGCGCAACGGCTGCTGGCCCGCACGAAATATGATCTGGAAATGATTCAGGAGGTTGGGTTCTGCTCGGGGATTGAGAATTACAGCCGGCATCTGGATGGGCGCAAGCCGGGCGAAAAGCCCTACACGTTGATCGACTTCTTTGCCAAGGATTACCTGCTGATCATCGACGAATCGCACGTGACGCTGCCTCAGATTAAGGCGATGTATCACGGTGACCGGCAGCGGAAAGAGGTTCTGGTCGATCATGGATTCCGGTTGCCCAGCGCAATGGACAACCGCCCGCTCAAGTATGAAGAGTTTGAGCAGATGTGGAATCAGGTGGTCTTCGTCTCCGCCACGCCCAGCAAATTCGAGCTGGAAAAGACGGGGGGCGAAGTGGTCGAGCAGATCATCCGGCCGACGGGGCTGGTGGACCCGGAAATAGAAGTGAGGCCGGCGCAAGGACAGGTGCCGCACCTTCTGGCTGAGATTAAGGAGCGTTCCGAGGCCGGGGAACGCGTGCTGGTCACGACATTGACCAAACGTTTGGCCGAGGACTTGAGCGCTTACATTCAGGAGGCGGGATTTAAAGGGCGGTACCTGCACAGTGAGATTCAGACCCTTGAGCGGATTGAGATTCTCAAGGAGCTGCGTCAGGGCGATTTTGATGTTCTGGTTGGCGTGAACCTTCTACGCGAGGGTTTGGATTTGCCGGAAGTGTCGATGGTGGCGATTCTCGACGCCGATAAAGCCGGATTCCTGCGGAGTGAGACGTCGATCATCCAGATGATTGGCCGGGCGGCTCGTAATGTGAATGCGAAGGTGATTTTGTATGCCGACACGGTGACGCCGGCAATGCAGAAGTCGATGGATGAAACCAAGCGCCGTCGGGAGATCCAGGTTCGCTATAACGCCGAGCACGGGATTACTCCGCAAACTATTCAGAAGGCGATCCGCAACAGCCTTGAATCTGAAGTCAAAGCTCGCCGGGCTGCGCAGGAGGCGATCCATGCCAATGAGCAGGAGATGGATCAAACAGAGCTGATTCTACTTCTCGAACAGGAGATGCTGGAGGCGGCGCGAAATCTGGAGTTCGAGCGCGCAGCCCAGTTGCGCGATAAAGTGAACGAGATTAAAGGCGCGCCGACCATCCGCAGCGGGAATCCCGGAGCGCTCGACGGCGACGAAGGCCAGAAGATCTGGCAACCCAAGAGTAAGGGCCGCGGTGGCAAGCGGAAGGTGGCGAAGTAAGGGTCATTGTTGGGGTGGTGGGGCGGGGACGGGGAGGAACAGGTCGCGAACCCTGCATGCGAATCCCGGCAGGACTTTCCCACCATCGAGTTGCTGGTTCTCGGAAGCGACGTCACTGGAACCATCCGCTCGGCGGATATGTACCGTGCGGGCGTGTGGATACACGACCCAAACCAGTTCAACGCCGGCGGCAAGATACTCCAGAACCTTTGCTTCAATTTCGTCAGCGGTATTAGATGGAGAGATGACTTCGGCGGCAAGGTTCGGGGCAATGTCGATGTATGTTTCAGGAACGCGTTCCCCAGACAGCCGACCGCTTCGAATGAACGAGGCATCGGGACGTCGCAAAGTGTCGGCAGAACCAAAGCAGCGATAGGTTGCTTCGCTGTCAAATACCCATCCGGTCGAATGCTCAGCAACGAAGTTCCCGATAA
Source organism: Tepidisphaeraceae bacterium (assembly GCA_036794395.1). Lineage (GTDB taxonomy): Bacteria > Planctomycetota > Phycisphaerae > Tepidisphaerales > Tepidisphaeraceae > DASXMX01. The sequence goes on along the minus strand of DAIRGS010000034.1, from coordinate 5,253 downwards.
GACGGATCATCTGAGCGGCGATAAGACTGGAATGTGCCCCCATAAGCTTCCGCTCCACCAAATGCCCATCGATCAATTCGAAGTCCGCGGAATCGCGCATCGACATGAACTCATCGGCAGTCAATCGTTTTGTGGCAATGACAGTCACGGCAGCCTCCGACTGAGCTATGATACCTATGGTTATTTTAGCTGAAGCCTGATCCGCCATCAAACGACCTTCAGGGTGATTCGAGAGGATGACATGGACTCTTTCCCCCAATACGAACGACTCCGTGAGTTGATCCAGCTCGCCAGGCGCGAAGACCTCGGTAATGACGACGTAACCAGCCGGCTGCTCATCGCCGAGGGAAAAATCGGCGTGGGCACGCTGCTTCAGAAAGAGACTGGGGTGGTGTGCGGGCTGCCGATCGTGGAAATGATCTGCCGGACCTACGACGAGCGGCTGCGCGTGGAGATGATCCCCGGCTTCCACATGGAGCTGATCGAGGGCCGCTTCAGTGATGCCAGAACAACGCCGCTGCTTCGGATGCGGGGGCCATTGCGGTCACTGCTTTCGGCGGAGCGGATTGTTCTGAACTTTCTTCAGCGCATGAGCGGTGTTGCCAGTCAGACGCAGCGCTATGTGCGACGAATCGCGGGCATGGGCGCCAAGATCTACGACACACGCAAGACGATGCCCGGCATGCGGTTGCTCGACAAATACGCCGTGCGATGTGGCGGGGGGGTGAACCATCGGATCGGGCTTTACGATGGGTTGCTTGTTAAGGACAACCACCTTGTCCCAATCCCGCCGGCTGAGTTGGCGGCGTTTCTTTCGAAGGTTGTCAGCCAATGTCGGACAGAAGATGCATCGCGGCTGGTTGAGATTGAGGTCGATACCCTCGATCAATTGCGCGAGGTGCTCAAAGTGGACGGCATCGACGTCATCCTGCTGGATAACATGGATTGCCCGAAAATGGAGCAGGCGGTCCTCATGCGGGACCGAGCCGGTCGCAAGGGGAAAGTCGAAATGGAAGCGTCGGGCGGTGTGACACTGGAAACGGCGCGATCGATCGCCTCCACGGGTGTGGAGAGAATCGCGGTCGGAGCGATCACGCACTCCGCGGCTGCACTCGATATCGGGCTGGAGATCGAAGAAGAGTAAATTGGCCCGAAGGCGGATTACGCGGCGATCGAAACGAAGCGTTTCATCCGGCCCAGCAGTCCTTCCATGTCATAGGTGTTGCTCAGGCTCAGCGCCAGCATGACGCCCTGATTGTGCTCCGAGGCGATGATCAGGTGCCGTGCACCATTGACGAGGTATCCCGCTTCCTGCGGCTGGTGTCCGGTGATGACGAGCTGGGCCCCCACTTTGTCGGCAAATTCCTGGGCGCCGGCGGCGGAGGTTTTGCGACCCCAGATGAGCTGATACACCGGGCCGGTTCGACGCCGGTAGTCAGCGCCGGTCAGGGGGCGATTGAACACGCCGAAATCGAAAGTGGGGATTTCCTGATCGGTTGGGAGGCTGTGGCAGAAAAACAAGCCGTTCTCCGTTTTCACGGCCAGGGGGAAGGAAAGAAGAAAGTCCGCGATCGCGGCATTCACGAGCGCGGAGCGGTCAGCGAAATCCCGCTTCACGCCGGCGGTAAAGGCCTCGCATACGCTGAGGCCGCCCTTCATGATGCCTTCGCCATGAACCTGGGCGAGGTCGTGATTGGCGAGCAGAAAATGGACCTGGCGGGGAAAGTCGGCCTTCAGCTCCGCGCCCTGGACCAGGATCTTCCAGCTTTCTTCGGCGCCTTGGGCGTCAAAGTGTTCGCCGTGGATCAATTCCTGTAACACCAAGTGGCGCTGGGGGTTATTGCCCAGATCGGCGGAGCGGACCATTTTTTCGAAGTTACGGCGATGATCATGCAGATCACCGGCAATCCATACCTCCCCGTCGGCGGGCAGGTGCACCACCTGCTGCTCACGAAGGTCCGATACTTGGTTTTCTTCCGCCGCGGCTGCGAGGGTTTCGATCACGTGATCGGCATTCATTGCCATAGGGAGCCGTAGTGTAAAAAGACCGATGCGTTGAAGCGAGTTTCGACCCCATAACCATCGACGCGATAGGGCCGCGATCCCGCACTTACGCAATATAACCGATGAGGGTTGCGAAAAATGGCATAATGGCAAAAAACGGGGAGCAATTCATCGTATTCTCATGTATTTCACTCCTTTGCGGCCCGGTTGTTCAGTATAGGGTTTAACGTTTTCCTAACGTCGCAATCTCATGGTTGTCTATCGATCGAAAGACAGCGTTCTGGTCCCAAATTTTGTACGATGTATTTCGCGGCACGAAGTAGGATAATCCGCCCCAACCTCAAACCAGCCAGGATCGCTTTGCCGAAAGTCACGATCCAGCGGCCGAAACAATAAGGCCAGGGGTGGTTGGGTTCCGCGCCAAGGAAGCGCCGTTTATGTCATCAGGGCTTACCACGGAAATCAAACCCAGTGGGGTTACGCACAAGATTGGCGGCCGGCAGCGCGTGGCCGAGACCGATACGGGGAGAGTCCGTCGGGATGGGAAGTTTTTCCGGCTCGATTCGGACAAATTCTTCGTGAAGGGCGCTACCTACGGCCCATTCGCACCGAACCGGGCGGGCGAGCCGTTGCCGGAGCGCGCGCAGGTGCGAGCGGATTTTGAGCAGATGCTTGCGATGGGGGCCAATTGCCTGCGAATCTACGACATTCCGACGAAGTGGTTCATGGATCAGGCGCAGCAGATGGGCCTGCGTTTGTTTGTGGATGTGTCGTGGCCTAAGAATCTGGAGTTTATTCACGATCAAAATATCGCGGAGCAGGCCCGGACTGCGGTTCGGGATGCGGCGGTGCGGTGCGGCAATCATCCGGCGGTGTTTGCCATCAGCGTGGTGAATGAGGTGCCGCCCGATCTGGTGCGGTTCTGTGGCCGGCATCCGATTGAACAGTTCATTGACGAGCTGGTGTGCATTGGCAAGGAGGAGGCGCCGCGGTGCCTTTTCACATTCGCGAACTTTCCAACCACTGAATACCTTCGTCCGCGGGAAATCGATTTTGTCTGCTTCAACGTATATTTGCACGATGAGCCTTCGTTCCGGAATTACATCGCGCGCCTGCAAAACATTGCCGGGGAATTGCCGCTGCTGCTGGGTGAGTACGGGGTTGATACGCTTCAGGAGAATACCGAACAGGGCCAGGCGGAGGTGCTTGGCCGTCAGCTTCGGGCGATTTTTGATGAAGGCGCGGTGGGCACGTTTGTCTTTAGCTTTACCGATGACTGGTACGTCCATGGGTGGCAAATTGAAGATTGGGCTTTTGGGCTGACCCATCGCGATCGAACGCCAAAGCCGGCGTTTGAAGCAGTGCGCGAAGTATTCCGCCGAGCGCCGCAGACCTCGGATGTCAAGCTTCCGATGGCGAGCATTGTGATCTGCTCTTACAACGGCGCGAGCACCGTGGAATCGTGCCTGCGCTCGATGCAGAAGTTGCGATACCCGGCTGAGTACGAAGTTGTCTTTGTCGATGATGGCAGCACCGACAATACGCAGGAAATTCTCAAGCAGTTTCCGTGGGTGCGGAATATCCGCCAGAAAAACATGGGCCTTTCATATGCCCGTAACGTGGGCATGGAAGCGGCACAGGGTGAGATTGTCGTTTACACCGACAGCGACTGTGAAGCGGATGAGGACTGGCTCTACTACCTCGCATTGGCGCTCAAACGCGGCGGGTACGTTGGCATGGGCGGGCCCAATCTCATCCCCGATGAAGGAAGCTGGGTGGCCGATTGCGTCGGACTTTCACCCGGAGGCCCAACGCATGTCATGATTGACGATCGTGAAGCCGAGCATGTACCCGGCTGCAACATGGCCTTCTACAAATGGGCGCTTCAGCAGATCAACGGCTTTGATCCCCAGTATCGCAAGGCTGGCGACGACGTGGACGTCATCTGGCGGCTTCAGGGGCTGGGATATCCGATTGGTTTTGCGCCCTCGGCGCAGGTGTGGCACTATCGCCGGAACACGGTGAAGGCTTACCTCAAGCAGCAGCGCGGGTATGGCGAAGCCGAGGCGATGCTGAAGTTCAAGCATCCCGATCATTTTAATACATTGGGGGCCAGCCACTGGCGCGGAAAAATCTACGGGGCTGATTCGGTTGGCATCCGCATCGGCAGGGATGTGATTTATCACGGGCTGTTTGGCACCGGCCTTTTTCAAACGATTTATCGTCAGCCGGCCTCGATGATGGTCATGATGCTGATGAGCATCGAGTGGCATCTGCTGGCGATCTTCATCACGATTATTGGTTTAGCGTTTTCGCCGATGTTGTGGGTGGCGCTGGTGATGTTTCTGACGCCTATCGCGCTGTCGTGCGTGGCTGCTGCACAGGCGCCGGAACCCAAGCATCGTCATCGATTCTCGCGGCCGCTGATTGCCCTCCTGCACTATCGCCAGCCGATGGTTCGGGGTTGGGCACGATACTCGGTACGGCTTAGAGCCAAGGTTCTGAATCGGCAGGCACGCGGGTATCGTCGCAAGGGCCCACTCCCGTTTGATCCGGCAGATCGACATTCATTGCGCTACTGGAGCAAAACCGAAGACCGCTTCCCGCTGCTGGCAAAGATTCGTGAGCAAGTGATTGCCGCCGGTTGGCGTTACCGGCTCGACAGCGGGTGGAACGGCTGGGACATGGAAATTTATGGCAGCAGGTATGTAAAGCTGCGCATTACGACCGCTACCGAATCTCACGACAACATCGGCAAGCTGACGCGCGTGCGGGTCGAGCCGATCATGAGCAATTTCTGTCGGGCGCTTTTGGTGGCCAGTTCGATTCTGGCGGTGGTCCTGCTTTTGGATATGTGGCCGTTCAGTCGACCGGCGGTGCTGATTCCCCTGGCCTGGTGGTCGATGTACGCGGTGAATCGGTGGCGCGTCAGCATTCCGGTGCTGGGAATGATTGACGAATCTGCCGAGCGAGCCGGGTTCTATCCGGTGCCCACGCGCACGCCCCCGCAGGATAAAGCGGGAAAACCAAAGGAAGCGCCCATACCGCAACCGGCCAAACCCGAGATTCCCCCGCTGATGGAGCCCGCGCCCGCCGTCGCCGCCCGCGCCTCCGCGGCGCCGGCGTGATAGACTAGGATTATCTCGCGTATTAAGGTCCATTGCGGTGCCGGTTTGCCAGATCTGCACCCCTCTTGCCCCCTCTCCCTCCGGGAGATGGGGATGAAAATGAAAGCCCGTTGCCCCGACA
>DAIRGS010000033.1:0-36804 GCA_036794395.1 Tepidisphaeraceae bacterium | reverse complement strand
GGATGCGCCCGAGCCTGTGGCGATGGGGGATGGGGCGGTCGAGTTGGGGGCGGAATTAGTGGGTGCATCGGATGTGGGCGCGGACAGGGCGAGGCTCATGGCGGAGGCGGCGCGATCGAGGGCGGCGGAGGCCTGAGCGGAGGCGGCGGGGTTGGCCGGGGATTCGCGCTGGGCCTGATCGGCTTCCTGGGCGGCGAAGGCGGGTTGATTGGCGTCGGAGGGAGGGGCATCGAGGCCGCGGAGAGCGCGCTGAGCGTTTTGGAGGGCGGGTTGGAGTTGGGAAGGATTGGCGTTTTTCAGAGCCGATTGGGCTTTGGCGGATCGGGCCGCGAGCTCCGGGGATGGGTTGGTTGCGAGGTCATTGATGTGTTGGCGCAATTGGGCGAGTTGATCGGCGGTCGGGTTGGCAGTGGATTTCAACTCATCAAGTTTGCGGATGAGATCCTGGAGGTTTTGGGCGGCACGAAGTGCCTTGGGATCGCGGAGGGCTGGGGATTCGTCCATTGCCTGATGGAGGCGGAGGGCGGCGCGGGATTGGGCTTCGGAAGCGGCGGCGGGGTTGTTCTTTTGGAGCAGGTCGTTTGCGGAGCGCTGGAGGTTTTTGGCGGCCTCGAGGTCGCGGGCGGCTTCGGCGCTGCCGCGACGTTGCTCGATGGGGTTGGCGTCGAGAAGCTTTTGAAGGGCATCACGGGCGAGCGTGATAGAGGCGGCGGAACGGGTGATGGCGTCGTTGCGCTGGGCCCACTGGTCGGGATTCAGATCGGCGCGGGCGGCCTGCTCGGCGGCTTCCTGAAGGGGGCCTTGCGCGATTTGAGACATCTGGCGGGTGATCGGGAGGAAGATTGAATCGCCGGGCTCGCCGGCGGCGCGGGCGAGGCGGAGGGCGACGCCGGCCAGATCGTGAGCGCCCTGGTGGAGCTCGCGGCGCTGCCATTCGCCGAGGGGCTCGGAGCCGTTGCGGGTCTTGGCCTGGATCACGCGCGGTTTGGCGCGGTCCAGTTCGCCGATGGTGTTGAGGATGATGTCCTGGAGGGTTTGCGCGAGGATTTGATCGAGCTGGCCTTGAAAGCTGCGGGTTTGATTGCGATTAATATGGATGCGTTGGATGGGGGAGCCGGCGGATTGAGGTTGCGGCGCGCGGTTATCGGTGACGCGAAGCTGGTAGGCGATTTCAGTGGCGTTGGGCCGGTGCATGGATTGGCACAGGTCGGCGACGGATAGGTTTAAGTCGGGGCCGGAGACGTGCTTTGGGTCGGAAGCGTTAAAAGCGATTGCAATGGATTGGGTGGGCTCGCTATCTAACTGAATGAGGTTCTCGATCCGGGTGATTCCGAAATCATCGCTGGCGAGGAACTTGATGGGGATGATGTCATCGGGGCGGGCGGAGATGTCGGGATCGGGAAATTGGACGACAATCGACGGAAGCTGATCGAGTCGGGCGATGATGTGATGGGGCGACTGCGTGGTTGAAGCGATGCCGGTGGAGCTGATGAGATCGAATGTGCAGGCGGCGGTGCCGATGATGGGGAAGGTGGTTTGGTAGATGGGTTCGCGGGGGTCAGCGGCAGTGAAATAGAAGAAATCTGTTTCGGCGTCGGCGGAAATGGTGAGGTGGCTTTGCGTGAGGTCTAGAAGTTGGGAGCAACGGAGGGTGAGCGTGACTTGGGTGTCGAGCAGGACATCGATTGGGCTGTCGAGGCCAGTGATGCTTCGGGAAGGGAGTGAGGTGTATTTTGGATAGTCGTATCGGATGTTCAGCGATTGAATCGAGGGGCGAGGGATGACGGTGGCGCGGAACCAGGGGGTGTCGTCGCGATCGGTAGTGATGCGGTAGCGGAAACTTTCGGCAAGGTTGGGGAGGGAAATTTGCCAATGACGTGATGTGGACGATTCAAGGGGTTGGGTGAGGCGCGGGCCGGTATCGGGCTGGCGGATGAGAAGGACGCGATTGGCCGTGGAGGTTGCGGTGAGGGTGAGACTATCGCCTTCGAGGAGGGTGACGTTTTGGGGTTGGACGGTCAGGTCGGCCAGAGAATCGGGAAGGCGAGTTTGCCATGGGGCGGCGATGCGGTAGAGGCCGATTGTGATCGGGCGGCGCGTTGCGGGGAGGAGGGCGAGGGTGGTCCAAATCAATGCGGGGATGGCGAGCAGCGTGGCCCAACGGGCGACGTTGCGGGCGGAAACGATGGCGCGCGGATCGAGGCGGGCCGCGTCAGATTGGGCTTGCCTGGATAGGAGGGACTGGAGTTCGGGGGAGGGGGCAAAGGGATCATCGCGGTTGAGGTCGAGAGAAAGTGCGCTGCTGATTCTTTCCTGAAGATCGGGGGAGCGTTTTTCGATTTGGCGCGCTAGCTGAACCAGACTTTGGCGGCGGAGCGCGGGGCGGAGACGAAGTGTGGCGAAGACTATTACCGAGAGCCATGCGAGAGCCGCCGGAACAATACGCATTGGGAATGACCGCGACGTGCCGAGGCCGACTACTAATGCGAGGGGAAAGATGACCAGGGATGTCCAGAAGAGAATTTGCAGTAACGCAATTGAGACGGCGACTCGGCGCTGGCGGCGGACGATGCGATACATCGACGATCGGATGGCGATGATCGCGGGAGAGGGCGCTGGTGGGGCGGTTGCGAGAGTCATATTAGCCCTCTGCGTTTTCGGAGGGACCACTCGGCGGTGAGCAGGGCGATGAGGATCAGCAGCAGGCTCCAGTGGACCGTGCGGGTGGTGGCGGCGCGGGGATCTTCCAGGATGCCGATGCGGGAGACATTTGATTCGGTGTGATCGCGCGCGGGCAAGGCGGCGGCGAGGTTTGCGACGTTGGCGACATCCAAGCAGGCGCCGTTGCCGGCTTTGGCAATGGCCTGCATGCGCTGGGGATCGGCGCTTTGATTGCGGTCTTCAAGATCGCGGGAGCGGGAGTCGTCATGGGCGGGTTCGCCGGCGACGGCCCAGCGAAGCGCCTGGGCCCAGAAGCGGCGATGGAGGTCTTCGGCGAGGTCGCCAGCCGTTGGCACGTAGCGCATGCGCCAGGTTTCGGGGGTGGCCAGGTACAGCACTTTACCGGCACCGTACATCATGGTTGCGAGCAGCGCTTGACGGGTTGAAGTTGCGAGAGGGGGACCGGAGGGACGGTCGATCTGCCAGATGATGGTTGCGCCGGGCCGGGCGGAGGTGTGATCGTCGTGCCAGTAGAAGGGCGGGAGCGCCGACCAGGCGGACTGATTTAATTGATCGTCGGGTAAGAGGCGGGCGAGGATGGATGTGAGCGCTTCGGGAGCAGGCGCGGGCTGGAAGCCCTGGCGGGAGTGTTGGGACAGTTGATCGGGAGTGGAGGATGTTTTGGAGAGATCAACGGGGAGAAGCGTGGCCAGGGGCGAGCCGGCAAAGCGCGAGGGCATGTTTCGCGGGCCGGCGATCACGATGAGGCATTTGGGTTTGGCGGATTTCAATGCCGCGGCGAGTTGGGATTGTTGTGGCAGTGTGAAGTTTTGCGGGGCGACGTCGCCGAGGATGATGACTTCGAAGGTCGACCAGGCTTGGGGAGTCGATGGGATTGAGGCGGGTTGGGTGGTGGGGATGTTTCGGATGTGGGCGGGTTGGAGAAGTGCGGATTGCAGGGCGACGCGATGATCGGTAAGCAGGAGTGTGCGGAGAAATTGATATTCCCAGCGGGGTTCATCTTCGATGAGGAGGACGTTGATCTTTTCGCGCGTTACGGAGACTTGGGCGGCGAGGCGATTGTTTTGGGTTGACGCTTCGCCGGGGAGTTCGGTGAGTGTGATTTGGTAGGTGTGATCGCCTTCGCTGGGCGCATGATCGATGAAGTTCACTTGAGAAATGGGCGTGGCGGGGAGCGGCTTGCGATCGACGGCTTGTCCGTCGCGGGTAAAGGTAGCGGTGATGGTTTCATTGGGTTGGATGGCGTCGAGGCGGATGGTAGCAGTGAGGGAGACATCGTCGCCGGTGAGGATGGCGTGGGGGGCGTCAATGAATTCGACGCTGGCGTCTCGAATGGGTTCGGGTGATCCAACGGATAGTGTGAAAAGTTTTGAGCCGTGCGCGGAAAGGGCGCGGGCGGATTCAATGGGATCAGCGCCGTTGGTTTGACGCCCATCGGACACCAGGAGGATGGTGGTTGGGTTGGAGGATTCGGCGGTGATGCGATGGAGGGTTTCGCCTATCGGGGATTGGTTGGCGGTGGGATTTGCGAGAATGGTGTGGGCGATCGCCGGCCAATGTGCGGTTGGGGGCGAGGCGATTGGGTTGCTGAGCGCGATGACTTGAACGTCGAATTGGTTGAGGGTTGGTTCGATGGCGTTTAGCGCTTGTTGTGCCTGAGCGGATCGGCTTTCATTTTGCGGCGAATCAACCCGGTTCATCGAGCGGCTGTCGTCGAGGATGAGCAGGAGGGGGCCGCGGGTGTGGCGAAGGGTAGTCGAGACGTAGGTGGGGGCGAGGAGCATTGTGGTTGCGATTCCGATGGTGAATGCGCGGAGGATTGGTAGAGTCCTGGCGGATCGCAAGCCGGTGCGGGGGCGAATGCTGCGATGGGAATTGAGGGTGAGGGCGAGGGTGGCGCAGCCCAATATCAGGCAGAGCCAGATGGGCAGTGGGGAAGTGAAATCCCAAGTGGAAATGAGCAGCGCAAGGATCATGCGGCGGCGTGCTCCATTTCTTTGAGTGGTTTATTCTCGTGGGTGGAGCGAGCCGTTGGATTGGAACGAAGCATCCATTGGCTTAGGGCGGTTTCAGATGCCAGTACGAGAAGGAGGAAAATGGCCAGCGTGGTTGAGAGTTGGAAGTGATCTTCGCGGGGCCGGACGATTGTGGGGAGCTGATCTTGTGTGACCGTCGGGTTTGTGAGGCTTAGCGCGTGATGTTCTGTCAGCCAGCGGAGATCATCGGCGTCGAGAAGTTGGGGATCCAACTGCTTGGCATCGACATTGACGGCGAAATAGTGCGAGGCGGCGGGATCGCGAAGGGTGTAGAAGCCCGGCAGGAATGTGTCGGGGTAGGTTAGTAACTGGCGTCCGTCGTTGGCGATGGTGGGAACGGAAATGGTAGCGCCGTCGGGGCGGGTGATTGACGCAGTTTCGACAGGGCGGGTGGAACTGAAGGACCATTCGATGGGTTGACCGGTTAGAAGTGAGGGCAGGTGGTTGTTGAGTTGGGCGGCGGCGAGGTGGCGAATGGTCTCATTGACCAGCGGGACAAAGTTAGGCATGAGGTTCCAGTTGTTCCAGGTTCCATCGGCACTCGTGGCCCAGAGGACGATGGCACCGCCGGCGGAGCCAATGGGGCGTTCCATCACGAGGGGATTGCCGGTGGAAGTTGTGATTAAGACTTGAATGGATGGGTCGTCGGGATCGATCCCCCACCATTTTTGCACGCGCGCTCCGACCAGCGGGTTGCCTCCCGGGGTGGCGATGGCGGCGGTGATGGGATGGGCGGGGGTTTTGATGATCGCGCCGGCGCCTGTCGGCCCGGCGGTCAGGATGGCGGACGATCGGCAGGGGAACAGGCCGGTGTTGATTAGATTTGTTTGGACGAAATCGGACTGGGTCCGATGGCCCAGAATGCACCAGATCCCGTGGCCGGAACGGGTGTAGGCGATTAGATCGTCGCGTACGGTCGTGGGGAGGGCGGGGCAGTCGTTGAGGATAACGGCGGCGAAGGTATTCAGGTCGACCGAAGTCAGCTCGTTCAGGGTGACAACTTTCGGGTTGAAAATGGATCGATCGTTTGGATGAAGGGCGGCGATGAGAAATTGACTGGATAGGGTTTCGCCGGCGGAACTGAAACTTCCATCGACGATCAATATCGGCAATGGATCGTGGACATCGATTGATGCCAAGGCTTGGTCGTTTGCGGCCAAAGAATCGGTGCTGGTCAGGCCTATTCTGATTCGATGCGAGCCGGTGGTGGGGATCCCTGCCGGGAGGTCGAAAGTGAGCAGTGTGGTTGTTTTGGGCGCAAGTGGGGAGATGGGGCGGTTGTCGATCTCCACGTCATCGATCCAAAGGCGGGCGGTGTTGGCGGTAAATGAATGGGTGCCAAGATTTGAGATCGTGCATTGGATGTGAAGGGGTTGATTGGGGCCGATCAAGGCCGGTTCGATTTGAATATCGCTTACGGCGGCATCGGCAAAGTCAGCGTCATGGGGAATCGGCAGGCTGTGGATGGAGACCGCATCGGTGGTCGTTTCATTTTCCCCTGAAAGAGCGGATTGCCAGAGGGCGGCGTCGCGGGGATGCCATGCGATGCGGGAGTGGCCGGAGAGGACCAGTACCAATTGCTTCCTGCCCTGGTGATTGCCAAGCATCTGGCGGGCGGTGGCGATGGCATCGGGGATGGAACTGTCGGTGAGGGCGGGGGGTTGTCGACGCAGTATTCGTAGGAGGTCGCTCAGCGCATTTGAATCGGAGCCCGATACCGGTGCGGGGGTAACTCTCCGCGGCGCATGCTCGGCCATGACTACGCATACAGAATCCTCCGCCCGAATTTGGCGGAGGATGTCATCAACGGTATCAAGGGAGCGATCGAACACGGTCTGCCCCTGGCTCATCCGCCCGGTGGAGATGCCGTGATCGATGACCAGTGCGATATCCACCGGCGAATGGGTCCGCCAACTCTGCGGAAGCCAGCGCGCACTTAATTGCCCCTGGGCCAACACCAACACAGCCAAGGCGATGGCAACCATTCGCAGCGCCATGAGCAGCCACTGATAGAGGTTTCGCCGGCGGGCCATGGGAATCGGCAACGCGCCCAGAAACTGCATCGCTCCCCATTTGATGCGGCGGGATCGTCGGCGGTGCAGGAGATGAACGATCAAAGGGATCGATATGCCGATCAGTGCGAACAGGATGGATGGCATTCCAAATATCATATTCATTCCGAAAAGCATGCGGCCAGCGCTTTATCGAGCGGCCGCGAGGTGTCCATGAGCGCGTAGCGAATCCTCATTGCATGGACGGCCTGAAGAATGGCGCGCTGATGGGCATCGAGTTTTGCCAGGTAAGCCGATCGCATCATCGCCGGATCGACGCGTCGATCGTGGCCGGTTCGTTCAAGGTTTTCGAATGTGGTCCACGTTTTGAAAGGGAAATCCAGCTCTTCCCGCGCCATGATTTGGAGAAGCACCAGTTCATGACCTTCGCGTTGGAGGTGGTGCAGGGCGTTGATGAGTTCAGAGGCATCCTCAAAAAGATCGCTGACCAGGATGATCATGCCGCGGCCGCGCAGGCGAAGAGCCGTTTCGTGCAGGGCGGGACCAATGCCGGAATCTTCCCGGGGCGCGGAGGCGTCCAAGGCTTTAATGACACGCGCCAAATGCCCGGGGGTTGATGCCGGCGCGATGGTTTCGCGAAGCTGGCGATCAAATGTAATCAGCCCAACTGAATCGCGCTGGTTGAGAATCAGATAGGCGACGGCGGCGGCGACGAACTGGGCGTAGCGGAATTTGGAGACTGCATCATCTGAGCCGCGATATGCCATTGACCCGCTGGCATCGAGAAGAATGTGAGCGCGGAGGTTTGTGTTGACTTCATGCTGCTTGATGTAGAAGCGTTCGCTGCGGGCGAAGGCGCGCCAGTCGATCCGGCGAATATCGTCGCCGGGGGTGTAGGGGCGGTGATGTGCGAAGTTCGTGGCGAAGCCGACCTGGGGGGAGCGGTGCAATCCCTGGAGGTGGCCTTCGACGATCCGCCGGGCGATCAGCTCGAGGTTGCTGAGTTGTTCGAGCGTGCGGGGGTCGAGCAGGGGGGACGCGGGATCGGAATGGCGCGGGGCGGGTGTCAGCATGATCGGCTTACGCGGGAAGAACGTCCTTCAAAAGGCGATCGACGATTTGATCGCCGCGTATGCCCGCGGCCTCGGCGGCGAATGTGGTGAGGATGCGATGGCGGAGGACGGGGTGGGATATCGCCGCGATGTCCTGGGTGGTGACGTGAACCCGGCCGTTTAATAGCGCCCGCGCTCTGCCCGCCAGGATCAAATCAATGCTGGCCCGAGGGCCGGCTCCCCATTGCACCCACTCCTTTATATATGAATGGGTGCCGCCTTCTCCGGGCCGGGTGGCGCGCACCAGATCGCGCGCAAACGCATACACATGATCGGCAACCGGTACCCTACGCACAACTTTCTGAAGCTCGGCGATGCGCTGTCCGTCCAGCAGCCGGTCGAGTTGCGGCTGATAGGCCGAGCTGGCGTGCTTCATCACCAGAAGCTCTTCATCGGCGCTCGGGTAATTCACCAGCGTCATGAACATGAACCGATCGAGCTGGGCTTCGGGGAGCGGATAGGTGCCCTCCTGCTCGATGGGGTTCTGGGTGGCAAGAACGAAGAACGGCTCGGGGAGTTCGTAAGTCTGGTCGCCGCTGGTGACGCGATGCTCCTGCATGGCTTCGAGCAGAGCGGACTGCGTTTTGGGAGGAGTGCGATTGATTTCGTCGGCGAGAATCATGTTGGCAAAGATTGGCCCCTTCACAAATCGAAACACGCGCCGGCCGGTAGAGCGGTCTTCCTCGATCACTTCGGTGCCGGTGATATCCGAAGGCATCAGATCGGGTGTGAACTGAATGCGCTTGAAGCTGAGATGGAGCACATCGCTGATGGTTTTCACCAGCAGGGTCTTGGCCAGTCCTGGCACGCCGACCAGCAGGCAATGGCCGCGGCAGAACATTGAGATCAGAACCTGCTCGATGACATCGGACTGGCCAACGATCGATTTGGCGAGCTGGGCGCGCATGGCCTGATACGTGCGCGCCAGCTCCTGGGCGGCCTGGATATCTGAGCTAATATCCAATGCAGGAGGCCCGGCGTGAGATTCTTCGCGTGAGTCCATCGGCAATGATCGTAGCGACCGGAAATTCTCTTGGCACGTTGAAGAGGGGATATAGGAGGTTAAGCTCAAGCGATCGCATGTGATCTGATTGGGAGTGCGAGGCTCCCGCCGAGCCGGGACGCGGTTAATAAAGCACGATCGGCGGGAGCCTCGCACTCCCAAATGTCATGTTCTTTAGAAGAACATGCGATTACGTGGAGGTTTGCCGATGAATGATTCAATCGAAAATCGCCTGGCTAAGCTTGAAAGTTCGTGCCGTCGGTGGCGGCGGGGTTGTATTGGGATTGGGGTGCTGGGCGTGATCGCGTTTGCCGTGGGGGCGCAGAAATCGCAATCCGCGCCGCAGGCCGCCGCACCTTCAGCACCGGCGGAAATTATTCAGGCGCGGCGAATCGAGCTGATTGATTCGCATGGCAAGGCGACGATTGTTTTGCAGTCGCGCGAAGAGGGATCGAGCCTGGTGGTGTGGGGCCCGGATCGGCAATACGCGGCGGTGATCGTGGCCCAGCCGAAAAAGGCCGGCATCATGTTGATGAAAGGCAACGATACGCCAGAGGTATTTGCCGAGGCGGTTGAGCAGGGTGGGCAGGTGGGCGTGACCGATGGCCGGGCGCCGGGGCAGGCGGGTACCGATCGCGCCGCGCTGAACATGACCGGGAGCCCAACCAATTTCGGAATCTTCCACGTGGTAAACGGGCAAACGCAATCACTCCTAAGCTTTTCAAAAACGGGTGGCGGCTTGGAACTTCGCGCGCCGGGGTCCAAAGCCGTGACGCGAGTGGTTGGATCGGAGGCGGGAGGACGGGTCCAGATCATCGACCGCGAAGGAAAAGTCAGCTGGGAATCGCCGACGGATAAGTAAGTTGATGTGAACCAACCTGCGCATTTATTGGGATTGTGCCGCGAGATTGTGGAGACGATTGACCAGTGCCTGGACATCCTGGCCGCTCGTTGCGGTGAAGTGACGGTCGTTCTGAGATGCAGTAATGGCTTGGAGCGCGGGGGCAGTCCGGGCGGCGAGGCTTAAATCGGAGACTTGCTTGCGCATTGATGCGTGAATCTGGGTGCATCGGGTGCGCGCGATGAGTGCGCAGACGTTATCAGCATTGATGCCGGCTGCGGGAAGGATCTCAATCCGGCCCGCGGAGCGTTGGACCATATCGCCAATAAGTGCGGCTCCTTCCAAGGCGGTTGCTTGTTGGCCGCTGGTGAGGACGCGGTCAATGCGCAGCTCGATCAATTGATCGAGGGCGACCAACGGGTCGGGCGTGTAGTCGAACGCGCGATGAAAGACGATTTGCAGGCGGCGTGGGGCGGCCTCAATTTGGCGGATGATTCCCTTTGATCGTTCGACATCAATCCGCCCGTCGGCGGTGAGGATACCAAACACGATTCCATCGGCTCCGTTCTCAATGGCAAAATCAATATCGCGCTGCATCACCGCCAATTCGGTGTCGCTGTAGCAGAAACCGCCGGGGCGGGGGCGGATCATGGTCATGATGGGAAGGGGGGTTGCTTCACGAACCTCAGTAAGCGCTCCCGACGAAGGTGTGAGGCCGCCGAGTGCAAGTGCCGAGCACAGTTCTAGACGATTCGCTCCGGCGGCGGTGGCCGTTCTGGCGTCGGCGACAGATTCCAGGCAAATTTCGATCAGCGGACTGTTCATGTGGCTTTGTCAGGGCGAAGCGTACGAAAGAGCTCCGTCTCGGTCCATCGTGCTGTCTCCATTCTATTCAGGCCGCAGGGTCTACCCCTTTGTTTCAAGGGCTCTTGCCCAGCCCGCCGCGACATCTATTATGAATCGGGAAGATGAAACAGATGAATCGGATATGCAGCCGACTTACAACTTAGCCGTTCAGGAATATCGCGCCGGGAACATCGCACAGGCTGAGTTAATCTGCCGGCGGGTCTTGAAAGCCTCGCCCGATCATGTGGATGCATTGCGCCTGCTGGGCCTTTTAACGCTTCAAAAAGGGCTTAACGTCGAATCGCAGCAACTTCTCCGTCGGGCGGTGGCACTGGCTCCGACGTCTGCCCAGATGCACAACGATTTGGGGACCGCGTTAGCCGCGGGTGGGCAGATCAACGAAGCGCTTGGTGCTTTTCGATCTGCGTGGAAGCTTCAACCGCGGAACCTCGACATCGCGATGAACCTCGGCATGACGTTGATGCAAACACGTGCTTTTGAGGAGGCCGTGCAGGTTCTGGGCAACATCGCGGTGGTCCGCCCAAATGATGTTGAGCTGCATATCTGCCTTGGAGACGCTCAGCGCGAATTGGGCCGGTTACAAGCAGCCATCCACTCGTATACGGCGGCGGACACGCTGCATGCTGGAAACGCACAGGTTCAGCTTCGGCTAGGCGTTGCCTATGCCGCCGCGGGTCGATCGGAGGAAGCGTGCGCCGCATATCGACGTGCGGCTGAATTATCGCCTCAACTGGCTGAAGCTTACTTCCACCTTGGCAACGCGCTCAAGCGGCAAAAGAGGATGTGCGAGGCGGCCGAGGCGTACGGTCATGCCCTTGCGGCGAGGCCCAGCTACGCCGAGGCACTTCACAATCTCGGGATGGTATTCGAGGAAGAATCCCGCTGGGAAGATGCGGTTGCGGCTTTTCGGCAAGTCGTAAAACTACGGCCCAGTTTGCAGTCAGCCTTCCATGGTTTGGGCCTGTCGCTACGAGCCATGGGCAAATTGGAGGATGCGATTGTTGCTCTTCGGCAAGCGGTCGCACTCGATCCGAACTCGTTTGATTCTTTGATCCTGCTTGCCGACTGCGTTCAACAGTTCGGAACAAATCAGGAAGCGCTTGGTCTCTACCGACAGGCATTGGTATTGAGGCCCGACAATCCACTGACGCTGGTCAAATGCGGCGACATTCTGGACAGGGGCCAGAATCCCGATGCCGCGATGAAGATGTTTAGCCGGGCGCTGGAGATTCTTCCGAACTATCCTGAGGCGGTATTGAACAGGGCGATCTGCCTGTTGAGGCAGGGCCAGTTTGAGGAAGGGTGGAAGGGTTACGACGCGCGATGGCACATCCAAAAGCGTCTATATGATCGCGAGGCGATTCAACAGCCGTTATGGAACGGAGAGGATCTGCGCGATCGCAGGCTGCTGCTTCATTTGGAGCAGGGGATGGGAGATTCCATTCAGTTCGCGCGATATATCCCGCTGCTGGTTGGGCAAGGCGCGCGGGTGATCGTCCGCTGCCCCCCGGCCTTGCTGCGATTGTTTTCGGAGAACCTTGGAGTGCAGCAGGTGCTGACAAAGGATGAGCCTTTACCCGATTTTGATTTTCATCTGCCATTGTTGAGTGTCCCGAGGGTCATGGGGACAACGCTTGACACCATCCCGGCACAAGTTCCGTATTTGCTGCCTTCAGCCGACCTTGTCGAACACTGGCGAAGCCGGCTGTCTTCAGATTCATCGAAGATCAGGATTGGGCTGGCTTGGGCGGGTAGTCCAACGCATGGCCATGATCGTATCCGGTCGATGCCGTTCGCTGAATTTGCGCCGCTCCGATCCGTGCGACATGCCAGTTTTTACAGCCTTCAAGTAGGGCTTGGACGCAATCAAATCACTGAGTCGGCCGGTGGCCTTCCCGTGACCGACCTCGGCGATGAACTGCACGACTTTGCCGATACTGCGGCGGCAATGATGAATCTCGATCTGGTCGTGAGCGTTGATACCGCAGTAGCACATCTGGCCGGTGCGTTAGGTCGCACCACCTGGCTGCTGTTACCGCATTCGTTCGAGTGGCGTTGGCTATTGAAGCGATCCGATTCGCCATGGTACCCGACGATGCGAATATACCACCAGAATCACCCTGGCGACTGGACGTCGGTCATGCGCGAAGTTGTGGCAGAGCTTCTCAAACGCTAAATGACCGTGCGCGATTCCGCGCAATTGTTTTTAAGTGGCACGGCCTTCCAGGCCGTGGTCGGGGACGATTCGGGTCTGGCGCCGGGTGAGATGTGGGAAAACCAACGTGCCGAACCAGGCATTTCCTCCAAGCAAACACGGACGGTTGTCCATCTGTCGAAACTTGGTTTTCCCAGATCTCACCCGTCGCTGGAAATCAACTCCCCTGTCCATGGGCTGGAAGCCCATGCCACGAAGAGGCGCGGAATCGCGCACGGTTATTTAGACCGATTGAAAACGCGTGAAGTTTTGATGTCGCTCATTGGCTTACGCCTCGATTCCATCCCGTTTCAGATCTTCGGGGGATGCCAGGTCTGCGACGGTGCCTGCGGGATGTTTATAGAAGCCCGGGTCGGCGTAGCTCGTCAGGCCATCGCGGACCTTCAGTATCGAGAACATCCCACCCATATCGATTGAGCCGAACGGGCCCTGCCCGCCGAGCATGGGGATGCTGTTTTTCGGGCCGGGCATTTGCATGTCGGTCATGTCGGACATGCCTGATTGGCCCATGGTCATGTAGCCGGGCAGGAGGGGATTGATCTGGGCGTCGAGTCCTTTGGTGTTGACGCCGACCATGTTGGGGGCACGGTGGCCCATCTGGTTCATCGTGTGATGGGACATGTGGCAATGCATGGCCCAGTCGCCCTCGGCATCGGCGACCAATTCGACGGCGCGGGTTGCGCCAACCGGAACCAGTACCGTGTTGGCCGGGAACTGGGCGGCGTCGGGGACACGGCCGGCATCGATCTCGGCGATGCGGAACTGGTAGCCGTGCAGATGGATGGGGTGGTGATCCATCGCCGAGAGGTTTCCAAAGCGGATGCGAACGCGCTCGCCTTTCTTGACGACCAGCGGCGCGGTGGCCGGGTAGGCTTTGCTGTTTATGGTGAAAATATTAAATTCGACCATTTCAATCGGATTTGGGCGGGACGCGCCCGGATCGATTCGCCATTCCGAGAGCAGCAGGCTGAAATCACGATCAACACGGGTGCGCTGTTGTTCCGTGGGATCGCTCGGATGGACGATGAACATGCCCATCATGCCCAGGCCCTGCTGGGTCATCTCGTCGAGATGGGGGTGGTACATGTAGGTGCCGGGCGATTGAAGGACAAATTCATATTTAAAGGTTTGGCCGGGGGGGATCGGCTTTTGAGTCAGGCCATTGACCCCATCCATTCCGTTGGGAAGGCGCAGGCCGTGCCAGTGAACGGTTGTGGCGGCGGGGAGGTGGTTGGTGACGTAAATCCGAACACGATCGCCCTGGACGGCTTCGATCGTGGGACCCGGCGTCGAGCCATTGTACCCCCAGCATTGGCAGACCAGTCCCGGTGCAAATTCGTGTTGCACCGGCTCGGCGATTAGATGAAACACCTTTACCCCGCCCACAACGTGATGGGCGAGCGTGCTGCCGTTGGGAGTCGTCACGGGGGCGTAGCCACCCTGTGGCTGCGATGCAGGAGCGGAAGGCTCAGTTGCCGCGGGTTGGGATTGAGCCATCGCGGGTACCGGCGCGACCAAAGTGCCCGTGGCGATCGCCGCGGCCCCGCCAAGCATCGCCCGGCGACGTGATATCGTTTGTTGAATTGGGTTCATGGGTTTGCTCCGTGATGGTGATGCTCGTGCGGGTCGGCAGGCATGGGTTGTGAGTCGGGAGTGGAAGGGTGCGTCGTTGCGGATTGTGTCGCGGCGGGACTGCCTTGGGGAAGTGCGCCACCGCCGGTGGCACGCTCCAGTTCGGCACGCGCTGTCCAGTAATCGCGAAGGGCGGCGATGTATTCAGAACCAGCAGAGATTTCGGCCCGGCGAGCTTCCAGCAGTTGGAAGACCCCGACAAACATGCCGTTAAAATGAAGCTGGGTTTGTTCGACGAGACGATGCTGAAGCGGAAGAACCTGATCGCGATAAAGCGCCGCCTTGGCTCGGGCGTTTTGCAGGCGCAGCGTACCACTTCGGACCTCCGAGCGGACATCGGCCGACAACGCATCGTATCTCGCCCGGCTCTGTCGAAGGATCGCCTGCTGGCGGGCAATCGCGCCCTGCCCCTGGTCAAAAAGCGGAATGGGAACCGAGAGCGCCGGGCCAATGCGCCATTGGCCATCGGTTTCGCGCTCGGCTTCGGCGCCTAACGTTGCCGCGGATAGAAATCGGGTTTGGCGCGTGAACGTCAGTGATTGAGACTGAAGCGCAAAATCTTCGCGGGCGGCGGCTAGGTCCTGGCGCTGGCGGATGGCAACCGATTCCAGCTCACTTGAGTCAACATCGGCCGGCGGTGGATCGAGCAGCCGCGGGATCGGCTTCCAGGAATCGATCATCGCAGTTAGACCCATGACTTTGTTTACTGTTTCCCGCGTCTCGGCCGATTCGGCCTGCGCACTGGCCAACTCGATCTGCGCACGAGCGTCTTGCGTTTGCTCGGCCAGCCGATCCAACTCGGCGATATTCCCGGCCTCGAAAAGCCGCCCGGCGGCATCGGCGGAGGCGGAGGTGGCCGAGGCAACCTGCCGTCGCAATTCCAGCATCTGCCCGGCAGCCTGATACCTGTAGAAATCCGACTTTGCCCTCGCAACCGTTTCAAGCACCTGATCCGCAACGCGAAGATCGGCCTGCCGCAGGGTTGCACCCGCAAGCTTCTGACGCGCGGGGATCAGAAACAGTTCGATAAAATCGGATGCGATGCTGAGATCGAGATAAGTCTTGGATGGAGATCGATTCGGGAAACGCACGCCCAGATCAAATACCGGATTCTTAAGCAGCCCCGCCTGAACGAGATCCGCCTGGGCGATGCCGATCTCTTCGAACATGGCCTGGAGATGGCGGTTGTTCAGCAGCGCGATCTGCGCAACCGCTTCGGCCGTGAGGGGCTGATTCAGAAGGGCGTGGACAGCATGATCGGCCGTGGCATCTTCCGGGGAGCCGGTCCGCCAATGGATGGTGGCGCCGGTGCGCTGAGCAACAGTCTGCTGGACCGTAGCAAAATGAGCTTGCGGCGGGGCGGGGGTGCATCCGGTGAACGCGAGGGTCGCGAGCAGAAGGGCGGGAAGCAGTTTAGATGGCATTTGAATACCTTCGAAGCGTTCGTTGGGGTTGTGTACACTGGACTTAACACGTTCAGGGGCGGGACCGCGCGCCTACTCTGCGGCCGAAGAGGTGGACCTGCGGTCCTACCTCTGAACGCGATAGATCAACTTCACATTTGAGGTGAAAAAACCGCGGACTTCCTGCGCAGAGATCAGATTGTCAGCGCGCAATGGAGCAAGAGAAGTGTGCAACCCGAGTTGGGCGGGAATCCGTCGTCTTCAACACCACTCGGAGCTGAAACTCGGTGGAGATTGCCGAGGAATGGGTCGAACGCAATTGTCCAGAGTTCAAAATGACTTGGAGTCAGGTCCGCCGCTGGAACGCTGTCGTTGACCACGAGTTGTGTGCAGTGTTGGCAGGACTTGTCGCATGGGTCCTGGCTGGGCGGCGCGTTATGTGGGCAATGAGCCATGTGTCCATGGGCACAGCAAGGCATCAATTCAGCCTGGGGTTTAACCGGAGTAGGCGCGCCGCTACACGCACAGTTCGTTCCAATCGCGAACACCGCCACGGCAAGCAGCGTCAAGGTCATGCGACGGAACAGCTCACTCATGCCTTCATGTTAAGAGTGGGCCAACGCGTTCGTCAATTGACTCCGGATCGGTAGTTGTCGTTGGGCCGAGCACGAGGCCGGCGTGAACGAACATGCTTAAACGAGGTGCATTCGACAACGTCGGGTAAAGCATACACAATCCGATTTTGAAAGTGAGACTACTAAAATGAGCGACTACTAAAATGAGCGACGGTTCGGCGCACGAGAAGGCAGGAAGTAAAGAGACAGGACGGATTGAGGCCTTTTCAGATGGTGTGTTTGCGATTGCAATTACGCTACTGATTTTGGAATTGAAGGTGCCGCACCTCGAGCATGTTTCAGGCGCGGCATTGTGGAAGGGCTTAGGTGAGGAATGGCCGAGCTATTTCGCCCTGCTGACGAGTTTTGGTTCGGTGCTGATCATGTGGGTGCATCATCATGCGATTTTCCGGCTCGCGCAACGCGCCGATGCCCCGCTGCTGTTTGCCAATGGTTTTTTGCTGTTGATGGTGACGGTGGTGCCGTTTCCAACCGCGGTGGTCGCCGAGTATCTCGCAACGGATGCGGCGCGGGCGGCTGCGGGATTTTACGCGGGAGTGTTTGTTGTTCTTGCGTTGTCGTTTTACGTCCTGCTGCGGGTGGTGCTTCAGCAGTGCGACTTGAGCGTGCCAATGGTCAGACGACTGCGGAATGGATACCGGCTTGGCCCGCCGTGCTATCTGGCGGCTGCGCTGGCAGCGCCCTTCAGCGCGTGGCTTTCCATGGGGATCTGTACGCTGCTCTGGGTCTATTGGGGGGCCATGGCCTTGCGGCTTGAGGCGTGCTCGAACGAAGACGCGGCCTCGATTTCCGCGAAGTCGAAAGCATAAGTTATCCCAGCGCCCAACCCGATCGATAGGGTCGCGTTAGCAGGGCGTTGGCATCGGGGGAGTTAATGATTTTCATTGCCAAGCCACTCCACGCCAGCTTTTTGCCCGCCTGGATTGCCACGTTGCCCAGAAGGATCGTCTCGGTGAGCAGGCTCGCATAGTCAAAGTTGGCAGTAGCTTTGTGGGGATCATTAGCGCGGATGGCGGTGATCCATTCCGCCTTGTGGAGCTCATCCATATCGATTGGCCGAGCCGGATCGCTGAGTCGGGGAAAAAGCTTGGGGGCGTGGATGCTCACGCCATCGGTGTCGTCGTTGAAGATGATTTTCTGATCGGATCCATAGTCGCTCTGCGAGAGCATCATGGCATCCCGGCCGATGATCAGCGCGCCACTGTCGAGCAATTCGAAGTTGCGGGTGATGTGGGGGCCTGGCAGATTGCGCTTTTTGGGGTCTTTCGAATCGGGGCGGTGCCCTTCATACCATACGAATGTCACGGGCGGTTGCTGGCCTCGGGCCGGGAAGCCGTAGGTAACGGTTGCCCAGGTAGGATAGGTTTCGGGATTGGCGTCACCCGACTGGGCTTCGATGGATGTGGGGTGGGCAAGCTCAAGACCCATGAACGGCAGATTGCAGGTGTGGCACCCCATGTCGCCAATCGCGCCGGTGCCGAAATCGAGGAATCCCCGCCAGTTCTGGTTGTGATAGGCGCCCTCGCGACGTCCATTTCCCAAATCATATTCCGCCCATGGCCGCGTCGGGGCGGGGCCGATCCATTCGTCCCAGTGGATGCCGGTCGGCAATGGCGATTCCGGTGGGCGCGACATCACCGTCGGCGCCTGTGGCCACATCGGTCGATTGGTCCACACATGAACCTCATTGACCGGGCCCAGCGACCCTGCGCGGAGCACTTCAACCGATCGGCGAAACGCATCGGTGGCCATGCCCTGATTGCCCATCTGCGTGCAGACTTTGTATTGCCGGGCGGCATCGCGAAGCGCCCGCGCCTCATGGACAGTGCGCGTGAGCGGCTTCTGTGTGTAGACGTGCTTGCCAAGTTTAATTGCCATCATCGACGCAATCGCATGGTGGTGATCCGGCGTGCTGACCGTCACGGCGTCGATACTCTTTCCAACCTCGTCAAACATTGTTCGGTAGTCATTAAAGCGGGCCGATTTCTCGAAGCCGCTCTGGCGGGATTTTCGGTCGAGCCTTGTTTCATCGATGTCGCAGATGGCGACGACATCGCCAAACTTCGCAACCTGCGCGCTGTCCCCGTCGCCCTTGCCGGCAACGCCGATGCAGGCGAATCTCAAGCGCTCGTTCGGTGATTTGGAAGGAGATGCTTGCGTCTCATCCGCCCATGCCCCGCGGCCAACAACCCAAGCGCTCGACGCAATCAATGCCGCAGATTTGATGAAATGACGACGATCCAGATGGGATTGGGCGGTCATGGGATGGTTCTCCAGTTCGATGGATGGATGCAACTTTCAATATCCCGTCAGCCACGCGGTGTTGTCGATAGCGCAATCCGATAAACTGGCGTGCGCCGAAGGATGTCGGCGATGATCATGCACGCACTGTTGGACTTAGCCCGTTCACACCATCGCGCCGGCCGGTTGGCCGAGGCCGAGGCGGCCTATCGCCAGATTGTGAACTCAGAGCCCGCCAATGCCGAGACACTGCACCTACTCGGGCTGGCGCTGGCGGGCCAGCGCCGGCCAGCGGAGGCCATCATCGAGTTTCGTCAGGCGATTGCGCTGAAACCGGATTATGGCGAAGCAGTCTACAACCTGGCGCGAGCGCTTCAGGACAACGGCCAGTTGTCAGAGGCCGCCGAGACCTACCGCCGGGCAATTTCTTTGCGCCCGTCGTTCGCACCGGCGTGGAACAATCTCGGCATTATTCTTCAGGGGACACATCATTTCTCCGATGCCGAGCAGGCGTATCGAGCGGCCCTCCAGATCCAACCCGCATTTGCCGAAGCGCATTACAACCTGGGGTCTGTGCTCAAAGAATTGAATCGACTCGTGGAGTCGATCGCCGCTTATCGGCAGGCCCTGTCGATCAAAAGTGACTATCCCGAAGCGCTGATCAATCTCGGGAATGTACTTCAACGTTCTGGTCACCTCGATGAGGCAACCGCCGCGTTTGAGCGTGCAATTAAGTTGAGCGCCGATTTGCCGATGGCCCACAATAGCCTCGGAAACGCACTCAAAGATGCAGGGCGCATCAGCGAGGCAATCGAATCCTATCGCCGTTCCATCGCCACCGGCGGTGGGGCGTGGGCGTGGGACAATCTGCTCTATACGGTCTACTTTCACCCCGACTACAACTCGCGCCGAATCGCCGATGAGCATGCACAATGGAACCAGCGTTGGGTCCTGCCAAAATCAACTGCCTCCCTGACCCATTCCAACGATCGCTCCCCCCAGCGCCCGCTCAAGATCGGCTATGTTTCTCCCGACCTGCGAGAGCATCCGGTAGGGCGATTTATGCTCCCGTTGCTGATGCATCGCGATCGGGAGTTTAGCCAAGTCTATTGCTACTCCGATGCACGCTTCCCCACGGCGATAACGCACGCAATCCGCGCCCAAACCGATGTCTGGCGCCACACCGATGGGATGTCAGACGATCAACTGGCCTCGCTCATCCATGAAGATCAGATCGACATCCTGGTGGATCTGACAATGCACATGGAAGGCAACCGGCTGATGGTTTTCGCGAAGTCCCCCGCTCCGGTTCAAGTCACCTACCTCGCTTATTGCGGAACCACGGGTTTGCCTGCGATGCAGTACCGGCTCACCGATCCTTATCTGGATCCACCAGGCGGTGATGATTCAACGTATGTTGAGCAATCGATAAGGCTTCCGCGATCATACTGGTGCTATCAAGGCTCAGAGCACGCGGGCCCCGTTGGCCCGCTCCCGGCCCGATCCACGGGCAAGGTCACATTCGGATGCCTGAATAACTATTCAAAGGTAAGCGCTCCAGCATGGGAGGCATGGTTTAAGATATTGCATGCACTCCCACATTCAGTATTGATCGTTCAGTCTCCCGAAGGAGCGCATCGTCAATCGCCGCTTAAGGAGATCGCTCGTCAGGGCTTGGATCCAGGACGCTTGAAATTCGTTGGCCGCGTGCCGATGGCGGACTATTTCAAGCTGTACGATCAGATCGATGTCGCCTTGGATCCGTTTCCATACGGCGGCGGAACAACCACGTGCGATGCGCTGTGGATGGGGGTGCCGGTGATCAGTCTGGCCGGTGACACCGCCGTTTCCCGCGGCGGGCTGAGCATACTGAGCAACCTGGGATGTCCCGATTGGGTGGCTCGAACAGCAGGCCAATATGTCCAGAAAGCAGTCGCCCTCGCAAGCGATCTGGACCAACTCGATCAAACGCGAATGACGTTGCGCGAGCGGATGATGACTTCACCCCTGATGGATGCTCGGGGTTTTGCGCGTGATGTCGAAGCAGCCTACCGCCAAATGTGGATGCGGTGGTGCCGTTCGTCCGTCTCAAAATAAACACGCAGGGCTATAGCAAATGGCCTCTCCGACACAAGTAGTGGGAGTGCGAGGCTCCTGCCGAGCTTGTGCTCGATCGAAAAACGCGGCTCGGCGGGAGCCTCGCACTCCCGTTCAACGGATATGCGATCCCCTTGAATAAACACGCGATTCTGCCCGACAATGCCCAATCGGGGAAATTCACTACCGCAGGCCATTTGCGGTTACGGGGTAAACCCGCGCCTCGTGAATGGTTTTTTCGCAACCAGTCAGCGTGACAATCAGGCAGGCAAGCAGAAGCATTCGCATGCGTATCTCCGTTGGATGGCGTGTTTACCGCACGCGGGATGTTTTTACCACCAACCCATCTCGATTGATTTGCGTGGTGTAGACCGATCCGGGGAATCCCGGGCGGGTCGAGTGTTCCGCAAGGCGCGAGCGAAGACGCGCCGCCTGGCCAGGATCCTTGCACAGGAAGTACGCGAATCCGCCGCCGCCCGCGCCTGCAAGGCCGGCGGCGGCGTAGTCCTCGCGCATCTCCAAAAGTAAAAGGTCCGTTGCGGGGGTGGTGCTACCGGGGTACAGCTCTTTCTTGATCTGCCAGTAACGCGCGATGTTATCCGCCGCATCGGGCCAACGCCCTTTGACTAGCGCCGTGCGCAGGCCCGCGGCAGTGTGCTTAAGTCCCTCCGTGAGCGACTGCATCGCCGGCTCGCGGGCAAGCCAGCGTCCCATCACCCGCCGGAGAATATCGCGCGCCAGGCGCTGTTGGCCCGAGTAGAAAACCACCAGACGCTGCTCAATTGCTTCGTATTGGCTGTTGGTCAGATCGAGTTGTTCGATGGTGGGGCGTTGCGGGACGCCGGGCACGGTGAGGGTGGATTTAACTCCGCCGACGATGCCACCCACCTGATCCTGCCAACCGCCCCCCGTGCTGAGGCGCTGCTCGAGCAGCAGTGTTTGTTCGATCAGAGCCGTGGTAGAAGGGATCTTCCCCCGCAATCGATGTAGCGCAGCGAGCAACGCCGCGGCCAGAATGCTGCTGGTCCCCAAGCCCGATCCTTTGGGGACGCGCGATTCGGTGGTGATGTGCAACCCCGCACCGATCTTTCGCAGATGCCGCTTCAGATCGAACTGCCCGGCCGGCAGCAGGCCCGTCAGCGAAAGCGCAACGTGATGCAGTGCGAACGGATCGCCGACATCGATTGTCGACGGATCGGCAATGCGTGCCAGCTCAATTCGTCTGCCAAGGTCGTGGCTCTCAAGAATCAATCGCGGTTCAGGCAGCGTGCGCACGATCGCGCGAACGGGAGGGCGATCATCCAGATCGATTGCCACGTTGATCACATGGCCGCCCCGTTCGAAGCAATAAGGCGGGGTGTCGGTCCACCCACCGGCCAGATCAAGTCGAACCGGCGCGGTCGCAACAATTTCAATGCCCGGCGTCAGTTTGAACTTTTGCCCGTTTGCCGCGACATCAATTCGCCGATGGCCGATCTCACTCGCTTCGGCAACTTTGGCGAAGGCACGCTGCATGTAAGGCTCGATGCGCGGCCGCGCCGAAGCCGGGGCGGGATGATCCGGACGCGCGAGCAGTTGGGCGGCCGACCAAAGCGCGCGGGCCTGCGCGAGGGCGGCCGTAGCATCACCATCGGCCGAAGGCGCGGCGGCCTGGTTCAAAAGCCGCTCGGCCTCAGTGTACGCCTCATCGGTAATGTACCGGCCAATGCACGTATCCAGCGGTTGATCCTCACCCCGACGAATCGAAGCGATCAACTGCTCGCTCTGTAACGCCGCGGAAACGACTTCCCGATGCGCAATCAGCGCCGCGGGATCCGCTTGCTCGAGAATCATCGCCATCGAATAGCGCGGACTTTTACGCCACAGCCCCACGCTGGCCGCGCCCGGCTTCGCACTAACCAGCGCCAGCGCGAGATGCGCCATATCGCGCGAAGCAGTAGCGATAAATAGCTGCGCGTTCCAAAGCGTCCGCCGATTCTCCGGGATCTTTGGCCATAGTTCGTCTGGAGATATTTTGAGCCGCTTGAGCCAGCGCTCGATGGGCGAGTTGAGATAAGCGCACTTCCCCGCGGAGAATGCGCCCTTGAAATCGTCCTCCACCCCGCACACCACTTGCACAAAAGCAACCGCGCCATCATCCGAGCGAACCGGCACCTGAAAAAGCAGCGTTTCATCCCGAACATCAATCGCACGATCAGTGGCCTGCACCTGGCTGACAACGCTTCCCGCGCCGATATGCGAGCCCGGGCAAAGAATGCTGTGCTCGACGACACTGCCATCGCCGAGGGTTCCGCCCTGGCCATTTGGCCCCGCGCGAAGCACGCTGTGATACACCCGCCGGCCCTGCGCGATTTCCCATCCGCTGTGCGCCAGAACATTTCGCTGGAACAGCTCCGCGGCGGGGGAGGCGCTGCGGCCGATCATTGCATCGCGGAATTGCCGCGTCGTGCCAAGGTGGAGAAATTGGCCCGTGATCTGCGCCGCTTGAAAAGGAATCCCTCGGAAAGCCGACCAGAGTTCGCCACGCATCGTGCGCAGAGCGGCCGGTTCGAGAAAATCCTCACGCCGGGTGTCGCTGGCCAGCGCGCCGGTCATGTCTTCGTACAGATCGATCTGCCCTTCGAAGCGATCCTGGAGTCCGGCCCGGCTCTTCTTGCGACGCGGTTCGACGTGGCCCGCCAGAGTGGCCAGCGATTGCGTGCGCGCTGCATCAAAAAAGAGCAGCCCCGTATCGATCAGAACCTGCCCCGCGGCGTCGGTTGCCCCCGCGGCGTCCATCGCCTGCACCGATACTTTCTGAAGCGTTCGCGTAACCCGGCCATGGCGATTGGTAACGAACACCCCGTGCGCGCAGCCCAGCTCCGCTTCAACGCGCATCGATAGTGCCGTCACGCCTTCGGGCGGGGGGGACACGTTGCGATGATCGAACAGGAGAAACACATCGCCCGCCAGAATGAGCATCCCGGGCCCCAGCCGCTCGGGCAGCCCGGCCAGCGTGATATACAGATGATCGAACAGCGTCGCGATATGACCATCGGGTCGCAGAAGTGGCAACGGAGCGAAGATCTTTCCCAGCGGAGAGTACGCCGGAAGACGTTGGCTCGCACCGCCGCTATGGATCAGGAGGATGCGAAGGCGTTTGAGGTCGTCGGCAGTAAGCGAAAATTCACGTGCCAGCGATGCCAGCGCCGCGAGTGTCGCACCGCCGCTGCCCGCCCGACGCCCCGGAGGATCGGGGACCACAAGCGTGCGCTGTATCGCCGGAAAAAATGCCCCGCTAGGTCCAACAGCGCGCTCCCGCAGCGCAAGCTCCTTGCGATAACCCTGCGCCTGTTTTTCGTTCGCCGCGGTCAGGATGACGTAATCCCAGCAATCGCCCGGCGCGCCCGCCTGAACGGCCCGCCGATATGCCGCGGCATTGGCTTGCAACGCAACTTCAAGATGAGCGCGAATGGCCGTTTCAGATCGTGCGGCAGGACTTGCCATGAATGCGCTTCCAGAAATGTTCACCGCCCAGATGCCCAGGACGCTATGAAATCACCAGTTGAAACTGGAATTTCCAAATCCAAGATCCCAGATCTCAAATCTGAAATTTCAGATCTGAAATTCCCGAGCTCAACCCCGACGTTCAAAGGCCGAGACCACCTGCACTACTTCCCAACTTTGTTCTTCTCATACCACTCAATCGTCTTAGCAATCCCATCTTCAAGCGTCGTCCCAGCGACAAAGCCGATTTCTTTCTTAGCAAGCGTGACATCAAGACATCGCCGCGGCTGACCATCGGGCTTGGTTGTGTCCCAGATAATCTTCCCCTCGAATCGTGCGCTCCGGGCCACAAGCTCCGTCAGATCCTTGATTGTGATTTCTCGTCCCGACCCGAGGTTCATCGGTTCGGGTGATTCGTATTTTTCAAGGGCGGCAACAAGGCCCTTCGCGCAGTCTTCGACATAAAGAAATTCCCGGCTGGCCGACCCCGTGCCCCACGCCGTGATCTGCTGTTCACCGCGATTGCGCGCTTCGACACACTTACGGATCAGCGCCGGGATCACATGGGATGTGTGGAGATCAAAGTTGTCGTTGGGGCCATAGAGGTTGACCGGGAGAAGATAGATCGCATCCAGCCCATACTGCTGGCGATAAGCCTGGCACATCACCAGAAGCGCTTTTTTCGCAACGCCGTACGGGGCATTGGTTTCTTCCGGATAACCGTCCCAGACATCCGATTCCTTAAAAGGCACCGGCGTAAACTTCGGATACGCACAGATGGTGCCTACCTGCACAAACTTCTTCACGCCGGTCTTGCGCGCACCTTCGATGAGGTGAAGACCCATCGCCGCATTGGCAAAAAAGAAGCGGCCCGGATTGTCGCGGTTGGCGCCGATCCCCCCCACCTCCGCCGCCAGATGCATCACGACAGCCGGCTTGTGGTCGGCGTAAAGCCGTTCGACATCCGCTTCGCGCGTCAGATCGTATTGCCGCCGGCGGGGGATCACGATGTTGCGGTATCCACGTGCATTCAGCTCTTTGATGACAAAGCCACCCAGGAACCCGGCACCGCCCGTCACGACAATCATATCAGATGGGTTAAATCTCATAGTTCACCGGACCTTCACACTACGATAGGGAAAACGGCTGGGTTATATATCGTCCGCTTCAAGGGGCGGCAATGGCGGGGAATTCCGTTGAACCGATGAGTCCCAGACATATCTAGATTTCTGCATAATTTCCGTGTCGTAATCTAACCACCCCATTTCTCGGTATTGCAAAAAACGTTTCCGTCATCTTGGAAGATATTTCAGGGCACGTGATACCAATGGGTTTGAGGCGCAAGTAACCGTGCCGCTCAAAAAGAGCCGCCCGCCAACGGGGCCGGAAATCGCGCTGAAGGGATCACGCGAGCATGCGAAATCGAAGTGTCGTCGAATCGCCTCCGGTTTTGGCGACCGAAGCCAGCAGGGCTGCAGTGCGCTCGTCGCCAACAGACGGCGTGGGCCATTCCATCATCATCGGTCAGGTCGGTGAATTCGCGCCGCGCGTCGTTCCCGCCATATCACCCAATCCTGTCCCGGCCATTTCGGCATCCAATCAAGCCAGGGCGCATGCCGCCGGAATCGCCGGCGAAAACCACTTCTACGCGCGAGATTTCAACCGGGCGGTGTTGGAATTTAAGACCGCGGTGAGATTCGCTCCCACCCATTCCGGACATCATTTTCGTCTGGCGTATTCCGCGTGGCGCGCCAACGAGCTTTCGCTGGTTGAGCCGCATCTGCGTATTGCCATCGAATGCGATCCGCAGTTTGCCGGTGCCCATGATCTCTTGAGCCAGTGGTATCTCTATTCAGCGCAATATGAACCGGCACTCAAGCACAGCGCCCTGGCAATGCGTTTAGCGCCGGGCGATCCGGGAATCGCGCTGTCCCGCGCGTTTGTTCTCGACGGAAATGGAGACGCCAAGGGTGCATGGGAACTACTGCGGCCCTTGCTCGACAATCCCACGCTGGCCGAGCGCGCAATAGTCCTTTACCTGCAAATTGCGACGCGGATCAATCGCGAGACCGAGGCATGCCAATGGGCGTTGCGTCACCTGTCGCGAAATGCGGTTCCCCCTGTCGAACGTCCCCGATTGCTGTTTGCCCTCGCCGGAGTTCTCGAACGGCTTGGACGTTTCGATGAAGCGTTCACCCAGGTTCGCGAGGCCCGCAAACTCCTCATGCCTTATCTCGACAATCGCAATCACGCCGACACCGTGACGGCTCGAATTCAGGCGTTTGGAGCCGAAGCAGTACGAACCCTCCCCCGCGCAACCCATCCCGACACCCGCCCAATCTTCATCGTCGGAATGCCTCGTTCGGGCACATCGCTGGTCGAGCAGATCCTGGCCTCGCATCCTCAAGTCCACGGCGCTGGCGAACTGGAAATATTGCCGGCGATCGCCCGCAGAATCGGTGGCGAATCCGGAACGAACCTTCCAATAGAAATTGCCAGGCTCAATGTTCCGGCCGTAAACCAACTGGCCGCCGAATACCTCTCGGCCATCAACGCCCTAAACCGAACCGCGCGCTTTGTGACCGACAAGATGCCCCTCAATTTTCTTGAGCTGGGTCTGGTCCAATTGCTGTTCCCAAACAGCAAGGTAATCCATTGCGTGCGCGACCCCCTCGATACCTGTCTCTCCTGTTACATGACCGATATCGCCGCTGGTGTGAGTTTTTGCCGCGATCAGCGCGCCCTCGCGGATTACTTTCACCAATACACGCGCATAATGAATCATTGGAAGCAGGTTCTCACCCTTCCCATCCTCGACGTTCGCTACGAAGACGTGGTGAAAGATGTCAAGGGGCAGTCCCGTCGCATGCTCGAGTTTATCGGGCTTGGCTGGGACGACCGGTGCATCCGTTTCTACGAAAACCGCCGCGGCGTCGCCACCGCCAGCCGCGAGCAGGTTCGCCAGCCGGTATATGCGTCATCCGTGGGCCGGTCGAAACATTTCCGCGCCCACCTCGCCGAATTGATCACGTTGCTCGGCGGGCAAGCCAGCGCATAACTCATTTCCGGGCCAACGGATCGACCCCGCCCCCCTCTTTGACGCCTTCCAATCCACTCGAGATAGCGCGTTTCGTCGGATCATTGGTTACAATCCGCCCTTATGGGGCGACCATGGGATTACCCGCGCTGGCGGCGGGTGCTGATGCAGGTGGTGATGTGGGTCGTCTTGGCCGGGTCGCTCGGGCTGGCGCAACTGCTGGCTCGTGGCCGGATGAACGACCGTGGTAACGCCGTGCGCATGGGTATGTTTGAAGTTCGATTGCCGGCGGAATTCAAACTTGACCCTTCGGACCTGGGCACCGGATTGGTTGCCCGCGACGATACCGGCCGGCGGCTTTTCGTAACCGAAGCCCCCATGCTCGATCCCGGCCAGTTTTTTTCGCCCCGATTCAAGGATCAATCGCCGATCAACTTCCGTGGGCTTGGCGTGATGGGCGTATTGGAAGTTCGCCCGCCGATCTCGGGTTCCGGAGACACCGGTGGTTTTTTAATCGCCAGCGCCCCGCTTCCAAAAATACGTCGAATGATCGTTGTCGGCCTTGAAGTCACCGGCGGAGAATTCGATCGCGACGATGAAGATCTTCTTGCTCGTGTTGCCGGAGGAATTACCCTGGCGAAGAGTAAAGCCGGAAAAGCCCCAACCACCCGCGGCTGGGACTCCGAGACAGCCGGCCAGGCTTGGCTGATAGCGAATTGATCTTAGTTACAAGCGGAACACCAATGAGGAGCCACATGAAATACCTTGGATGGACTTTGTTGATTGCCGCGGGCGCTGCGGCGCCGATTGCATTTGCAGCCGGTGGCGGCATTCCGGCCGAGCAGGCGGACGGCAATCAACCCGCCGGCGATCTACTCGGGGCTCCCTTCGAAAGCGAATCCGCCGGCATCTCACTGCGAATCCCCCAGGGTTGCCAACGTCTTCAATCCACCAATGCCGGCGACGACGTCGGCCAGTTTGGCGACTACAAACGCAAGTGGGAACTCAAAATCACCCGCATCACCCGCAACGAGCCCACATCCCTCGGCCGCACCCTTGATAATTTTGGCAAACCAATCCCCGGCCTCCTCGACCAAACCGTTGCCCGCCTTCGCAAAGACCTGGCCGGCTCCACCATCCTCCGGCAGGATCTGACTAACATCGCCGATCCCGGCTTGGGCGATTCCAAATTGATGAACAATGTCGTCAACAATGTTGGAATGATCGCAGTCCGATATGGAGTGGCCGGCGGCCACTTCCTTTCTCAACAGGCCATCATTCAGGCCACCGATCGTCTCTTCTATCTGATCTCGCTGACCAACCCCGTGCCCGAAGTAATCGGTCCAAAAATCGAGCCCAGCGATGCCGAGCGAATGGCCGTTCGCGCGTTTCGTCAGATGATCGATTCGGTCCGCCTGCTCGACACCGCGACCATCCGTCGCGAGCAGGAAGATCGTTTGATTCGAACCCGCTACCTGCTTCTTCAACTGAAGGTTCGAACCCGCGTCCACGCCGCCCTGGTGCCCGAGCAGTGGCTTCGCGTGCTGCGCAGTGGCCGCGATATCGGCTACAGCTACATCACCGAGCAAACCGCCGCCGGCGTGCCCAAGCCGCTCAAGCCCGACGAAGTCATCGCCGGCAAGAACGACAGCCAGAACGTCAAGCCCGGCGAAGGCACCCTGATCGGCATCCGCTCCCGCTCCATGACCCAGCCCGAAATCAACTTTGATGGCGCTGCCAAAGACGCCGACTCAACCAAACCCCGCGGCCCGGTTCAGGTCGATAACGCCACCTGGCTGTATGTGGCCCCCGATCAGGCCCTCGAAGACTGGTCGCGCATCACCGTAGTCGACGACGGCGCCGTCAAAAAAGATGGCCAACCCGCCAAGCGGCATCTGATGGAATTCGGCTCCAGCACCGTGCAGGTCCGAACCGAGATGGACACCAGTCTTTACCCCGGCACCAAACTCGATCCCAAGCAGCCCCCGGCGGTCATCCGCGAACACCACAAGCTGGATGTAACCACAATCACAGACACCGGCGCATCAGAGCCCCTCTCCCAGGAAGTCCCCGTCTTTTATCTCCCACAGGCATCCGGCCACCTTCTTCCTCGCCTCGTGCCCCTCGTTAAGAAAAACGCCAAGGATGTACACTCTTACATGTTCGCTACTTACGTCGCAGATACCCGCCAGGTCATGAGCCGCTACGTCGATGTCGGCGCCGAAGGCGATTTCAATTTTAACGGCCAGGTCATCCACGCCGTCCCCATCACGGATCGGCTTGGCTGGCGCGGCTCGGTCACCACCCACTACGTCGACCGCAGCGGCAAATACCTCGGCAGCGAAAATAAGGACACCCATACTGTGATCGTTCCGACAGACGCCCAAACCCTCACCGGCATCTGGCGCGGCGCGAATCTAACCCAGCC
Organism: Tepidisphaeraceae bacterium; assembly: GCA_036794395.1. GTDB lineage: Bacteria > Planctomycetota > Phycisphaerae > Tepidisphaerales > Tepidisphaeraceae > DASXMX01. Next base: position 7,077 of record DAIRGS010000033.1, on the reverse strand, counting down.
CGGTGTCATCCAGCGCCCCGGCGCCGGTGTCGAGCCGCGCAAATTGCTCCCCACTCAGGCGGACACGGCCGTGAACCCGCCCGTGCAGGGAAAATAAACGCACCGCCGGCATAAATTTGATTTTAGGGTTGAACCGGCGCGGCGCGCGTCCCACAATGGTCTCCCCTTGAGACAGGAGGTCTGACATGACCGTTCAATCTTTCCTGGATGAAATGGGGATCAACTACCGCACCTCGCGCCATTCCACGGCCTTCACCGCCCAGGACCTGGCATCCGCCGAGCACGTGCCCGGCAGGCAGGTAATCAAACCCGTCGTCGTTCGCGCCGATGGCCGGTTTGTCATGTGTGCATTGCCTGCCTCTCATCAGATCGATCTCTCGGCGCTCCGTGTTCAGCTCGAAGCCGATGAAGTTCACCTGGTGAGCGAAGGAAAACTTCTGGAACTCTTTCCAGAGTGCGAGCTGGGCGCTGAAGCGCCCATCGGCCGTCTGTACGATATGGACACCATCATGGACGAATCGCTCGTGGCCGATGCGCGCGTAACGTTCCAGGCCGGCACGCATTCAGATGCGGTTACAATGTCCTTGGCCGAGTATCGCCGCGCCGCCCAGCCGGAAATGGGATATTTCGGCAGGCACGTTTAGCGCCCGATCGGAACCATTGATGGGTGCTCACGCCATCGCCGATCCCCAGCCCACTCGCGAGACATCTTGCGATGCGGCTGCGGTCCCGCTGCATGATCCGCCATTTACCGTCGATCCCCCATCCACATTTGAACGGCTCTGCTGGTTCATCCCCCTGGTTGGATGGACCGTGGCCGGCACGCTCGAAAGTCATCGCCGAACCCCCAAAGCCCAGAACATCGCCCGCCAACTCGCCGCCCGCCCCAAAGCCGCCACCGCCGCCGCCTGGGGTGACGATCCAATTCGAATCGCAATGGCCCGAAACATTTCGCGCATCATCCGCGAAGAATTCCACTGGCCCAACGCCCACTTCCTCCCCGACGACCCCCTGAATCTTCTCATGTACACCCCCGGCGACGGCATCACCCCAATCGCCTGCGCCTTCGCCATGGAAAAACAACTCACCCTCACCCTCGGCCCCGTCACGTCCGTATGGTGGAAGATGACCCTCGGCCAGCTCGTCGACCACCTCCTCCATCTCCCCCGCAAATGCCCCAACTGCGGCTACGACCTCCGCGCCACCCCCACCCGCTGCCCCGAGTGCGGCTCAACACCAACGTTCTAAAAACCCGTTCACCTTGTTTTCATCGGCGCGACGGTCAACCGGCCCTATTCACGCCCAATCCATGGGACCAACCGTCACAGAGCGATCCCGAGTTGAGCCGAGTGCTTATCAACCTGATTGTAGAGAACGGAGAGATACTGCCTCCGCCGCACATCGGTCTGAATTCCATACGTGTTGTGATGCTTTTGGCGCACCGCGGCCCATGCAGCCGTCCCCTTGGCTTTAATGAATGCGTCGGCATCCTGCACGATGGCAGCTTTTCCCAGACGCTCAATCTGGTCGCCCAAGCCGAATCGCTTGCCGTTCACATAATCGCCAGACACGCGGCCTAACTCGCTTTTCCAGTCCAGCGCAAGCAGCGGGACCGCGTCGTTTCGTGTGGTCTCGATGGAATCAGAGGTCAAATCCGCGAGCATCCGCGCGTAGCCATTGCTGAATGCGTAGCGCACGGCCTTGGTCCTGCCGTCCCGCGATGCCTGGCCCACCATGTACAAACCAAACCCGGCCCATCCGATCACAAAGGCGCCCACCAGGCCCGCCGTGGCGGCGACCCCCGCCGTCGAAACCATGCCACACTCACCAACAAAATACACACTCCGCACAAACGTAGCCCCACCCTGCACCGCCGCCCGCACCTGATACGCGCTCAATCGCAGGATATTCGCCCATCCCGGCCACGCTTCATTCATTGCGATGTTAATGTCGATCTGCGGATCGAGCGTCCCCCTGAACACCCACCCCTGCCCAATTCCCACTCCCGCGACCGACAGTTTAAAATTATTAAGCTGAATCAGGCCCGGCCACTTCACCGACACCGAAAACGGGCGCGTGTAATCCGCATTCGCGGCCAGCTCAATACTCAATGGGAACCCACTCTTTCCCAGCTCCACCCCAATCTTGGATAACTGGCCCGGCCTGACCTGCTCCTTAAACTTCACCGTGCCGAATTCCGTCCTGAACGCCTGCTCCACCTCCAGCTGCTCCCGCGCGAAAGACACCTTAGTCATCGCCCCGATCGGCGTCGCCACCCCCTTCACCGAAATTTTACCCCCAAAACCAATCTTCACCGGCGACATTGGCGATGGCGCCGACGGCACACTCCTCGGAAACTCAAAATCCCTCTTAATTTCGATCGCAGGCCCGGCATAAGTGGTCATGAAACATCCTCCAAACGAAATGTGACCCACAACGCTATCGAGAATTTGCGAACGTGTCAATTTCGAGCAAAATGCGATGTGCCCGCCGAACCACGGGCTGCGAGCGTTTCTTCTCCGCCTGCGCGACGCATTCGATCTCAAACGCTTGCGATTTAACCGTGCTGTCGCGGCACGAAGCCACGATCGAGCACGAGCCGAAATAGCGCCCGAGTGTGGCGGGCCTCGTGACCTGTCTTGTGGCACAGCCCCCCTCGGCTGTGTTCGACCGAAGGTCGAAGTTGGGCGGACCCATTCAGTGAACCGTTTCAATCTTCGCAAGAGGATATTGAGCCGACCCTTTTTCAATCAGCTCGGAACGCTCTCCCAATAGGTACTCGCCGAAGAATCCCCCGATGACCGCGCGGGTCGTGTCGATGAACGCCTTCCCATCGCCGGGGAAGGCGAAGGCCTTGATTACCGCCATGTCCGTGAAGCTCAGGTGCTCCGAGCCAAGCAGCGTAATCTGGATGCCTGGCTTCGCCTTCTGCGCATACTCGTCCCGCGTTTTCGCTTTCTCCGCGGCGACATCAGGACGTTTACGATTAAAGTCGGCGCTTTCCGACTTCAGGAAGAGGACCGGAATCGCCGTGCCATCCTCCGGGCGCACCATCCCGGGGTCGATCAGCACGATCGCCTTCACGCGCTTATCGCCTGCAGCGATCGCCGACACGGCATTTCCCCCGGCCGAATGGCCGAACGCCCCGACGTGATCGAGGTCCAGACGCTCGAAGAACATGTGTCCCAGCGTCGTATTCCAGACCCCCAACTGATCGAGCACGTGTGTCAAATCACCTTTCCAGGTTCCACGGCCAATCACCGTCGGGCCATAACCGACCACCACAAACCCTCTGCTGGCCAAGTCCTCGACCACAGAGGAATACGTCGAAGGAATCGTCTGACTGCCCGCTGAGAACACGAGCACGGGAAAACGCTTTGGCGAAGCGGCCACTGGGATCTCCTCCCGTGCATGTACAACGACCGAAGCCAGGACTTTGGGCGTATCCTTGGCAGCCGGGTCGGATGACGCCCGCAACAGCAATCCGAGATAGCCATTCTCCTCCAGGCGCGCCAAATCGGCCGGCAGCCAGATCGCGGGTTTGCCTCCAGTTCTGGACTGAGCCGGGTACCAGACCTGGACCATGAATTCGCGCTTGTGGTCCTTCCGCGATCCCCGGCCATCATCCCGCGACCCATCCACAAGTTGATAAGTGACTCGCCCAACCGGGAAGGCCCCCGTAGGCTCCGGCAATGTCTCCGCCCCGCACGCCGCGGCCAACGAAAGTCCAATCGCAGCGACCCAGACCATGGTCGCGAATGTTTTGAATGAGTAGAAAGGCATATGTCCCTCGTTCGAGATCGAGAGTGGCATCGAGTCACGCATTCACTCCCGTGAACGTACGGACCCGATTAGCGCGAGCTCGAATTGGAGAAATCATAATTCGCCGCATCGCCGTGGCAATTGCCTGTGCCTTAACCGGGAGTTCGAGGCTCCCGCCGAGCGCATTTTCTTCAGATCCCATTGGATTGGTAGAAGCCTCACACTCCCAAAACGCGTCGCGCGATCAGGAAATCCATTCGCCTTGATCGAATCGCGGCATTGAGGCAACACCGGCAAACAACTCTGGGAAACCGATAAGGTGACCGATTCCAAGAACGGAGCCAGCGTCCACCTGACGTCAAACGGCAGCACAGTCTTACTCTACAACGATCGCGGCGAGTTGATCCGCGCGAATCTCACCCCCGAAGGCTATCACGAGATCACCCGCGCCCGCGTGCTGAACCCGGCCGTCACGTTTTCCCGCCGCAAAACCGCCTGGGCCGCCCCCGCCTTCGCCAACCGCCACATCTTCGCCCGCACCAATAAAGAATTGGTCTGCGCTTCCCTGGCGATCGATCCATAACTTCGGAAAGAGCGATTCGGTGCCGCTCGATGGCCGCCGCCCCGTAACTAAGGAGGGGGTTCAGATGACGCTCACCCACCTTCAGTCTGTGTCAGCAAACATTGCATGGAACACCCGGTTCCACGGTTTGGCAGACAAACAGTATTCGTAAACTTCGATGCCCGGCGGAAGCAGTTGTTCGATCATGTGTCGTCCCACAAATCGATAGGCAGATGCTCCATGAGTCGCGGCAATCACCGCCTCCGCGACCCAACTCGGCGGCGAGGCGGGATCGCACACTTGCTCAATTTCCAAATTACTTGATGCGAAGAATCGCTCTCCCTCGAAGAACGTTGATTCACCAAACACCCCAACCGGGGCCAGCAGGCTCAGTTGTACCGCGACACACGGAACGCGCCGAACGTCGGAATTTGCATGCGAATACACAAACCCACGAGTGGCAGGATAGACATAGAAGGCAAAATAATTGGAAGTTCCGCCGTCTTTGGAAACGGCACGTGCCAGTCGCTCATCAGCCGCGAGTCGATCCAGAATCGGGCCAATGTGGGTGTCGATGGTCGTTCGATCCCTGCCAAATCCCGGTGCAACGGCAGCCCAGTCGGCAATCTTCGAGAGTTCTTCGTATGAAAAGCGCATCGTGCATGCCCTAGTAGGCCCCCGCGAGATCAGCGCCGGGGATTCGATTATAGTGGCGACGACGTCCGATACTGGCATCATCATGCTGAATGGCACCCGCATCGGTGTCTTCTGCGTGGAAGACAAAGATTAAGTTTCTGCGGCCGTCGTGATGCTGCAACCCGGAGACAACATGTCCATCCGCTGGACGCTCAAACACGGCAACATCCTCGACGAACCTGCCGATGTCCTTGTCTGTTCTGCGAACGTCTTCCTCAATCTCTCGGGCGGCGTGGGCGGCGAATTGCTGCTCCGTTGTGGCCCTGTAGCTCAGGAGGAACTCCATCGATATCTCAGCGAACGTGGGCAGCGATTCGTGCAGCAAGGCGATATCGTGGCAAGTTCGCCCCACGGGCTTGCGTTCAAAGCAATTCTTCATGCGGTGGCGGTGGACGGCTTTTACCAGACATCACCTGAGATTGTGAGGACTGTGACCGAAAAGAGCCTTCGCATCGCCGCCTCCCTCCAAGCCAACAGGGTGGCGATGACAGCCCTCGCAACGGGTTACGGCCGTCTGTCGATGGCTGGGTTCGCCGAGGCCGTTCATCCACTGACTCGCTGCGACTACCCGCCGATCAACGAGATCGTTATCTGCGTCAGAAACCGCAACGACCTGGATGAGTTGGCTCCGGGCCTGGAACCGCTGCCTCGATGAATGGCCGCAGCAAATGATACAATTCCATGGACGAAGAAAAGGGGATTGCGCCAAGCAAGCTCGCGAGAGGAGGATGATATGTGACTGACACATAACTGAAACCTTTCTGTAGAACTCGGCGGGTTCGAATCCCGCGCGGCAGAGCTTAGCCAGCAGCCGCAAGCGAGTCTTGCGTCGTGTCGGGCAACCGCCACGGCGAAGCGTAGACAGCGAGTCGCCGAGCCATGCGATTGAGCCTCGAAAGTCCAGTCGAAGAAGTCACGGTCGTTCCCTTAGCCGTGGCCGTGCCGGGCGGAGCGCCAAGGCGAGTTCCGTCCGGTTCTTCCGGGGTCGCAGGAGCATGTGCATAGCGGCAGAGGGTTCTGCGGGAACTTGGGAGATCCAGTCATCTCCACGGGACAATCGGCGGCGTGTGCCGAGGGCGCGGCCCTCAGGCACGGGTGGCCGCCTTCAACAACACCCCGGCCCTGCGATGGCGCGTCGGTGATCGCAAGGGAGCAAAGCAATCGGCGCAGCCGTGGTACCGCCAAGCGAAGGAAAACCAAGCGCGGCGGGATGGATGATGGGAAGTCTTAGCGTTCGAGTAGTACCGAAGGGAGGCTTTGCCTCCCGTGAAGCCGGGACAGTCTCAATCGAGGACGACCCGGTGGAGGGAAGGCGGACGCCTGAACATGGGACCGTTTCTGGGAACTACGACGGATGCCTCGAAATCCGGATACCGTATCAACGAAACAGGAACGGATAGCAACGCTGGCGAAGCAATCGCCACAGATGGGCTTCACGTCCCTGGCGTACATGATGGACTTGCCCTGGCTGCTCCAGGCGTACCATCGCACCCGCAAGAACGGGGCGACGGGCGTGGACGGCCAGACGTGGCACGAGTACGGAGAGAATCTGGATGCCAACCTCCAGTCTCTGCTGGACCGCGCCAAGTCGGGCCGATACACAGCGCCCCCGGTCAAACGGGTTCACATTCCCAAAGCAGGTTCTCCAACCCAGACGCGACCGATCGGCATCCCGACCCTGGAGGACAAGGTCCTGCAGCGGGCGGTGGTGATGCTGCTGGAACCGATCTACGAGCAGGACTTTGTCCAGGGCTCGTACGGCTTCCGGCCCGGCCGGGGCGCGCATCAGGCGTTGGAGCGACTGTGGAAGGAAACGATGAACGCCGATGGCGGGTGGGTGCTGGAAGTGGACATCAGCAAGTTTTTCGACACGCTGGATCATGACCATCTGCGACAGTTCGTACAGCATCGAGTGCGGGATGGAGTCCTGCTTCGTCTGATCGGCAAGTGGTTGAACGCGGGTGTGATGGAGGCCGGGCAGCTCAGCTACCCCGAATCCGGCAGCCCGCAGGGTGGGGTGATCTCACCCATGCTCGCAAACGTGTATCTGCACTACG
>DAIRGS010000245.1:0-10760 GCA_036794395.1 Tepidisphaeraceae bacterium | reverse complement strand
GCCTTGTGGGCTGCAACACAGATTGCGCAGATGCTCGCAGATAAGAAAAGACCTGAGTTCATCTTGCTTGGCTGAGATTCGCGATGCTGTCATCCTGGAGCGAAGCGAAGGATCTGTTCTTCGAGTGGTTCACCCAAACCAGATCCTTCGCTTCGCTCCAGGATGACAATGATTTGGTCAGCCTTCGCCAGGATCATCAGCCGCATATATTCCCTTCGTGTCTTCGTGCCTTCGTAGTTAAGTCAGCTCTTCCCCGGATAGAATCAGATCGTTTCCGGAGTAGCATCCAAATGTTCGATCGCGTCTTCCGCCCAGCACAAAACCCCTCAGACATCTCATGGGACCAATTCCTCAATGAACCCGCGCATCTCGCCCCCGTCCCGTCAATCATCCCATATCAAGAAATCTGGCAAGGCATCCTCGACCATAAACATTCAACAGCCCTGATCATCGCCCCCCACGCCGAGCCTCATCCGGATTTCCAATCCCTCTTCAGTTCATACTGGTCGGCCATCCCCCAGGACTGGGACATCGTTTGCCTGGGCGCCTACTACTCCACCCCGCCCGCGCATTTATCGCACCACACATTCGCTCCAGGCGAAATCTCTCAAGTCCACGGCTACGCCCTTCGCGATCGCGCCTGCGCCGCCCTGCTCCAGCGCGCATCAACCGGCCAATCACTTCCCCAATCGCTTACTTCTCTCCATCGCGAGCATCAGCTGAAAATCTACTCCGTCTGGCCCAACCTGATTTGCCCGATCTCTCCCACCGGCCAGCCTCAAGACCTTTTCAATTCCTTCCATCAACTCGGCCAGCATGGCCGGATGGGCAACCAGTTCTTCCAGGTCGCCGCCACTCTCGGCGCAGCCGTCCGTCATGGCTACCGCCCTATGTTCCCCGCCTGGCGCTCCAGCCAGATCCTCCTCGAACATTTCGACCAATTCCTCGATACCTCGCAGATCGCACACCTCTACAAAGAACCCGAATTTCACTACTCCGAAATTCCCCACTCACCCAACCTCGATCTTACCGGCTTCTTCCAATCCCCCCTCTATTTCCAGGGCTACGAACCCCTCATCCGCCAATACCTCCAACCGTCCCTCAAACTCAAAACCGCAATCACCACGCGCTTCGCCCAGCTCCTGGCCAAGCCCACCGTCGCGTTACACATCCGCCGAGCCGATTACATCGGCCTCGCCCACGCGTTCACCTCCCTCCCAATCGACTACTACCGCGCCGCCATGCGACTCTTCCCCCCCGGCCACCACTTTGCCGTCTTCACCGACGACCCGGCCTGGTGCCGCTGGGCCTTCCAAAGCGACAACGTGGAAATTATCGAAGGAAACCCGGGCTACGCAGACTTATTCCTCATGTCCGCCTGCCAACACCAGATCATCGCCAACTCCAGCTTCTCCTGGTGGGCCGCCTGGTTAAACCCCAACCCCGCCAAACGCATCATCGCCCCTAAAAACTGGTTCGGTCCCGCGCTAAGCCAAAACGACATCCGCGACCTCATCCCAGCCAATTGGATAATCCTGTAAAACCCAGCAAGATACCCCAGTTTTTGAATGTCTCTGTGTCCTCCGTGTCCTCTGTGCCCTCTGTGGTTAATTTTTTCCGATCACTTCTGATACTCCGCCACCATCTCGAAAAGATTTTTCTTGCCTTTGCCTACACCTGTCGGTATTCTACCTACTGTTGTAGGCAGAAAGGCAATGTGATGGCCAAGCACGGCGACGTTCCCGACCTCTCCGAAGCCCAGATCGAAATCATGAACGTCATCTGGGACGCCCCCGCCGGCGCTGGCGTGATGGACGTCTGGAAAGCCCTCGCCGCCAAGCGCCAAGTGGCCCGAAACACTGTCCAAACGACTCTCGTCCGCCTCGAAGAAAAGGGCTGGCTGGGCCATCGCGACAGCCCGACCGGCGGCTTCATTTACTTCGCCAGGCACCCTCGAAACTCCACGCTTCGCAACATCGTCACCAAGCTCGTCGAAACCGCCTTCGCCGGCTCCGCCGACGATCTGGTCATGGCCCTCATCCAGGGCCGCGGCGTCTCCAAACAAGAAGCCCGCCGCATCCGCGAAATGATCGACAAAGCCGAAAGGAGCAAATCATGACGTTCCTCTCCCGCCTCTACCCCGGCGACGCGTTCTGCTTGATCGCCCTGAGCGCACTCGTCCAGATCACGCTCATCACAACCTTGGCATTTTTCGCCTCCCGCACCCTCGCCCATCGCAACGCCGCCCTCCGCCACTGCATCCTTCTTTCCGCCCTCCTCTGGGTCCCCCTCACGCCGCTTGCGGCTTCGCGAATCAGCCGTGCCAATCTCCTCACGATTGACCCAAGCACATGGTTGCACCCAAACCCACATACCCAGGTTGCGAACCCTCGACTAACGGACCAAAACACTGACGCCCCACCCCCGCAGATCGCACGCACCCCCGCGCCCGATCGACATCCGCCCACACTCTCCCCCGTGACTGCCTCTGTTCCAATCCCCCCATTCCCCGCGCCAACTCCCCAGGCCCCGACGATCACGCTCGCCATCTCTGCCGCCCTAATCATCTGGTGCGCGATATGGCTCGTCCTGATGATCCGATTCGTCGTCGCCCTCTACCGGGTATCTCAACTTCGCCGCCACGCCCAACCCGCGACAGTCGAATTGGAGAATTCACTCCAACAAGTCCTCCCCACCCTCCATCGCCCCGAAATCCTCATCTCCAATCGCATCCCCGGCCCCGTCACGATCGGCATCCGTCGACCCGCCATCCTCCTCCCCTCGGCATTGCTGCACGACATATCCCCCGACCAGCTCCGCGACGTGCTGATCCACGAATGCGTCCACGCCGCCCGCCACGACTACGCCGTCGGCATCCTTCAGCGCCTCGTCGGTGCGGCCCTGTGGTTCCATCCGATGATCCACCTCCTCAACCGCGAACTCCGCCGGGCCCGCGAAGAAGTCTGCGACAACGCCGTCCTTCAGGGCCGCAGCCCGGCGGCGTATTCGCGCACGCTGCTGGACCTGTGCCAGCGGATCCAATCGACTTCGACGCCGACGCTTTTGCCTGGATTTTTTGACGCCGCCTGGCCGCTCGAACATCGCGTCAACGGAATTCTAAATCAACGGAGAATTGTCATGACTCATGTCAACAAAACCACGCGCTTCGCAGTCGCGTTCGCGATCTTGATGGTCGGACTCACGCTGTCGGCAATCAGAGTATCGCGCGCCCAATCGGCTATCGGCGCGCAACCTGATCTCACCCGACCTTCAACAATGCCCGCTAAAAATTCGGCCGTTCGAACCGATGACGCGGATGACCCGCTGGCCTCAATGGATCAGACAAAATTCATCAGCCTCGCCGAGCAGACGGTTCGAAACGAGATCGAAACCGCAAATCGGGCCATCCACCGTGCGGAACTCGGCCTTCGAGAGGCTGAAATTAAGGTGAAAATCCAGCAACTGAACCTGCAACTCAAACAGCAGGGGGTGAAAAAGGGAATAGTCGATAATCCCGAACTTGAGCAGGCCCAACTTGACGTCCAAATGGCAGGCGTCCAATTGGAACGCGCACGCGTCGGCCTTGAGGAGGCAAAAGCGCTACAGCCAGTACGTCGGATCCGCTTGACGGCTTCCGATCTTCAGCGCGCAGCCAACATTGAATACCCGGTTCAGGGACGCGTCCCTACACTCATAGAGTTTATTACCCAACACTTTCCCGAGGCGATGCACCGCAAATGGCAGATCGAACTCGTACGCACTAATCCAGACCAGATTCACATCGTTATTGTTAAAACCTGGGACCTCGAATCGAGTGACTTCGGTCAGGAAACGCTACAGGCAGGTGACGTTGTCAGTCTCCGCCGGGATATCGCCGGCGTCGCAAACCGCGCCGGAAAAATCCTTTGGCGCGGCCCGGTCCATGGAAAAGACTTCAACCTGCGAGAGCTTCTGGAGCAGGCCGGATTTCTTGCCGATCCGCAGGCCGCAACGCCTCTTTACTTGACCGGCCCTCACGCCAGCTCAAGACAAAACCTCATGCCCAAAACACTGGCCGATGTCGCCCGCGGCGGTGGAAAGAATCTGATCATCGAACCCGGCGATATTATTATCGTCGAGCAATAGCGGATCGGATATATCTGGCACTCAAAAGTTGCCTCAATTCTCCGTCCTCTTCACATGCTGCACATCCAGCGCCCTATCAATCTGATCGCGGCACTCCGTCAAATGCGCCCGCGTCGCGAAGTCCAGCTTCAGATCCCCGTCGGCCTTGGCCTTGCCAAGCACCTCTGAGATCTGATCGCCCAACTCCCGCAACGAGAATCGCACCATGCTCTGCAAATCGGGAGACATCGGCACGAATCGCGAACCGCCCGCCGAGGCCAGCATGTACGCCAGATGCTGCCGCTGGAGGTTCCGGCGGATTGAGCTGATCATCGGCTTGGCATCGGTGTATTTCTGCTCCGAACTCGATGCCCCAAGCTCCGACCAGATCGTCTCACGCACCCGATGAATCAACTCCGCACTCGTAAATTTGTCATCCGCATTGGTCTTCAATTCAGCGTCATACACCCGTTGCATCACGTACGGCGTGCATAAACTCATCATCGCGTACGCCTGCAAATTGCTGATCATCTGGTGAATCGGATAATCCACCCGCGCCGAAACCGCTCCATATCCTTCGAGCCCCCATTCCCGATTCGGCACCAGCTCATTGAGCAGTTCCGGATCGCTCGTGAAGTATGAATCCGAGAAGATCGTATCGGCCAGCATCTTGATCGCCGCCCGCTGCTGCTTCGGATCGACCAGCACGATCGGCGGCTTGGCGTCGGGGTCGCCAATGCGGCTGCGGTTGAAGTATTCCCCGCCGGGCAACCGGCTCACGTACAGCATGTTCCGCGCCTTCTCGCTCATCACCATGCCGTACGAACTCAGCAAATAATGCCGCGGCTGCTGCTTCCGCTCACCCCATTTATGGATGTCCTTCAGCAGCGCATCACACAGTTCCATCCGCTCCTTCGCCCAGACCATCGGATCGGAGCTCATGTCAAACCGATTCACCAGCGGATCAGGAGACACGAAGGTTGTATCTTCATCCGTCGAATACGCGTGCTCTTTCTGCGCGCATTGCGCGGTAATCTTCGCGAGCATCGCCGCCTCGCCCCCGTCCTGCGGGCCCGGCGTCTTATAGCCGTACTCAATTGCCCAGTAGTCGTACGGTCCCACCGTCGGCGTACAGAAGTGTCGCACCTTCTCAAGATCGTCGCCAGGGAAGAACAAATTGGGGTTGTAGTCCATCACCGAAGCCGTGCTCGGCTCGTCGGTCGTATCCCGGCGGCGCTTGATCTCATCCAGCGGCAGCCAGCTCGAAGCCTTAAAGTTATGCCGCAATCCCAGCGTATGGCCCACTTCGTGCGAGATGATCATGCGGATCACCTCGCCCACCAGCCGCTCCGGCACCTTCCGGCCCGTCGCGCCCGAAATCACGTTGGCCATGTCCAGCTCGCGCTGCATGCCCGCCGCGTAGTTGCACATCGAAAAGCCGCCAAACGTCGCCGCCTTCCGCCCGCCCGATGGGTTCATGTTCTGATGCCCATCATCATCCATCGCAAATGGCCCGCTCATCTGCGCCGCGATCTCCTTCACTTGCGGCAGCGTCTGCCCCTGCGGAATAAACTCCGGATTCTGCTCCAGGAACTTCGTCACGTCAGGCCCAAACGTCGTCGCCACCGGCCCCGGCCCGAAAATATCAAACTCGTGGCTGTAGCTGCGGAGCATCGAGTCATCAAACGCGATCTCCGCGTTCAACACCTGCCCCGTCCGCGGATCAACCCGCGACATCGCCACCGCAAACGCCTGCCCGGTAATCACCCACCGCACGAAGTTGTATCGCGCATCCTCCGGATCGACGTGCCCATACTCATTGTCATCGCTCTGCTGCTCGGCCACGATCGCATTCGAAATCCCCACCTTCTCAAACGCCTTGTTCCATTCCATGATCCCCTCGGCCACATACTTGCGCCATTGCAGGGGAACGGTCTTCTCAACAATGAAAACAATCGGCTTTTCTGGAGGCGAAAGCTCCAGGCTCGGGTCCTTCTTCTTCAGGTCCCAGCGATTGATAAACCGCACCAGGGTTTCGCGCTCGCTATGCTTGGCGCCCCAGTCCTGATGCACCGTCGGGAAATATCCCACCCGCTCATCCGCCAGCCGCGGCTGATACGCCCGCACATCCGGCAGCCGCCGGATCGCATACGAGATCCCCAGATTCTCCCCCGACCCGTCCCGCTTCATAAACGCCAGGTCGACATCCACAACGATATTTTCTGGAAAGCTTTTGACTTTTGTAAAATGCGATAGATCCCGCCGCTGCCCCGCAATCCCACCAAAACCCATCGTTGCCGGCGAATAAGGCGGCGGCAGTTCCCCAAGCGAACCAAGCATCACCGCGCCCAGATCCACAACCGGATCTCCCTGCGGCGACATCGTCACGATCGGCATCGCCGCCAGAAACCCCGACGTATGCGTCCGCCCCACCAATTCCCCCGACGTCGTATTCGGACTCCGCACATACTGCGTGTCCGGCACAGTGATAATCACCCGCTTGTCCTGCATCTCAAATCGGATCAGGTAATCGTTCCAGTTAAAGCCCGCGTTTTCCCCCCGAGAAATCGTCGAAGCCAGCAGCAGATCCTGATTCATCAGCCCGCGCGGGATCTGCCCCAACAGCTTCGAACTATCATGCTGCGGATCCGCGGGGTTCGATTGATACAGCGTGATCATCCCTGGCAGTGGCTGCATCCCCTTCACAACCGTGTTGAAATCCGGATACGCCGGTGGCGGCGGCGCCTGCGGGCCCTGCGGCGGAGCAGCCGGCGCCATTTGCGCACCCGCCGGCAACCCCACCAAACCCGTCATCAAAACCGCGCCAAACGCCGCTTTCAAAATTGCATGCTTCAACATGAACAAGCCCTCCGACAGGCAATAAGTCCCCAGAACAGATCGATCGCGAACCGGGCGCATGAAGGCCTTGGCCGCCACTGTTTAAACACACCCGGCTCGTATCGGTTATCCAACGGAATTATCCACAGGATGTATAGATTATACAAGCCGGTTCTGCCGCACGTTTGGCCGCGTTTCCCGTGAATTCCCGTTAACGCGGCCCGGTTGGGCCCGGCACCCGTCGGTTCATACCAAAGGAACAACATGAACCCCGAAATTTCCCGCCGTGCGGCATTAAGCCTGGGCGCGGCCGTCGGTGTGGGCGCTCTGCTCAGCAGCACCGCTCAAGCCGCCGAAGAAAAGCGTCGCGTCATTATCTGGTCCGAAGGCACCGAACCCAAAGAAACCTACCCCGACGGCATCCGCGCCGCCGTTGCCGCTTCTTTAAAATCGCTCGAAGGCTGGGAAATTCTTACCCGCACCCTCACCGACCCCGGCCAGGGCATCCCCGAAGAAGACCTCGCCAAAACCGATGTCCTCTTCTGGTGGGGCCACAAACTGCACCCCAAAGTCACCAAAGAAAACATCGAAGCCATCAACAAACACGTCCGCGAACGCGGCATGGGCTACGTCTCCCTCCACTCGTCACATTTCGCCGAGCCCTACAAAAAACTCATGGGCACGCCTTGTAGCTGGAGCCACTATGTCGACGACGGCTCCAAGGTCGACATGCTCGTCATGAAGCCCAAGCATCCCCTCGCCAAAGGCGTCGGCGATTTCGTGATCCCCAAGATGGAACGCTACGGCGAAGCCTTCAAGTGCAAGGAACCCGCCGACTGCGTATTCACCGGCATCTACACCCTGCCGGATGGAACCAAAGAACCCTCCCGCATGATGCTCGATTGGAAAGTCGGCAAAGGCAAAGTCGTCTACTTCCAGCCCGGCCACGAAACCTATCCCATCTTCTTCCAACCCGAAGTCCAACAACTCATGCGCAACACCTGCCAGTGGTGCGCCCCCGATCGCATGGTGACATTCTAATCCTCAATTGCTCTCCTGAAATTCCGCCGAGCGCGGACAAACGGCTCGTCATCCTGGAGCGCAGCGAAGGATCTGAAAGTCGAATGGTCTTCCAGGTGCGCCACAGTCCCTGGCGGCCACATTTACTCTTGGCGATGCTGCTTCTTCCCTCCCTCGGTACTCCGGGGGAGGGTAGGCAGGGGGCCTTCTTTCTGCACTCCTTGCCGGTGTAGTTCAATTGCGTGGTGTCGTGAATCAGCAGCACGACCTGATCGCTTTCTTGCATCCGCTTGAGCGTCAGCTGGCAGTGTGGCTTGATCACCTGTGCGAGCGTGACCGACTGGCAGTGCACCAGGCGGTACAGCGCTTTGAGGTCGGCGGGCGTGCCCATCTTCCGGGGCAGTGTACCGCCAGGGTGCTGGATAATCCGCTGCACCACCCTCACCAGCCGCCGCGTGCGGCGGATATCGCCAAACTCGGCCGCCCCAAAATGCTCTCGTGCAAACCGAGCGGCCATGGCTTCCATGCCTTCACCTCGCTGGTAAAGGCCGCGAAGCTAACACCTTGAGCCAAAATGCGCGCGGGGAAAAATGTGGGGTATCATGAGCACGGGGGTCCGCCCCTACATACTTACCCTACGACACGGCGGCGACGATTTGGGTCATGCCCAGGTCTAGGGCTTTTAGGACGTCGTCGGGTTCGCGGCCGGACTTGGGGATTTGTTTGACGTAGAGGCTTTTGAGTTTGATGTCGTCGCCGGAGTCGGCGATGGCGATGGCGATTTCGGCGTCGAGGCCGCCGGTGTAGTTGTCTTCGACGGTGATGATCTGGCCGCCGCTGCGGGCGGCGATGGCGAGAATCTCCTGGGTCTTGAGGGGCATGGAGTAGGCGTCGATGACGGCGACTTTGCGGCCTTTTTTGGCCAGTTCATCGGCGGCCTTGAGGCATTCGTGAACCATGTAGCCGGCGGTTACGAAGCATCCATCCTTGCCTTCGCGCAGAACCTTGAATCCGCCGACCTCGAATGTGTCTTCGGGCTTGTAGAGGATCTTGGTTTCGGCGCGAAGCGTGCGGAGATAGCAGCAGCCTTCGATGTTGGCCATGAGCTCGGTGATCTTGTAGCAACTGACGGCATCGGCGGGGAAGAAATATCGAGCGGCGGGTTGGCCGTTGTAGTTTTTGGCGTGGCAGAAGCTGCGGAAGAAGGCCGCGTCGGGGAGGGACATCTGGCTGGGCCCATCGGCGGCGAGGGTGACGCCGGCATGCGAGCCGACGAGCTTGATATTGGATCCGCTGATGATGGCCATTTCGATCTGGTCATAAGCGCGGACGAAGAATTTGGCGAAGGTGGAGCAGAAGGGAATTTTACCGGCAGCCGCGGCGCCCGCGGCGGCGCTGATCATGTTCTGCTCGGCGATTTTGCATTCGAGATATTGAGCGGGGTATTTCTTGGCAAACCACTCGGCGTGGGTCGAATTTTTCACATCGGCGTCGAGGCCGACGATTCGCTTGTCGGCTTCGCCGAGGGCGACGAGCGCGGCGCCGTATGCCTTGCGTGGGGCGATGGGTTTTCCTGCGGCAAGGTCCTTGTCGAGACCGACGGTAGCGAGGCCCTCGGCGAAGGGCTTAATCTTGATGGCCTTGGTTTCGCGAACCGGGGGCTTGGCCGTGATGGGGGCGATTTTCAGTTCGCCGTTGAGCTTATAGTTTTCGACGCCGAGATCCTTGGCGGTGCGATCGAGCTCGCCGAAAATTTCGGGAATCTTGTCTTTCTTGACCGGCGTTCCGTGCTTTCCCATGCCCTGCTCGGCGGCAGCGCCCCAGCCCTTGACGGTGCGCGCGACAATCGCCAGCGGGCGCTTGCCGTTCTGGATGACGTGCAGCTCATTGAGCGCGCTGCTGATGTCGCGGGGATCGTGGCCATCGATGATTCGGACGATGAACCCGAATGCGTGCAGCTTGTCAGCGAGGCCCTGATAGCTCTGCTGCGGGCTGACGTAATCGCTCTGAGCGAGGTCGTTGCAATTGAAGATGGGGACGACGTTGGTCAGGGCGTGATCGACGACGAAATCGGCGGCTTCCCAGATCTGGCCTTCGCGGGATTCGCCATCGCCAATGATGCAGTAGATGTTGCGGTCGATCTTGTCCATGCGGGCGGCAGCGCCCAGGCCGGCGGCGACGGAAAGGCCCTGGCCGAGCGAACCGGTGGCGGCGTCGAAGAAATGGACGCCGAGCTGGGGATTGGGGTGGCCGTCGATTGGGGACTCGATGGCGCGTAGCGAGAGCGCATCCTCGCGAGTCATGGGTCGGGCTTCGGCTTTGGTTTTGCCAATTGCGGCGCCGAGATCGGCCAGTGCGGCGTAAATGATTGGAACGGCGTGGCCTTCGCTGAGGACCAGGCGGTCGGAAGCGCCGTTCCAGGGGTCCTTGGGATCCCATCGCATCTGGTGGTACATCAAAACTGTCGTCAGGTGGGCCAGGGACAACGAGGTAGAGGGGTGCCCGCTCCCGGCAGCCGTGGTCATCTCGATTGCCAACTTCCCGATATCGATCGCCTTGCGATTAACAGCCGCTTCAAAGCTCATGATGGACTCCGAGTCCTAAAGGTCTAAAAGAGAATTTGCGAATTCCGAAAAGTAGCGAAAGGCCGCGGCATTCGCAATGCGCGCTGGGTATTGGGAGGAAAGAGAGGATGGCGAGATTGTAGGCAATTTTCTACTCCCTCCACCCGATGCGCAGAAGCCATCATCTTTAAAGTGGTAACGGACGAAACCCCCTCCCTACCCTCCCCCGGCGTA
>DAIRGS010000244.1:8168-10799 GCA_036794395.1 Tepidisphaeraceae bacterium | reverse complement strand
TTTTCAAGGTCAGGTTCGTCCAGGTTTTGTTGCGCGGTTTGACGCGCGCCCTCTTGCCCCCTCTCCCTCCGGGAGAGGGTTGGGGTGAGGGCGAATGCCAGGCGACTTTCATTTTCAGACTTCATGATTCATCGCTTCCAACCTCACTTCGCTCTGCCCATTTCTTGCAAAGCGATGTTTGCAAACGCGCTCGGAATTTAGCGACGCTTTACATTCGCCCTCACCCCGACCCTCTCCCGGAGGGAGAGGGAGAAATACCTTAAAAGGGTTGCCCGCTTATCCTACGGGCTCCAGCCGGGCATATTGAAGGATCAGTGTTTTTCTCCCGGCGGCGTTGAAATCCACCACTGCGCGGGTCTGGCTCCCCATATCGGAGATTTCTGAGATCCGCCCCAATCCAAAACTGGGATGTCGCACTAACTGCCCGCGATAGAATTGACGGGACAGTTCCCTCGCCTCATCACGGGCGGCGTCTCGCGCGAAATCCCGATCCTGCAGATCCGATAGCCCTGTGCGGTCCACCGTTTCAAAATCCTCGGCCGGCATTTCGCCCAGAAACGGCGAAGTGATCGTGCGCGTCCGCAATCCGCGCACGGTGCGCACGTGGGCTTTGCTGAGGATCAAGTGCTCCTGGGCGCGCGTGATACCCACAAAGCATAGCCGTCGCTCCTCCTCGAACTCCGCCAAACTCGAAGCAGCCCGGCTATGGGGCATGATTCCCTCTTCAAGCCCAATGATCGCAACCACTGGAAATTCAAGCCCTTTGGCCGCGTGAAGCGTCATCAGCGTAATCGCGCCCCCGGCCCCTTTCATGTGGTCTGCATCACTCACCAGGCTGATATTGGCCAGATAATTCTCAAGAGAGCCTTCGGGATTCTCACGATCGTATTCCGCGGCGGAGCTGATCAGTTCGGCGATATTGGCCAGTTCCGCCTGCTCGTCGCCTCCCTCTTTCTTGTAGAGGGCTTCCAATCCGCTGCGCGATACAACGTTTTCCATCAACGCCCGAACACTGGCGGGTTGAGCCTCAGTTCCCGCAGCCATCGTCTGCCAAAATCCAAGCAGGCGGACAAATTCGCGCGCGCCGCCCGCCGCCCGCGCCGAGACGCCCGGGATTTCATTCGCCCGAGACATCGCTTCCAGCAGCCCGACGCCGTTAGCCATCGACCATGCGGTCATGTGCTTGATGGCCGCGTCACCCAGCCCGCGTGTGGGGACATTGGCAATTCGCGCGAGGCTGACCTCATCGCTGGGGTTGGAAATCACGCGCATGTACGCGACGACGTCCTTGATTTCCTTGCGATTATAGAATTCCACGCCGCGTGCGATTTGATACGGGATGTTCGCACGGCGCAGTGCATCTTCCATGACTCTCGACAACGCGTTCATGCGGTAGAAGACCGCCATCTGGCTCCAGGGCCGCTGCTGGTCGTCGTGCAGCGCCTTCAATCGCAGCATCACCTGCTCGGCTTCATCCTGCTCGCTCTGGCACAGAAGCAGCAGGGCCTTATCGCCGGCGGCGTTTTCGGTCCAAAGCCCCTTGTCCTTGCGCTGGCGGTTGTGCGATATCAGAGATGATGCGATATGAAGGATTCGTTGCGTCGAGCGGTAATTCTGTTCGAGCCGTACAATTTTCGCGTCGGGGTAATCTCGCTCAAATTCGAGGATGTTTTTAATATCCGCGCCCCGCCAGGCGTAGATCGACTGGTCGGGATCTCCGACCACGCACATGTTTCGATGCTTTAGCGCCATGGCGTGCGCGATCACGTATTGGGCATGATTCGTATCCTGATATTCATCGATCAGCAGATATTGAAAACGCTCCTGAAGATCGGCTAGCACCTGTGGATGCTCGCGAAACCCGTGGGCCGTGCGCAGGAGCAGGTCGTCGAAATCCAGTGCATTATTCTGAACCAGAAGACTCTGGTATTTCGCGTAAACCCGGGCCACGGTCTTGTTGTAAAAGTCGCGCGCGTTGCTCGCGAATGCTTCGGGTGTGAGGAGCTGGTTCTTGGCATTGCTGATCGTGCCGTGCAGCGTGCCGGGCGTGAAGTTCGTGCTCGAAATCTCCAGTAGCTTCAGCGCCTCCTTCACGAGCTTTGTCTGATCGGCACTGTCGAAGATGCTGAAATTCCGCGGCAGGCCAAACTCACCGGCGAAATGCCGCAAAATACGCAAGCATAATGAGTGAAACGTGCAGATGATCGGCCAGGGCTGATCCAGTTGGCCAAAGTCGCGTAATGGCCGATCGAGCAGCCCGGAGATGCGCTGCTTCATCTCCCCGGCAGCTTTATTCGTGAAAGTAATCGAGAGAATGGAATTTGCCGGGATGCCCTGGGCGACCAGATACGCCACGCGGCGCGTGATCACCCGCGTCTTGCCGCTGCCTGCCCCTGCCACGATCAAAATCGGGCCGTCGACATGCGTGACGGCTTGGCGCTGAGGAGGGGTCAAATCTTGAAGAAGTGAATCGGTGTCGGGCACGGGTGGTAGACTATACGCCCGCGCAATCCGTTACCAATCGGCAACATCAACGCAATTTTCGTCGATCCGCCCCAGTCGGAATGAGTGCGTGACAGATTCGGCGGCCGCCCTTTTTCCCTCTCCCGGTACGCCGGGGGAGGGTAGGGA
>DAIRGS010000244.1:0-8158 GCA_036794395.1 Tepidisphaeraceae bacterium | reverse complement strand
TTTTTGGCTTTGGATTCCTGGTCCAACCAGTGCCTCGCCGGCCCCCTCCCCAACCCTCCCCCGGCGTACCGGTGGATGGAGTAAGGGGCCGCCGAAAGCGTCACGCACCCAGTCGGAATGCTACGCGACAGCCTCTTCAGTCACATCAGATCGACCCGAAACCTCTTTCGGAGAAGACTCCGGCGGAGGCACCTTCGCGGCAGCAAGCTTTGAAGGATCAAGCTGCCGGTTCACCGCAACCGACACGCTGGCCTCTACCGCCGAAGCCGGTGAGGGAGCAACCGCATCATCCCGCATCGCAACCACTTCGCGCGCCAGTGCCCGATAATCGGCGGCGCCATTACTGCTCGGTTCATACGCGATGATGTGCTTGCCGAAGCTGGGCGATTCAGCCAGTTTGATGTTCCGGCGGATCTTGCTCTTAAAGATCCGGGCCCGCGCCCAAGGCAGCGGCTTACCCAGCGCCGCGAGAATGAACGAATTCAGCTCAGCAACCACCTCATTGCTCAGCTTCGTCTGCGAATCGTACATCGTCAGAACGATCCCGCTCACTTTCAGCTTTGGATTGATGCGCTTGTTTACGAGCTGCACGGTTTCCAGCAGCTTGGCAACCCCCTGAAGGGCCAGAAAATGCGGCTGCATGGGGATAATCACTTCGTCGGCGACCGCCAAGGCATTTAGCGTTAGAAGCCCGAGCGAAGGCGGACAGTCCAGCAGAATGAAGTCAAAGTCGTGCTGCGCCGAATCCAGCCGCTTCTTCAGCAAAGTCTCGCGGCCCAGGACGCTGACCAGCTCAATCTCCGCTGCCGCAAGATCGATCGAGCTGGGGACCAGGGCGATGTTGTCGTCAATCTTAAACACTGCCTCAAGGAAGCTTGCGCCCTCGACGAGCATGTTGTACAGCGAGCAAACGTCTGCCGAGGGCTCGACGCCGTAATTGATTGTTAGATGGGCCTGCGGATCGAGATCGATCAGGCAGACCCTTTTGCCCAACTCGGCCAGCGCCGCCCCAAGGTTGACGGTGGTCGTCGTTTTCCCTACGCCCCCTTTTTGGTTCATCAACGCGATGACTCGCATCCGGCCACCTCCGTGTGTGTGCTCTGGCTCCAATACCCCTATTTTGCGAGATTCGTACCCACCTTACAAGTACAGCCCGGGGATAACGAGCCATATAAAGAGAGAAACC
Source organism: Tepidisphaeraceae bacterium (assembly GCA_036794395.1). Taxonomy (GTDB): domain Bacteria; phylum Planctomycetota; class Phycisphaerae; order Tepidisphaerales; family Tepidisphaeraceae; genus DASXMX01. The sequence continues at coordinate 6,972 of DAIRGS010000244.1, read as the reverse complement.
TTCCCCGTGGCAGGGAAGGTTTCGCTTTTTGTTTCGAGGCCCAAGTTGGAGCCGGGCCTAAAACGGTTAGAGGTTGAAGAGCCCATTCGCCGGCTCGATGACGAGCCACGCGCCGGCGAGGAAGAAGCAGCAGTTACTTCTTCTTGGTGGTCTTCTTCGTGGTCGTCTTCTTGGCGGCTGCCTTTTTCGGAGCTGCTTTCTTTGCCATGGCGCTTTACCTCCTTTCCTGACCGGCAAATGTAAGGTCCGTCAAAATCGGAGTCAACGGTTTTTTTTAGCTGCGTTTGCTTTTTTTGCACTGTACATGCCTCAACTGCGTGAGCTCGCCGGATTTCTCACACGGGGCTCGCGCTGCTAATGTGGCGGATCGCGAGCGTAAAGTGGCGCCTCGAGTGGAGTGGTCCGGGCCATGGCGAGCCGGGTACTTCGAGGCGGAGTCGGTTGAGAAAACTGTTTTATGGTGCTGGCAATCTGGCGTGTCGCGACGCGGGTTTTATAATCCGGCCCCAACAATGGAATACATGCAGGGAGCCAGAATGGCAAAAGGCGTAGCGGTCGCGGCAGGAACATCTTTGTTATCGGTGGTTGTCATTGGCTGTAACGTGGCAGAGCCGCCCCCATTCGATCCGCGTGCAATCACGCGGGGTGATCGTTTCAACTCCGCGGGTCAGCTCGGTCGTCCGCTCAGGGATCTGCCCACCACGCGCGAATCCTACGACCCTGCTCACCACATGGCTTCCAGCCGCCCTGTCACGGGTGAGGAGCCGCAATATGTGCGGATGTCATTGCGGGAAATCATGCATCGCGCCGCGGCCAACAGCAAAGAAGTCCGCGTGGCCGGCTACGACCCCGCGATTGCCGAGACTCGCGTCACCGAAAGCGAGGCGCATTACGATCCGATCTTTTTCAATAACTCCCGCTTCGATAAACAAAATGACCGAACGCCCGGCACGGTCATCCCCAATCCAAGCAACCCCACGCAGACCGTCACGATCAACACCGAAAACAACAATATCTACACCATCGAAACCGGTGTGAAACGTTATCTGGAAAGCGGCGGCCAGATCCAGCTCAGCTATCAGGTTCAGCACAGCGACTACTTCCCGGTTCGGTACACGCGGAATAACTACTGGGACGACCAGCTCAAGTTCCAGATCACCCAGCCGCTGCTTCGCGAGTTTGGCTACGAGATCAACTGGGCCCGCATCACCGTCGCCCGCAACGATCAGCGCGTCAGCATCCTCGATTATCGCAAGGTCCTTGAAGACAACACCGAAGAGCTTGAAAAGGACTACTGGCTACTCTACGAGGCGTATCGCGAGGTCCTGATCGCCGAGGAAGTGCTTCAAAACGCCCGCGAGCTGGTGGCTATCCTGTGGGATCAGGTGATCAACGGCGGAAAGGCCACAACCGTCGAATTGTCCCAGGGGGCATCGACCATCAGCCAGCGTGAAATCCAGTTGGGACGTGCCAGGTCCCGCCTGTTGGATATATCTGATGACATCAAGCGCCGGATGAGCGATCCGGACTTTGACGTCGCCGGTCCCCTGGCGATTCTTCCCGCCGATGACCCCGCTGAAGTCGCAGTTCATCTTGATCTTCACGACCAGATCGAAACAGCCTTTGCCAATCGGCTGGAACTCGGGCAGCAGCAAATCCGCGAAAACTCGGCTGAAGTTGCCCGCCAGGTTGCCATCAATGGCCTGTTCCCCAAGCTCGATTTCGTCGGCACCGCCACGCTTCAGGGCTTGTCCAATAATGTCGACCGAGCCTTTGTCGACCAGATGGGCCATGGGCACATGGTCTATTCGTTGGGCCTCCAGTTGGAAATCCCCCTGGGCAATCGTGAAGCCGCATCGATCGTTCAGCGCGCCAATCTCCAGCAACTGCAGGCGATGGCTTCGTACGAAAAGATAATGAACGATGTGGCCGCCGATGTCACCGCCGCGTGGCGTGAGATCAACACGGCATGGGACTCGCTCGTATACGCCCGCCAGGGAACATTTCAGGCGATGACGTTCCTTGACGGCTTGAACAGCCGCCAATCCTCGGGCCTCCAGGCTCTGGATATCTACTTTGTGCAATCCAAGCTCCAGGCACAAGGCGACCTGGCCTCCGCCCAGACCCGCGAAGCCACTGAGCTTATGAACTACAACACCGCCCTGTCACGGCTAGAAAAGGCCAAGGGCACCATCCTGCGGTACAACAACATCATGATGGAAGAAGACCAGCTTCCGTGGATGGTCCCAACCGCCGGTAATCGGTGACCGCGGTCCAGGGCAATCGAAAGTTCCTGGGCCGGCGACCCATTTCGGGAGTGCGAGGCTCCTGCCGAGCTTATGCTTGATCGAAAAACGCGGCTCGGCGGGAGCCTCGCACTGGGCTGATGAAAACATGCTGTTTTTGACCTCCTTGCGAGCCGGCGTTTTGTTGCACTCATGACGATATAGGAAGAGCTATTCGTGAGAGGAACGGCGCTTGGAATTCCCCCTCACCCCAGCCCTCTCCCGGGGGGAGAGGGGGCAAGAGGGCGCTCGTTAATTTGCGCATCAAAATCAAGACGAACGCAATCCTGAAAAACCACGGGTTTTCATCGGCCCAGCCTCGCACTCCCCGAGACGGCACATGCGATTGCCCTGGACCGTAATCGCAGCTGCCGAGGATGGATTGGTCCGCGGCAGGTCAGTTGGATAGACTAAGCATCACGTGCTCACGCTTTTAGTCCTGCAAGGCCCGGATAAAGGCCGCCGATATGAATTGCCCGACGCCCCCGCACTGGTGGGGCGCGAGAGCCGGAGTCTGCCCCTCTCCGACAATACCGTCAGCCGTCGCCACTGCGAACTGCTCCCGGCTGATGGAGAATGGATCGTCCGCGATCTTGGCAGTTCAAACGGCACCTACCTTAATGGCGGCCGGGTGATGGCCAGCGCCCCCCTGAAGATCGGCGATCAGATTCGCGTCGGCCGGACCCTGATGGTTTTCGGGGCTCAGCCGGGCATCACTCGCACCAGCAGCGGTAACGTCCGCCTGGAAGGCGTCGAGAGCGGCATGGACAGTGCGATCATGCACACCGTCCAGTCATCGGATGACTCCCTTGTCCTGGCCGTCCCGGAGCCCGCCGCCGCGGCCATGGCCAACCTCAAGATCCTCTATCAGCTAGCCGCCACCTTCGGATCGAGTTTCGATGTCGAGCAGGTCGTCGAGATTGTGATGGACCTGGTCTTCGAGCACGTGAAAGCCGATCGAGGGGTTATTCTCATGCTCGAGCCCGACTCGGAAGAACTGGTCACGAAAGTCGCGCGGACCCGTGAGGAACAGGACCGTGTCAGCGATCCCAGCGAAACCGCCTCCAGCCGAGGCCCCGACACCATCCACGCATCGCGCACCATCGTCAATCACGTGCTCAACACCGGCGAAGGCGTTCTCTCCTCCAACGCCATGGCCGACAAACGCTTCAGCAAAGGCAAAAGCGTACACAATCTGGGCATCCGCTCGGCCCTGTGCGTGCCGATCAAGGCCCGCAAGCTCACCGACAAAGGCGGGGACGAAGTTCTCGGCGTCATCTATATCGATAGCTCGGTCAAAAACTACACCTACGCACCCGATCAGCTTCGCTTGCTCACCGCCATCGGCCTCCAGGCCGGGCTGGCCATCCAGAATGCCAAGCTTTATCTGGCGGGTGTGCAAGCCGAGCGGCTGGCCGCCATCGGCGAGACAACCGCCGCCCTTTCCCACTCCATCAAGAATATTCTTCAAGCCCTGCGCGGCGGCGCGGATGTCGTCGAGATGGGACTTCGCGGCACCAACCTACCTCAGGCAGCCAAAGGTTGGCGCATTGTCGATCGCAATCTCGACAAGATCTACAACCTCACCCTCAACCTGCTGGCCTACAGCCGCCCACGCGAGCCCAAGTTGGAGATGGTGAATCCCAAGGCGTTAATTGATGATTGTCTCGAACTCATCGCCACGGTGGCCAACGAAAAAGGCGCGATGGTCGTGGCCGATGTCGACAAGAACCACCCCGCCATTCCACTCGACCCATCGGGCATGCATCAGGTATTGATGAATCTGCTCAGTAACTCACTGGATGCCGTGGCCCCGAGAAAAGGCTTGATCCAGGTCGTTTGCCGTTATGACGCCGAAAATCGCGTCACCACGCTCGATGTGATCGACAATGGCTCCGGCGTGCCGCCTTCGATGATGCAGCACATGTTCCAGCTCTTCCACTCAACCAAGGGAAACCGCGGCACCGGGCTGGGGCTGGCGGTCGCTAAGAAAATAGTGGATGAACACGAGGGATCGATCGCAGTCAGAAGTGTGCCCGACGAGGGCACGACGTTTACAATTCGCCTGCCGGTCGTGCACGAGAATCTTGCGGATCCATCCCAGACTCATGGCCCCGCGAGGTGATGAAACCGAGCAGCCAGTGCTTATGCCCGGCTGACTTCAAACGTTCCCCCACCCACCGCAGACCCCGGCGCGCTGGCCACGAAGGTTCCGCTCACTTGCATTCCGTCAGGCGTCACCGTGCCGCTCAACATTGCAGTGCGATTTCCAGTTGCCAGCGCCTGAATCGAAAATATGTGACGCCGGCTGGTCCCCCGGAAGAGGTAGAGGTGGCTGCCATCGCCCCGCGCCATTCCATCGACAAGGATCGTTCCGGCAATCTCACCCGTACGGCTCTCAGCGGTCATCTGCACCACCAGCTTCGACGCTGTTCCATCTGCGAAACGCGCCAGGCCTGTAAACGGCCTACCCGTTCGCCCCGCTTCCACCGCCCGCGCGGTGTCACCAGCCCCGTCAAAGTACGTGATAACCGGTTTCGCCACGCTCGCGTCTTGTGAACTCATACTTAAACCTCTCACAGCGGTGAGTCCTAGTTTAACCAACCGAAGGCCGATCCCGTGAACAAAAACCGGCGGATTTCACGCGCTGACGACTCGCAAACGTGCGGATATGTTCGAAAATTGCTTCAGTCCCGAAAATAACACCCGCACGCGAGAGGATCAATGGAATTGTTTTCTGATGAAGCGACGAAATCCCTTCCCATTCTACGACCACATCCGCAACGCGTCACAGATGTCAACCCACGCCCCCACCCTACCCTCCCACGGGGTGTAGCGCCGGAGTGTGGCGGACCTCGTGACTCATCTTGTGGCACAGCCGCCCTCGGCTGACTTCGACGAGCTCAGTCGAGTCGTGTTCGACCGAAGGTCGAAGTCTTGCGGCAAAAAAGCCATCTGCCTACGGCAGATCACAGCCGAGGGCGGCTGTGCCACACGGATCGCCACAAACAGGAGTTACACCCCTCCCCCGGTGTACCGCTTGTCATTGTACACATCTTGTTTTGACGCAGTTTTCGTTGCCCAAATGCGGTCCTGCTCGTCGTCGTTCCGCAGGACTGAACCGAATCCATGGCATCGAGAAGGACACCAAAAAAGATGTGGGTGATGACAAGCGGCGTACCGGTGGAGGGAAAAGACGGCCGCCTAAAGTGTCATGTACCCGAATGATTGTCTGCATTCGCTCGGTTACTTGACTGAGCTATCCCAGTGCGCGATTCTTTCGCAATGAGAACAAGAAACCGTATCGGACGTCTCGCCCTCATTCTGGCTGCCGCAGGCACCGGCGCATTCGTATATGGCGCTGTTCAGCAGCAGGGGCTTGGATACAAAGGAACCCCCATCATCCCGGGAACAAAGTGGGGCGTTCACGATGGGGATCGCCCTCAGCCCCGCGTCGTCACGCCGGCCGAGTCGTTCAGCACTGGCGCTGGAGCGCCCTCTGATGCAGTCATCCTGTTTGACGGCAAAGATCTCTCCAAATGGCAAACCGCCGCCGGCCAACCTGCCAACTGGAAGCTCGGCGATGGCTTTATGGAAACCGTTCGCGGCGTCGGTGGCATTCGTACCAAAGACAAATTCGCGGACTTCCAACTGCACCTCGAATTCGCCACGCCTTCACCGGCCAAAGGCACAGGCCAGTCGCGCGGAAACAGTGGCGTGCTGATCAACGGCATGTACGAAGTGCAGGTCCTCGATAACTTTGAAGCCAAGACCTACCCTGATGGCCAATGCGGTGCTCAATATGGCCAGACCCCGCCACTGGTCAACGCATGCCGCCCACCTGGGCAATGGCAGACCTACGACATCGTCTTCGAGGCGCCGCGCTGGGATGCCACCGGCACATTGACCAAGAAGGCATGCGTCACCGTCATTCACAACGGCGTCCTGCTACACCATCGTCACGAATACATCGGAGCCACCGATGGAATCGGCGGAATCCCTCATCTGTCGCTCGGCGCTTACGGCAAATCCCATCCGCCCGAAGTGTTTATCGAACTACAAGACCATCAGAACCCTGTTCAATACCGAAATATTTGGATTCGTGATATGGGTGAGTACGACAACCCAAAGCCATCGAAGAACTGATACGTAATGTCGCAAACACAAGCGACGGCCGACTGCATTGCTGCGATCGACCGTCGTTGCATTGGACACGCCTTCGAGAAAGCGTGAAGGCGATTTCGATTATTTTGTCTTCTGCTCGGTGTGACTCGTGCTCACATCGCCGGTAACCGGGTTCTTGGTCGTGGTGGTTTCCTCGTGCTTATTCCCACCCAACAAGCCCGGCGTATCGCTTTCAGTGTGCGAAGTCTGGCAACCGATCGAAGTCAACCCACTGACGAGCATCGACGCGGTCAGAACGGCAAAAGCGAAGCGTTTCATAACATCTCCTTTTAGTGCAAGCGATCGGCCGCGGTCTCGCTCAAGGCCCCATGCCTTACAAGCGGCGCCAATAGCTGCATGATGAGCGAACTGAGCAAAGGTAATGCCATAGGCACTGCAGCGGGCTCGAGCGGGTGCGTGACAGTTTCGGCGGCCTCCCTGTTTTCCCTCTCCCGGTACGCCGGGGGAGGGTAGGGAGGGGGTTGTTTGGGTTCCTAATTCCCTTGCAAGGCTGTGGTCTCGC
>DAIRGS010000243.1:0-10835 GCA_036794395.1 Tepidisphaeraceae bacterium | reverse complement strand
GTACCGCTATACCCCGGCGTGGGGGGTTTGCGGAGTGGAATCTAACATGAGGCGGGGAAGGGGCTCGAAAGGGATTTACAAGTAGCGCGTGATCGCACACGGCAATCCAATCCGGACGGCACCCACCTACCATGTTCCAGTGACATTCCGACCGCGCAAAGCGCGCTATCTTTCCCACATTGACAGCGAGTTTGCAGTTCGGTTCAGCGCCCAAGAATTATGCAAAAATTAACCCTTCCCATTTTCAGGATGTGGTTACTACGGTGGTTTCTGGCGTTTTGAGAAGGGCTTCAGGTCGTGGCGGATCTGGGTAAGGAACCGGGCAGTGGTCGGCGCGTGCTGGTCGTTGAAGACGATCCGGCCAGCTGGCGTGCGCTGGTTTCACTGCTTCAACTCTCCGGCTTTGAACCCCTCATCGCCGCAAACCTGGCCGATGCTTTTGGGTTGCTCGACCGTCAACCCGAATGCGTGTTGCTCGACCTGATGCTTCCGGATGGCACGGGTGCGTCGGTGTTGGAGCACGTGCGCAAGCAGGCGTTGCCCATCAAGGTTGCATTTACCACGGGAACGGCCGACTGGCGCAAATTTATGAACGGTAGCGAACATCGCCCCGACGCGATTTTCATTAAGCCGCTGGATTTTGACAGCATCATGCAGTGGTTGAGCGTTTCGTAAGCGCTTTTGGGGCGAGCGGTTTAACATCGCCGACGTTTATGTTACCCTGGTCGGCATGATTCACGAGAACTTGTCCGAAGCGATCGAAAACCTCTCATCCCGGATCATTGCGATCCGGGACTCTCTTTGACTTGACGGGCAAGGCCGTACGCCGAAAAGAACTTGAAGCGACGATGGGGGAACCGGGATTCTGGGATCACCAGGACACGGCCAAGGGGATCGTCGGGGAACTCAAAGCGATCAAAGCCACCAGCGAGCCGGTTGATGCGTTGCTGCGCGGAATCGACGACGTTCGAGCGATGTATCAACTCGGCGCCGAAGCCGGGGATGCCGATACGCTGGGCGAAGCCGATCAGGCACTCAAGGTGCTGGAAGATCGATTTGCGCAGGTTGAGCTACAGTCGTTGCTTGATGGGCCAAACGATCCGCGGAACTGCTTCTTTACCATTCAGGCCGGGGCCGGGGGGACCGAAGCGCAGGACTGGGCGGAGATGATGCTGCGGATGTACCTCTATTACTTCGAACACCGCGGTTGGGACGTGAGCGAGGTGGATCGGCAATGGGGAGAGCAGGCTGGGATCAAGAACGTCACGCTGCACGTAAAAGGCGACTACACATTTGGTTACCTGAGGGTTGAAGCGGGAGTGCATCGACTGGTACGCCCGAGCCCATTCAATGCCCAGGGCAAACGGCAGACGAGCTTTGCGGCGGTGATGGTTGTGCCGGAGTTTGATGAGGAACAGGGCGACGGGCAGATCCCTGAAACCGACCTGGACATCGTCGCGTTCGTGCGGGCCAGTGGGCCCGGCGGGCAGAACGTGAACAAAGTCGCGACCGCCGTGCGGATCACGCATATACCGACCGGTCTGACGGTGACCTGTTCCGTGGAGCGCAGCCAGCAGCAGAACCGCCGGCTTGCGATCGCGATTCTTCAGAGCAAGATTGAGGCGATCGAGCAGGCCAAGCGCGACGAGGAATTGCGGCAAGTCATTGGCGACCCGAAGGGTATCACCTTCGGCAGCCAGATCCGCAGTTACGTTTTGGACGATCGGCGGGTCAAGGACACCCGGACGGGCTACGAGACTTCAAACGTGGAATCGGTGCTGGACCGGGGCGAACTGGACCCATTCGTCGACGCCGAACTGCGTCGCCGCCGGCGGGAAAAGAAGTAAGGCTCAGGCCGCCGTGATGTTAAGTCATTACAGCACTGTACTTATATATTTATTATTGAAATGATCGGTTAACGTCCGATAAAAGTGTTACTCGTTGGCTGGGACCGTTACGTTTAAACCTGAGGCGGAAGTTTTGACCGTGAAGCTCAAACGACTAGACTGTTGAGCGTTCCTCAAGGATGGGGCGAGGACGGTTGCCGGCGAGCCGATGGCGTGAATGAAGAAGTGGTTACCCGGTGGCATCGAGTCAAACATATGATTGTTGATTGTCACACGCATATCTGGCAGTCGCCCGACCAACTGGGGCAGCTGGATTTGGGCAACTCTCCGCGCTGGTCGCGGAAGCGGCCCAGTCGCATTTCCGCCGAGCGTTCCGGCTGGCGGAACCTCCCCGCCGCCGATCCCGATCATCACTGGGCGCAGACCGCGACGGTCGATAAGTCGATCGTGCTGGGTTTCAAGAGCCGGTACCTTCAAGCTGAAATCCCCAATCGCTTTGTCTCGGAGTACGTGCGGCGTTTTCCGCAGAAGCTGATCGGCTTTGCCGGGATTGATCCCACCGAAGATTGCGCAACGGATGAAGTGTACACCGCTAAAGAGGCGTTGCGATTGGCCGGCATCACGGTTTCGCCCGCCAACCAGGACTTTCACCCATGCGACTCGCGGGCGATGGACGTTTACGCCGAGGCTGAGAAGCTGGGGATGCCGATTTTGTTTCATCCGAGTGGGCAGTTCACGGAAAAAAGCAAACTGGAATATGGCCGGCCTTATCTGCTGGACGAAGTGGCACGGACGTTCCCGGGGCTTCGCATCGTGGTTGCGCAGCTGGGCCAGCCTTGGGTGGATGAAACGATCATCATGCTGGGCAAGCACGCGAATGTGCTAGCCGACCTCAGCGGGCTGTTGAGCCGGCCCTGGCAGGCGTACAACGCGCTGGTGCTGGCGTATCAGCATGGCGTGATTGATAAGCTTTTATTTGGCAGCGACTTCCCGTACACCAGCGTTACCGAGTGCATCGAGGCGTTGTACAGCATCAACCAGTTGGCACAGGGCACGAATATGCCGGTGGTCCCCCGCGAGGCACTTCGAGGAATTGTGGAACGCGACGCGCTCTCGCTGTTGGGTATCGCTTGAGGGCATCTCTAAGGAAACCGTATCCAGTGAATACAGCAAGCATCCGCCGAAGGGCGTACCGGTTTTGTTTCCTGTCGCTTGCCGGGGCGGGGTTGACGTTGTGCGGGCTGGGATGTTCGAGCGGGCCGGCCAGTCAGTTGACGGTTATATCGAAGCCGGACGGGACGGGGGCATCACAAACCTTCAGCCAGACGTTTTCAAGCGCGTTTTACTCGCAAGACGCCGACGGCGACACGCATGTCGTGATGATGGATGATGCGGCGCGAAAGACGCTGGATGGGCAGCCGGCTTCGTCGCCCGTGCGGCAGGTCATGCACATTCATGTCCTTTGGAAGCCGACTCGCGATATGAAATCCGACCACAATTCGTCGTCCAACGCCACGCTGCACTGGTACGTGATGAAGAACGGATCCAGCGCGTCCGACGTGATCGAGTATGCGGGAACGGCGATGGTGGTTCTGGAGCCCGGGGACGGCACTACGGATTTGTCGATCCGGATCGGATCCTTTCGGGCGGTGGCCAGCCGGGGCGGGATGCGAGATCCGCTGGGCCCGGCAACGTTGCGGGGAACCGTTCGGGCTAAAGACAGCGTCGAGCGGGTGAGGCTGGCGCTCAAGTCGGTGGGGACGACAGTAGCCGCGGCGAATACGCCTCCGGCAAACGCGGCGGCGGGGAACGCACCCGAGCTTCCGTCCTCCTCGGCACGGTGAGTCGTCATTGCTCACAACCCCCCTTTTTCTTGACGTTTCCGCGTCTGCGTTTGTAAAGTAGTCGGCGCATCGAAGGCGGAAATTGAGCCTGGTGGTCATGGCGGGCCCCGCAGGCCGGCTCCATGGGCCGATTCGCCGAAGAGTTCTCACCAGCGTCCTCGCGATACCAACCGGACTGCACGTCCGTCCGCAAGGGCCAGTCGCCTCAGCACCATTGGAGGTCTGTATGCCCACCGTCGTCAGCTCAACGCAAAGTTCCCGCTCAGGATTGATTACGACAGTCATCGCATCGGTAACGATCGCGGTGATCATGATCGTCATCGCGGTGTACTTTTCGACGGCCGCGAGCAAGAGCGAGAAGGACCTTGCGTCGCTCAAGGTGACCAACCGGGAAATGTACCCCGATGGCGCACCGGGAGATCCGAAGATCGTAAAGCTCAAGCAATTGCAAAGTCTGTTTCCCGGATTGAACTCGGCCCTGGAAATTTCGATGGCGCAATCCGAGCAGTTGGCAAAGATGCTGGGCGGCAACTCGGCTCCGGACGCCGCCGTAAATCAGGCCAAGAGCACGCTTGCAACAGCCGCGAAAAAGATCGAGGAAATGAACAGCCAGAAGGTGATCAGCTTCACGTTCCCGGCCAATGCGAGCATGAGCGAAGTGATCAATGCATTGACCACGCAGTTGGCGCAGGTCGCCCAGGACAAGAAGGCGAGCGATGACCAGTTGGTCGCGGCCCGGAAGAGCCAGACGGACCAGCTCGCGGCGCAGAAGGCACAGTTGGACGATAAGGACAAGCAGATTGCTGAAGCGGCGGCCAAGGTCGCGGCCTCCGAACAGAAGGTTGCCGAGGTGCAGGCTGGCATCGCGAGCGGAATGACTTCCGTCACCCAGACGGGTGCTTCGAAGATCAAAGAGCTTCAGGACACGAACGCAAAGTTGACGACCGACCTTTCCAATATCAATGCCAAGTTTAAGGCCAGCGAGACAATGGTGACGGGTCTGAAGGGCAAGCTGCACCAGGTGCGCACCGTTCCGGGCGAAGCCGTTATTCAGCAGCCGGACGGCGCGATCATCACGATTTCGGACAACAACCGTTGCTTCATCAATATCGGGTCGCGTCAATCGGTCACGCTGGGTCTGACGTTTGAGGTTTATGACAAGGGCCGTGGGATTCCTGCCTTGGGCGATGGGTTGGCCGATACGAATATGCCAATCGGAAAGGCTTCTTTGGAAGTTGTCGCGGTGGGTCCCAATACCAGCGAGTGCCAGATCACCAAGATCCAGCCGGGCCAGCAGATCGTGATCGGAGACCATATTGCGAATCTCGTGTTCGACCCGAATACGAAATACAACTTTTTCGTGTACGGCGGGTTTGATTTGAGCAGCTCGGGCGGCGCCAATCCAAATGATGCCGAAATCGTCAAGCGATTGATCACTCAATGGGGTGGGAAGATCCAAGACCACATTGATGTGGACACCGACTTCGTGGTCATGGGTGCCGAGCCGGTTGCTCCATCCGGAATCGATCCGAACAACCCCAATGATCAGCTTCGCCAGGCGAAGTATCGTGCAGATCTGGCGAAGTATCAGGCGCAAGTCCTCTCGGCGACGCAATTGAGCGTCCCGATCATGAACCAAAACCGCTTCCTGTACTTTATCGGTTACTTCGACCAGGCCAAGCGATAAGTCTTTCCTGTTCAAGTAGTTGAAAAGTGTCGGAGAAGACCGGTTTAAGGCTGGTTTTCTCCGACATTTTTGTTCAAGGTTATCGGCAGGGTGGAAATGCAAGAAATTGCGACAAAGTGATCTAGATCACTTGGAAATTTGATCGTCACATGTTATTTGGTACCGATCTAATGGAGACCCCCTCGGAAGCTGGACTAACGTGCTTTCGACGATAGGGTTGATACGGATTGGGACGTACACCAGGGTAACTACGGCGCAACTGGGGACGGTAATGAACGCATCGGCAGTACAACAAGACAAGCCGCAATCGCGGCAATCCGGGATGAGCTACAAGTTTCAGCGGCTCCGCGAGAAGATCCGGGAAGCCGTTGAATCCGGGGAACTCACTGGCAAGCTCCCGGGCGAGCGCACACTCGCCCGTCGTTTTCACGTGAATGCCAAGACCTTGAGCAAGGCCCTGACCGATCTCGCGGCTGAGGGGATTCTGGATCGGAGCATCGGTCGGGGGACCTACGTTAAAGGCAGTGCACCGGTGCCGGCAGCAACGATTGGCCGTTGGCTCGTGCTGGTCGAGCCGGCCGAAATCGACTCCTGCATTGTCGATGGTCTGAAGCGGGCTTGTCCTGAACTGGAAACCATCCCCTCGCTGGAAGCGGTTCGACCGAGTTTTTTGAATCAATTCACGGCTGTGATCGATCTGTGCATCTCGACACCCGATACATTGGTGCGCAATCTTCTCGTGAGAAACATGCCGGTAATCGCGGTGAATCGAGAGCCCTCGGCTTATTCGCTGAATGCGGTGATGATTGACACGACGTTAGGCGCCACTCGCCTTTGCCGTGATTTGATTTTGGCAGGTCATCGACGTCTTGGAGCAATCGAGCCACTGGGTGACAGCCGCATCTCGCGTGCGCTCCGGTCAGCGGCCGCTCGGCATGGGTCTGATGTGTTGATTGAATCGGCCGAGCCTCGGGAGGCCGCGACGCTGGCTAAGGAAGGCGTCACCGCAATGGTCTGCGGGTCCGCGCGAGCCGCTTCATTTACCCGGGCCACGCTGAAAACGCGCGGCGTGCGGGTTCCTCAAGACGTCTCGCTGACAGCAGTAGGCTGCGCGTGTTCGTCGTTGGAATGCAGCGGATACTTTGTCGAGTGCGATCAAATCACTGATGCCGTGGCCGGGCTGTTGAAGGATGTTCCACTTCGGCCCGTGTCGCTTTGGCTGGCGGGCAAGTGGATCGATCGATCGACGCTTGCTCCAGTGCCAATGGCAATCCCCGAGCTTCGGGGTTCAACGCTTGAATCGCATATCGTGCAATAGACTGTGGCCGGTTAATGATTTGTCGGCGCCGTGGTCGGGGCTGGCATTGTCGTTGGCGTCTGCGACATGATTCGAAACTGCTGGCGACGGGGTTCGACGCAATAGACGAATCGATTCAGCACGCACTGTCCCAGCCCGCTATCGACCATATTGACGATTTTCGGCTTTTTGGGGTCTCCCATGAGCGCGACTGGCAAATTGGTTTCGCGCAGGTTTTTCGCAAGTTCGACCACGTCGTTGCCATTCAACCACGTTGTGCGGACCTCGCCGAAGCGCTTCTCGTCAACCTTTACCTTTTCCCCCGAGTTGAGATCCCACGCCCGCTGAAGCGAGAGGCCGGCCTGAACAAAGCTGGATCCCGGCATCAATGCGAGGTCCTGAGTGACGTTGCGAATGCGCACCTTCAGGTAATACCCATCCTCGCCGACATGCAGCGGGAGAATATACAGAGGCTTTTTGGCGGGGACCGTCGTGGCCGGCCGCATGGTGAAGGTCTGCTTGACCGGATCGATCTCCCACTGAAAATCTTTTATCGCATCGAATCCCAGAAGCCCTTCATGTTCGGGCTTCTGGCAGTATTGATCCTTCATGACCGAGATTCGGATTTCCCTTTCCTGCCCGCCGATTTCGATGGTTGCCAGAGCAGCGCCATCGAACATGGGCTTGTTATCTGGATCGCGCGTGCGATCCAGGACGGGATCGGGTTCGATGATCAAATGGCAACGCCTGGCAAAACTGGCGCTCACTCGCGTCGTGCCGAAACAGCCGAGGCCAAAATCCGCGGCGAACTCATTGCAGGTGACTGGAACTGAAAAGACCCGGCCAGGATCGTCCGGATCGCCATCGGCGATTTTCATCGGGAGGACGCGTTCCTTGAAAAGCGACCCGGGCGGAGCCGCGTTGGCGCGGTGGGACACGGCGCTCAGTAGAACAGATATCGCTATGAGAAGGTTGATCGAACGCGTCATAAGCACACTCAGACTTTATTCTACCGCGGCCCCCCCTACCTGGCTGCACTGATGTCCGCATATACTCTAAGACAACGTGTCCATCGATTCTGAAAAGCCTCCGCTGCTGGCCGACGATTCGGAAAGTTCGGTCGAAGTCGCCGTTGAAAACGACGTCGAGCATTACCATTTCAAAATCTCAAAGAACCTGACGCGGCGGATCGATCAATATCTGGCTGACCGCGTTTCGTATCTCTCGCGCAACAACGTGCAGCGATTGATCGATGAAGAGCTGGTGAAGGTCAACGGGCACAAGACCAAGGCGAGCTACCACCCGAAAAACGGGGACCGAATTGAGATGGTCGCCCCTCCTGAGCCGGTGAATGAGATCATTCCCGAGCCGATCCCCCTGGAGGTGATTTACGAGGACGAGCACCTGATGGCCCTGAATAAACAGGCCGATCTGATGGTGCACCCGGCCCGCGGTAAATGGACCGGAACGCTTGTAAATGCGCTGGTTTATTACGGCCAGAAGTGGAGCACGCTCAACGGGAACTGGCGGCCGGGCATTCTGCATCGCCTCGATCGCAATACAACAGGCATGATGCTCGTTGCAAAGAGCGACGAGGCACATTGGCGAGTGGCCCGTCAATTTGAGAACCGGACCATCCAGAAGACGTATATGGCCGTAGTGCACGGTGTGCCGAAGCTGCTCAGCGATGTGATCGACCTGCCTATCGGTAAGGATCGCTACGTTCGGGAAAGACAGGCGGTTCGTAAGGTTGAGAACGGCGGTAAGCCCGCGGTTACGCTGTATCAGGTGCTGGAAACGTTTGAAATGCCGGCTGCGGCGACGCTTGAAACGGGGAGCTTTGCCGCTGATCGGAATAAACGGAGGCCGCCGGATCGGTTCAGCCTGGTGAAATTGACCCCCAAAACCGGTCGGACGCACCAGTTACGCGTGCATTTGGCGACCATTGGGTACCCCATTGTGGGGGATACGATGTACGGAGGGCGTGTTTTTGCCCATGGCGACTTTAAAATCGAGCGCCAGGCGCTGCATGCATTTGAGATTCGATTTGTTCATCCGGGGACGCTGGAAACGATGACGCTGGGCGCCCCCCTGCCGCCGGACATCTTGAAGCTACTGGATATTTTGAGAACGGCAACAAGTTCACCCGGCGTCACTAATAGCGTATAATCAGAAGGTGCCCGGCAAAGGTTTTTCCGGGTGATGTCATAGAGAGGATTATCCGATGGGACTTCACGCGCCATCCTTGGCTGAGTTGCTGGTGATTGCGGCTATTGGGCTTTTGCTGTTTGGCAAACGCCTGCCAGAGGTGGGTCGCAGCCTCGGCAAGGGAATCGTCGAATTCAAGAAGGGTTTGAAGGGCATCGACGAAGAAGTTGAAGCCGCTACAAATCGCGCTTCCGCGGCGGAAGAAAAGCGTATCGCCGAGCAAACCACCAAGGTTCTTCCGGCCCATAAGTTTGACCCGTATACGGGCAAGCCAGTCGAACAGGCTGAAGTGGTTGAAGCCGAGCACGTCGAATCGCACTAATTGACTTCTGCCTGGCCAATCGCATTGATTGACGATTCGGCTGAATACTGAATTTTGAAGGCCCTGCGTCGTCTTGACCTTGATGGTCGCGATGACGCAGGGTCTTTCTTTTTTCGGCAGAGACTGGCCTTCTTGCGCCAGGCAGGTGACGGCTCAAGGAACCAGGTCGGGCTCGGAGAGTGCGCGATGGACCGCGCACCGTTCGCTTTCACATGCCACTGCACCGTTTGATTTGGCAGCCATCAACAAATATTCGGCGCTGGTGTTTCAATCTTCACACAATATGCTTCGACACGCTTTCAGAAACGCATCGAAGGGAAAACGGATATGAATCGAGTTGCTTTGAGCTGCCTTGCGCTGGGGATCATGTTGTTACCCGCGTCGTTGCCGGCAGATACGGTGACCCAAAACGTGACGACTCAGCAGACTGCCCCCGCGGATCTGCCACGGATCCGGCTTGAGCCGATGTTCAAACTTCAGCGGCCGACGTACGCAGTGCACGACCCGGCAGGGAGAATGTTTTTCCTCGAGCAGCCGGGCCGGATTCGGCTTTACGAAAACGGCGCATTGGTCGAAACGCCCTACCTCGACATCAGCAAGAAAGTCGTGCTCGATTATGAATGCGGGCTGCTGAGCATCGCGTTTCATCCGAAATTCGCGGAGAACGGGTACTTCTACGCGAACTTCACCGTCATTTCCCCGGTCTTGAAGACGGTGATCGCGGAGTACCACGTCGATCCGGCTGCAAAAGTGGTCGACCCCTCCACCGAACGCGTGGTGATGACCATCAACCAGCCATTCATTAATCACAAGGGCGGGCAGCTTCAGTTTGGCCCCGATGGCTATCTTTATATTGGTATGGGTGACGGCGGCGGCCAGCACGATTCGCTCAAGAATGGGCAGAATCCCCAGGTTCTGCTCGGCAAGATGCTTCGCATCGACGTTACGCCGAGGCAGGGTTATGCCATCCCTAAAGATAACCCGTACGTGTCCAAGTCGAATCCCGCGTGGGCGCCGGAAATCTACGCCATTGGCTTGCGAAACCCCTGGCGTTTCAGCTTCGATGCGCCCACAGGTTTGCTATATGTCGGTGATGTCGGCCAGGATACATGGGAAGAAGTGGACATCGTTCAGAAAGGCGGAAACTACGGTTGGAGTTCCCGCGAAGGCACGGTTGAACACGATCCCATGAAACCCATCTCGCGAACGATCGACCCCATCTTCCAGTACAACCACGACAAGACCGCCGCCAGCATCACCGGGGGCTACGTGTATCACGGCAAGAAGATCCCGGCGCTAGCAGGTTGGTATGTGTTCGGCGAATACTCTCAGGGCCGAATCTATGGGCTTAAGTACGAAGGTGGCAAAGTCACCGTCAGCGGCATGATCGTGAATCCGAAGGACCCTGAGCGCAAGGGCGGCCTGAAGAACCCCAGCCAGCCCTCGAGCTTTGGCGAAGACATCGATGGCGAGTTATACATGATTGACAACAATGGGCCGGTGTATCGGATCGTGGCTGAAAAATGATGACGCATAAGCGGAAGCTCACGACGCTAAATGACTGTGCGCGATTCCGCGCTTCGTGACATGGGGCTTCCAGCCCATGATCGAGGGAGTTGACCATCAGCGA
>DAIRGS010000497.1:0-2301 GCA_036794395.1 Tepidisphaeraceae bacterium | reverse complement strand
AACCAAGTTTCGACAGTTGGACAACCTTCTGAATTGATCACAAGAAAATGCCCGGTTCCGGTGAGTTGGTTTTCCCACATCTCACCCGGCGCCAGACCCGAAGCGTCCCCAACCACGGCCTGTCTTCGACCCTGAGGCCCAGACCCGAAGGGGAAGGCCGTGCCACTCAAGAGCAATGGCGCGGAATCGCGCACGGCCATTTAATCGCCCCTTAGCTCGGCGATCAAACTCAGCACGTGTTGTTCAATCTGCGTACAAGCATCATCAGGAGTCTCCGCGTCCAGATCATGCACGTGCCAGTACTCAACCCGACCCGCCCAATTCGGAAACCGCCGTTCCACCATCGCCCGATGCTCCGCTTCCTTCACGGCAATAATTCGCGTTGCAGCCGCAAAGTCCTCCTCTTCCGCCCGGCGCGGAAACGCGATCGGCTCAGCAATGGCAATCCCCCTCACCCCGCACGCATTCCGCGTATGAACAGAGATCGGCCCCACATTCCAAGCCCCCAGCTCAATCGCCAGCGCCCGACTAAACGCGCTCCACCCGCCAGCAGACTGCGCCATCAGATGATTAAACAACAGTTCCGCAAACCGGCTGCGGTAATAATTCCCCGTACATAGAAACAGCACGCGCTTTTCGTCCATGGGTCGCTCATTGCCCATCTTCAACATCAAGCGACCCAACCGTCGAATGCCCCGTGTACGAGACGAACCGCTCCTTCAGGACAGCGCCCTTGCCGCCCGTCCCCGCCGCTGAGATCTGATCGCGGATTTTCTTAATCCGATCGTCCATCCCCGGATGCGTGCCGAACAACTGCTGTCCGGCCTTCTGCCCATCGCGCATGCGCCTCAAAAAGTGGAGCAGGCCATTGGGGTCGTAGCCCGCCGCCGTCACAAATTTCACTCCAGCCGCGTCGGCCTCGAATTCCTGCGGCTGCGAAAAGCCCGTATTCATGATCACTTCGCTGGTCTTGTCCGTGAGATTGCTGAACGCCGCGATGCGCGAATCGGCGCTATTGGCGGCGGTCGTCAGGGCATCCATCCGCCCCGCCTTCTTCGCCGCGTCCAGTCCATGGTGCAAAACCACATGCCCGATTTCGTGGGCCAAAACCCCCGCAAGCTCCGATTCATCCTGCATCTTTTCAATCGCCCCGCGCGTCACCCACACATATCCGCCCGGCCCGGAAAACGCGTTGACCTTATCCGTATCCAAAACCCCAAATACCCAGGGCTGATCGGCGCGAGCCGTTCGCGAAGCAACCGTCTGCCCCACAAGAACAACGTACTGCGCGAGCCGTTCATCCTTCGTTACGCCATTCTGATTGGTCGCGGCCAGCGAGACCGACTCGCCAATGGCCCGCTCCTGCCGCTGATTCAATCCCTCGGCGACCCGCAGCTTATTGCCCGCATCGATCATCCCCGCAACGTTGATGTTGTTTAGATTGCTCGCGTTGCACCCACCCATGTTGAACGGCACCGTCGCGACCAACGCCGCACTCACCGCCAGCGAGCTAACCAACACAAATCGAACTGAACTTTTTTTGGATTTCATGGTGATATTCCCAGTCGCTGGATTCACTTCTTCTTGGGCTTGGCAGGGCCGACTTGTCCTTCAGTGCAGAACTGCATCCACTGCGCGCCTTTCACGGACTTATTCATCGCCACCACTTTGTCCAACGCGGCCTTGTTGTAGTTCTTGTTTGCCGCGTACTTTTCCGCCTCGGGCTCCAGCCCCTTGGCCGCGGCGCCGGTCGACATCTGTGCCGCCTCCGAATCGCTGGTCATGTTCACTGCTGATAGCGCTCCGGGAGCCGAGGGCGGCTTATCACCCACCGATCCCTTGAACACATACCCCTGCTTCCCGCCCGGTGTCTGCACCTTGATCCAGCCGTCGTCGGTTCGCTCAAGTTCCTGAAGCTTTACGCTTTTGGTCACGCTCTCAACCGGATCGAACAGCAGCCCTGGCCCCTCCCGCACATCCAGCCGTTCGGGTTGAACGAACAGATCGCCCGCCATCACCAGCGCCCCACCCGTCCCAATCACCGCCGCCATCAGTGCGACTTTAACCCGGCTGCTTGAAACCTTCGAAATACGGCTCATTTCACTCTCCTAGGCCCGACCGCCATCAGGCAAGATTTATCCTAACAACCATCGACACAATTGCGACCGACTCTCCAACTGCAACAACCCCACACCCCGCGTGTAACAGCCATGGCGATCGCATATGGCGCCTCCGACGCGAAACAGGGGAGTGCGAGGCTCCTGCCGAGCTTATGCTCGATCGAAAAACGCAGCTCGGCAG
>DAIRGS010000242.1:8336-10894 GCA_036794395.1 Tepidisphaeraceae bacterium | reverse complement strand
CCGTTCTCATCCACCATCTTAGGTGGCGAAATCGATCTTATGGGACAGTCTCTAAGAGGTAAGCGCAACGCACCGATACCCCCGCGTACGGCGTGGTGCGCGCTTTCCACGACTGTCGCAACCGGACAACCTCCCCGATTTCATGTAGCGTCGATTCCGGATGACCCAATTCGGATGGGGAAAGCGTCGGGTCCAGAGCCATCTGCCTGGACAGTTTCTTCTTCATGGATGCGAGTGTCACGTCCATGGAGCTAACCCCCTTTTTGTCCAGCGCCCGCTGCGGCTCGTTGTCCACCGAAAACGCGCCACCCCGGGCCGCGACTTCCCACTGCCCCCTGAGAGTCCAGAAGTAGATCGCCATCGGTTTGTGGTAGCTCACCGCCCACAGCACCACCGTCACCAGGCACAACAGAAGCGAGACTTCGGAGGCGGGGGTAAAGAGGCGGCGGAGCATGGAGGGCATTTTACCTTCGACCGCGTGATTGCGGAAGCCGATCCGAAGCCCGTCCTTTGAGATGGCGCAGCGGCCGAACAATTTCATGGACGCCTCCACTTCAGCCGTTAGCGAATTCAACCAGGCGTAACGGTCATCGAGAAGTGGTTAATGTAATGCGCCCACAGAAGCGTAGAGCCGTTTGGGTTCTTGGTGTAAATATCGGCCTCGATCCTGATTTCCCCTTCACCGGTTCCGAAGGTGTTCGGCGCGACATTGATCGATATTCCGTTGGCCACTTCCCTTGGATAGTACTCGTGGAAGACCCCGTTCGTCCCTCGAAATGTGCCCTGTCCCGACGTCACGGGCAGGCCGTCGATCGGGGGATCGGTGTAGACGGTAACGTCGTACCAATAGGTGTCTCCGTCACTATTCCCGTAGTAAGGCAAGTCCGCGGCGGCAAGCTTAATGATGTGACTGTGGTCTTGGAAGGTGCCCTGTTGGACCCAGCCGCTAAGGTCCCAGAGCAGCAGGCCGTTATTGACCCCAATGGCGGGCCCAAAGTCGTTCGGGTCGCCGAAATTACCTCTGATCATATCCTTCATATTGTCCCTTGCGTCCTCATCACCGCTCGCCGGCTCATACGGCCCATGAATGTGTTCCCCCCACAAACCAACCCTTATGATTGGGATTATCAGGTGGAAGTCATAAAGGCTGTCGTGGCTCTCGGCGAACATGAGGTTCAGGTCACCGATCACCCACTGCAAATCCGCATGGCTGGAGTGTGGGTCTCCCCAGATGCTCATGTCATCATCATAACGGATTCCATCGGAGGCGTCGCTGAATGAACACGTTTGAGGGTCGTAGACGCAGTGGGGCCATACAGTCAGGGAGTCGGCATTGGGTCCGGCGTTTGCCTGCCAGAACGTACCGGTGACGTTAGAAACCCACCCGGCGGTTAGAGGTATTGCCTGTCCCTGAGCGATCGGCACCACGGTGGTAAAGATTCCGTCGGAGTAGTCGTCGGCCCAGTAGGGTGTCACCATATGAAAGCCGATCTGCGTCGATGTAGTTCCGGCCGGGAGCGTAAGCTGGTAGATATTGTACCCCATGGCAGGGTTGCTATCGGTTGTGTCAAGGGTAAGGTCAGTCGGGCCAGTGATCGTGAAATACGGCTGATTGCCGTTCGCGTCAGTGGGCAGCTGGCCGTCGGGGGTCTGGTTGCCGATGTTGATGACGCCGTTGACCGGCATCTCAACAAACACGGTGATGCCCCCGCTAGTTGGGCCATCGATGGCGAGGTCGATTGAACCATCCTGCCCTCCGCGTTGCGCGGTGACGGAGTGGGCGAACCCGGCGTCGGTGCCGGTGTAGACCGCTCCGCTCGACACGCTGATCCAGACGTTGTCGGAAGTATCTATTTTCCACGTATCATTGGGAGAGCCCTGGTCAAGGCAAAAACCACCCAGAGTTGAAGTGGGGAAGGTGCCGGGGGCAATCTCGTCGTCCTGAAGCTCGGTGCCGTTGCAGGAAACCTTGATCCATCCCCAGTCCCCGCCGGGGTCGCCCCCGCCCTCGCAGCAGCCGTCTCCTCCGCAGCATCCATCGCTTCCGCAGCACCCATCGCTTCCGCCGTTGGGGTCGTAGTTCATGGCGAAACCGGCCGAGAACCCCGCCGACGTGTGCGAGTGGGCCGGCACGCTGGTCTGGCTGACCGTGTACTGATGGGTCCAGACGTTGATGGCCGATTACGTGTTGTTCACGCCGTAGGATTGTCCCACCGACGGATCGGTTACCGAGAACGTGGCGACGTCGAAGAATGTTCGGCCTTCGAGCGTCTCGACCGCCGCGCGGCTTAACGCAAAACGACCGCGTGCGCGGCGACGGGAAAAGAATCGGACCATACTTCCTCCGCCCAAAGAGAAATGAACCGCGCGGCTCCTTAGCCGCGTGATGGCGGTGAAAGTATCTTCTTGTCTCCTGAACTGCAACGGCTCATTTTCGAATTCATATTGGACCGATGCTTAAGCTCGAAGGCGATGGCGCCATCCACTCCATCGCCGAGGCATTGAGGAATCAGGGCTATCGCATATGGCCCGTCCGATGAAAAATATGGGCGAGGCTC
>DAIRGS010000242.1:0-8326 GCA_036794395.1 Tepidisphaeraceae bacterium | reverse complement strand
GCTCGGCAGGAGCCTCACCACGGGACGCATATGCGATTGCCTTGAGTCAGGAGCTACCTGAAAACGAAATCCTTCCGACGAGAACGGCACAAGGGGCCGAGTGTTACCGCCGCCTTCTATTCGCGGCCCAGCATTTCCGGTCACCGCGATCGCGCCGATCAATCCGATTACGCCGATCCTCCCCGTCTTTTCACGTCGCGGGGATCATTCCGGTCCCATATTCAAGCCCAACGATCCCGACGACCGCATCAACCGTAACACCTTGGGAGATTCTTATATTGTGACGTTCCTTTTTCCGCTTATCACTTTTTTTACCTGTGGTTGTTTGTTACGCTGAGTATGGCTGTATGGGCACGGCTGTGGGCACGGGAAAGAAATTCGCAGAGAATTCGCTCCCAAGGCCGATGAAGGATTAGAAGAGGTAAGGCCGATTTTATCGGACCTGCCTAACACGGAAGTACAAAGGGCTAAGGTCACATCGTGAGCACACGTCAAAGCAATGCGGGCAAGACTGGATCCAAGACAAAGGGCTCCGCTCCCTCGGCTAAACGCCGGGTGGTCGTGCTGGTCGCCCTGGTGGGTGTTCTGACCGTCACTAGCGCTCTGCTGCTGGCGATCGCCCCCGCCCCTCTGACCACCCAGGCCACCGCCAGCCTGCTGGCTGTCGATACGCCTCAGAGCTTTGACGAGCTGTTCGAATCCACCAGCGTCCCCATTGAAGGGTCCAAGTGGAACTACATCTATATCCACCACAGCAATACCGCCTCCGGCAACGCCACCACCGTAGCCGGTAACGATTCAATGCTCGCCGACCACTTTGTGATCGGTAACGGCGAAGGCTGCGGCGATGGCGAAATCCAGATCGGCCTCCGCTGGAAACAGCAGCTCGCCCCTGGAGTGACTCGAGGCATGGACCATATTGACGCCGGCTGCATCAGCATCTGCCTGATCGGCGACTTCAACCAGACCCGTCCCACCCCCACCCAGCAACGGCAGCTCCTGCAACTGGTGACGGCCCTTCAGAGCCGCCTGCATGTTTCATCCGGCCGGGTCTCCTACTCCACCCAGACCGACTCCGCCGCCGGCATCGGAAGCTTTTTCCCCGCGTCCGATTTCCGCAAGCAGATCCTCCCCTAAACGATTCGTCAATCACCTCGGCCGAGTTATTGACCCTGTTTAGCGGTCGGACCGAAGGTCCACCCCGTCTGCCTGGGGACGCAAGAGGCGGACCTGCGGTCCAACCGCTAATCGGGAGACCGGTCACCGTGCCTGCACGCCCGCCGCCCGCCAAGTCAGCAACACCTCGCAACCGCTTCGGTAGAAACGGCGGGGTTCCGCAACGCCGGAGAAGATCTCAGATGCCCAAATACATTTTCACCTGCCTGATTCTCGGAATGGTGTGCTCAACTGCGCTTGCAGTGGATGAACAGTTTAAACTTGGCCCCGACTCACAGCGGAAAGAAGGCGTGCCCCAGGGAAAAGTCACCCAGCACAAATGGACGAGCAAAATCTTCGAGGGGACAGAGCGAGATTACTGGGTTTATGTGCCGGCTCAATTCGATGGCAAAACCCCCGCTTGCGTTATGGTCTTTCAGGACGGCAAAGGCTACGTCGATGAAAAAGGCGCTGTCCGCGTGCCGATCGTGTTCGACAACCTGATCGATCAGAAAGCGATGCCGATCACCATCGGCATCTTCATCAACCCCGGAACCAAACCCCCCGCCACTGCCGGAGGCAAGCCCGTTTCCAATCGCAGCTTCGAGTATGACACACTCAGCGATCAGTACGCCCGATTCCTGAGCGATGAAATCCTTCCCGAAGTTGGTAAGCAATACAAACTGACCGACGACCCCAACGGCCGGGCGATTGGCGGCATCAGCTCCGGCGGCATCTGCGCCTTCACCGTCGCCTGGGAAAAACCCGAAGCCTTCAGCAAGGTTGTCAGCCACGTCGGCAGCTTCACAAACATCCGCGGCGGGCACAATTACCCACCCATGATCCGCAAAACCCAGGGTCACCCCAAACCCATCCGCGTTTTCCTCGAAGACGGCAGCAACGACCTCGATAACCTCTACGGGAACTGGTACCTGGCTTGCCAGGAAATGGGAGCCGCCCTCAAGTTCGCCGGTTACGATTACAAGATGGAACTCGCCGACGGCCACCACAGCAACAAACACGGCGGCGCGATCTTCCCGGATACGATGCGTTGGCTGTGGCGGGATTACAAATCAAAATAAACCACTGGGCCGGACGATTTGATGCGCGCCTTCTTGCCCCCCTCTCCCTTCGGGAGAAGCGAGCGGAATTGGCGACTGCCCGCGAGCGGGCTGGGGTGAGGGCGAGTGCCAGGCGCCGGTCCTCACAGCACAGTTCATTCAGTTCCCATAGCCAATTCCCGCTGCACCCAGATTCTCATTGCACTGCACCGGTGGAACGAATCGTCATCCCGCGCGGTACTTCTTTAAGACAGTCGACAAACACACTTGGCATTTGAAGTCTTTTCTCCTTCCCCCTCACCCCAGCCCTCTCCCGAAGGGAGAGGGAGCAAGAGGGCGGACACGAGGGTCCGCTCCCTACGGGAACGGAGAGGGAGCAGGCGCGCTTCATTCATTCCTGATCGCGACGCTTAGAATCGTTCTGCCCAACTTGATGCAACGGAATGCAACGCCGTGCAACGTTTGGCGGCACGACTTGACCCGATGCAACGGTTTGCAACGGAATGCAACGCCGTGCAACGTCTGGCGGCACGACTTGACCCGATGCAACGGTTTGCAACGGAATGCAACGTTGGGGGCGTTCTTCCCCTTCTTGATTCAAGCGTTAATACGGGGGGTCACTCGCTTCGGCCCGGCGCCCCGCGGAGCGGCGCGGGCGGCCGATGCGAGTTTGGCCGCGGCGAGATACTCATCCCGCGACATCAATCCTGATTCCATCAGGAACCGGCTTGGGGCGCTGGGGAGAAATCGGGCCGTCTTGCCTCGCGAATAGGAATCCTGCCGCTTCTCGCACCAGGTTACCCGCAGGATCTTTCGAGCCCGGGTGAAGCCGACGTAGCAAAGCCGGCGCTCTTCCTCGATGCCTTTTGGGCCGCGGTCTTTGACGGCTTTCTCGTGCGGGAGAATTCCATGCTCGACGCCGATCATGTAAACGACATCGAACTCCAATCCTTTGGATGCGTGCAGCGACATGAGCCGGACGGCGTTGTCGTCCTGGTACGCTTCGCCATCGGTGTACAGCGAGATGCTCTGCAAATAGTCCGCGATCGCGGCCCGCCGGTTCACCCGGCTAAACTCGACGATGCTGTTCACCAGCTCATTCACATTGCGGCGGCGCGTCTCATACTCCTCCGGATCATCGTATTTGTCCTTGAGCCATTGATCGTATTTGCTGCGATCAAGCACTTCGTTGGCGACATCCCCCACCGTTTTGCCGGTTAAATCGATTCCGAAGATTCCGCGCACTTCCCGGCACGCTTTTGTCGCCGCTTCGGTGAGCGGCTTGTCATTGTTATCGCGGATGCGGGCGAGCATCTGTTCGTCCAACGTCTCCAGCAGATCGATGTCGTTCCGCTCGGCGAATGCCTCGAGCTTGCCGACCAGCGCATCACCCATGCCGCGTGCCGGCTTGTTGGCGATTCGGTGAAATGAGATGCCATCGCGCGGATTGCAAAGGAAGCGGAGCATGGACAATACGTCTTTGACTTCCATGCGGTCGTAGTAGCTGCCGCCTCCTACCACGAGGCACGCGATCTGCCGCTTGGCCAGCGCCTGCTCGACCAGACGGCTCATGTCGTTGGCGCGATAAAACACCGCGATCTCCCGGGCGGAAGTGCCATCGCGAATCAATGCCGCGATGCTCGTGCCGATCCCCTCGGCTTCTTCCTCAGGTGTGCCGCACTTGGCGCAGCGCGGCAGTTCGCCCGGATTGCGCGTCGTGCTGAAATCGACGGCGATGCGGTCTTCGCAATGGCGGATGAGGGTGTCGGCCACCTGCACGATCTGAGGCGTCGAGCGGTAATTGACGCCCAGCTTGATGATCTTGCAAAAGCCGGTCTTGACTTTGCCTTTGGCAATAAAGTGCTTGATGGCATCGGGGCTCGCTCCCCGCCATTCGTAGATGCTCTGATCGGCGTCCCCCACCGCCAGCACGTTGTCTTCCTTGTCGGCGAGCATTTCGACAATCTCGTTCTGGGCGCGATTGGTGTCCTGATACTCATCCACCTGAATAAACCGAAACTTGATTTGAAGCCGGCCCTGAACCTCCGGATGCTCGCGCAGAAGCCGAACGGTTTCGGACAGCAAGCCACTGAAATCAACCTGATTGCGCGAACGAAGCACCTTGAGATATTCAGCCAGCACCCCCGCCTCACTTGCACTGATCCGGCCATCGCTGGCCGCTTCAAGATCCGATTCCCCGGCCAGCCCCTCCCGACAATCATTGACCTTCATCGCCAGGAACCGGGCCTGCGGCTTGGTGGGCTCCATGCCTCGTTTGCGGGCGACCTGCATGATCAGATCGGTCTGATCGTCGCTGTCGCAAACGGTCATTCGAGGGGTGTATCCGAGCGGCCCGCCCATCTTTCGCAGGATGGTGCCACAAAGCCCATGGAAATTGCTGATGAAGACCTTCTGCGCTGCCGCCCCGAAGGCGTGGGCCAGGCGCTCCTGCATTTCATCGCGCGCTTTATTGGTAAAGGTCAGACACAGGATAGAAGCCGGGTTCACCCCCGCGCGATGAATGAGCTGGCCGGTCCGCTCGGTCAGCGTGCGCGTTTTGCCCGAGCCCGGACCGGCGAGCGTGAGAATGCGCCCATGCACATGATTGGCCACTTCTTCCTGATGCGGATTCAACTGCATTGCCGCGATTTACTCCTCCATGTCTGGGCAGGCAGGTTACCGCCGCGGCGATTGAATGCCAGAGGTGGGATCGCGATCGTGCTGGTGTCGCCGAGACGCGCGGGAATTGACGACTGAATGTCCGCCGTTGGCAGCTACGCTCAAGGGTGGTGATATACTCTCTGTGTGGCGATCTTGCGTTGAGTCAAAGAGCGATCATGCAGTAGACGGCCCATCCCCACATAAACATGCCCACAAGGGCCAATTCGACAGACATGATATACGCGACAATGCGCTGGCGGAGGGACGGGTCTTTATGCCGGGCGACTAATAACCAGACTGCCAGTGCAATGAAGTTAGAAACCGCCCCAGCAATCGCCAGTGCCCCGACCGATTGCCACTTACTCAAATCCATCACCCAATCTTACCCGCCGCACCGACTGGCGTATAAATGGCGATACAGTGGATGAGCGATAGCCCGCTGGGCGGGCGTTTTTCGCGGCCCTACTGCTTCTTAAATTGGGCGTCGAGGAGCCGCTTAAGGACGGTGATATCGAAGCACACCTGCGATCCATCATTGCAGGTGTGGCAATCCAGGAACCTGCCTGCGCTGGTGACGGCGGCCTGAAGGGTCGACGCTTTTCCCAGATAGTTCAGGACCTCATATTCATCACGAACGCGGCTCACCAGGTATGGCTGTTCGGATGATCCATCGCCGGTGCCGAGGATTCCCTTGAAGCACGCCTGGGTCATCAGCCCTTCGACGTTCGAACTGCGCATGTCGCCCAGTTTCGATGCGATAAAACTGGCGAGCATGTGCGCGGTGGGCGAGAGAAGCCATTGGGCCATCAGCGCTCGGGCGGCTGATAGGTCCCGGCGGTCATATAAGTGTAGCTGCCGATGACGCTGTAGGTGTTCTTCTTGGTTTTCTTGACTGTTGCGGTGGACGTGTGGCCATCACCCCAATCTATTGTGGCGACGAACACCGAATTGGCCGGGGCATCGTCAAATATCACGAATGTGGCAAGTGTGCCGGAGAATGCCGTCCCGGCTGTGGTGGAAATTGTCAGGCCGGTCGGCTGGATCTCTTCACCAATCACGACGCCGGTCTCAATGGAGCTGCCGCCGCCCGCTGAATCGGTGACTTTGACGGAGATGCTGAAATTGCCTTCATCGTCGTAGACGTGGGAGGCGATGACATTCCATCCGCCGTGCCCATCGGATTGAACCGAGGCGTTTTTGGTGGTCGACCCAGTGCGTCATAGCTATATGAGGTGAGGTGGCCCAAACCATCGGTTTGCGTAAGGATTCGGCCTCTCAGATCAAAAGTAGTGGAGGCAGATCGCTGTGGTTCGCGGGGAATCATCGCTCGGATACACTATCCAACGCTCGCTCACCCCCCCACAGCTTGCCCTTCGCGACAACCAAAACCAAAACCGATCGACAGATCAGATTCCTGCTGATATCCGTCCCATTCCTGTCACTCCACATCATGTGCTTGTTGCGCCCGAAAGCTGCTTCACTCGCCGTCCACCCCCACGAATTGCAATTTGACAGCAACCTTCCTTGCACGTGAAGATTGCCCCCGTCACGATAACTCACGTTGGGGACTGGGTGGGGCTCTCTGCCCATCCGAAGGAAACGAAACGGCCTACGATGGAATCTTCATTTTTTGAAAAGCCCATTCTCAACTCCCCCTACGCCTACCCCGGCCGCCATTGGGAACTCGACAACTCAGGCCAGCCCACACACCAGATCATCGAGCACCGCCGCATCGCCGAATTCATCACCCCAATCCCCAAGCCCAAAAAGCAGAAACGCATCCAAGTTCAGCCCGAACTCGTTTTCAACGAAGCAAAAGATATTTCTTCCGATCATCAGCGCTACGAAAAAACCGCCGCGATGATTAACGCCGTCCGCCAGCACGTCGATGCCTGGCGCAAGATCCCAAATCCCGCCGACTGGCGCGTCTCACCCGAAACCGCCCGCCTCCTCCAACACTGGCGCAGCTACCAGTTCAGCGGCGTCCGCCCCTTCTTCTGCCAGGTCGAAGCCGTCGAAACCGCCATCTGGCTCACCGAAGTCGCGCCCCAACTCGGCAAACCCGCCGCCGAAATCCTCCAATACCTCGACGACGCCAACACCGCCTCCAATCCCGGCCTCTCCCGACTCGCCCTCAAACTCGCCACCGGTGCCGGCAAAACCACCGTCATGGCCATGCTCATCGCCTGGCAAACCGTCAACGCCGTTCGTCGTCCCGGCAGCAAAAAATTCACCCGCGGCTTCCTCATCGTAACTCCGGGCCTCACCATCAAAGAACGCCTCCGCGTCCTCCAGCCCAATGACCCCGACAGCTATTTCAAGAATCGCGAACTCGTCCCCAGCGACATGCTCCCCGATCTCGACCGCGCCAAGATCGTCATCACCAACTACCACTCCTTCAAACTCCGCGAAACCCTCGAACTTTCGAGCGGCGGCCGCGCCCTTCTCCAGGGTCGCGGCCCCGCGCTCCAAACCCTCGAAACCGAAGGCCAGATGCTCCAGCGCGTCATGCCCAGCCTCATGGGCATGAAGGGCGTGATGATCCTCAACGACGAGGCCCACCACTGCTACCGCGAAAAACCCGAAGCCGACGAAGAACAGGAGCTCTCCGCCGACGAACGCGAAGAAGCCGCCAATAACTCCAAAGCCGCCCGCCTCTGGATCTCCGGCCTCGAAACCGTTCAAAACAAGCTCGGCGTCAACCGCATCTTCGATCTCTCCGCAACCCCATTCTTCCTCCGCGGTTCCGGCTACGCCGAAGGAACTCTCTTCCCCTGGACCATGAGCGATTTCTCCCTCATGGACGCCATCGAATGCGGCATCGTCAAGCTCCCCCGCGTCCCCATCGCCGACAACATCCCCAGCGGCGAAATGCCCCAGTTCCGCGAACTCTGGAAACACATCAAATCCAAGATGCCCAAAAAGGGCCGCGGAAAAGGAGGCGCTCTCGACCCACTCAGCCTCCCCACTCAACTCCAGACCGCCCTCGAAGCCCTCTACGGCCACTACGCCAAAACCTTCGAGCTCTGGCAGCGCGAAAGCATGAAGGTCCCCCCTTGCTTTATCGTCGTCTGCAACAACACCTCCGCCTCAAAGCTCGTCTACGATTTCATCTCCGGATTCCATCGCCCAAACTCAGACGGCTCCTCCACCCTCGAAAATGGCCGTCTCGCCCTCTTCCGCAACTTCGACGAACACGGCAACCAGCTCGCCCGCCCCCGCACTCTCCTTATCGATAGCGAGCAGCTCGAATCTGGCGATTCCCTCGACGACAACTTCCGCTCCATGGCCGCCGACGAAATCGACCGATTCCGCCGCGAAATCATTGAACGCACCGGCGACCGCCGCCAGGCAGAAAAACTCACCGACGAAGATCTCCTCCGCGAAGTCATGCAGACCGTCGGCAAAACCGGCCGCCTCGGCGAGTCCATCCGCTGCGTCGTGTCCGT
>DAIRGS010000241.1:0-10973 GCA_036794395.1 Tepidisphaeraceae bacterium | reverse complement strand
GGCTTTCATTTTCATCCCCATCTCCCGAAGGGAGAGGGGGCAAGAAGGCGCGCTTTCTTCGTGCGCAACAAAAGCTGGACGAGTGCGTTCGGTGAAAACCATCGTTTTTCATCAGACCAGCCTCGCACTCCCGTTGAGGGCGTATGCAACTGCGCTGTAAATCGTCTCCAAATCGGCAATCTTGATTAAACGTCCACCGAACAATCTGCTACAGTTCAAACGAAAATGACCTCCCCCTACCTCCCTTACTTAACTGGCGACTTCCCCGGAATCGGCGGAACCATCAAGAACCGCTCCGAAGACTTCTTCGTTCAAGAGATCCCCCTCTACGAACCCTCCGGCGAAGGCGAGCACGTCTACGCCGAAATCCAGAAGGTCAACCTGACCACGTTCGACGCGATCAACGCGATCGCCCGGGGGCTGACAATTTCCTCCCGCGATATTGGCTATGCGGGATTGAAGGATGCCCGGGCCGTCACCCGCCAGGTCGTCTCCATCCCGGCCACCGAAGACGCCGTCATGCGGCTGAAAATCCCCGACGTCACCATCCTCTGGGCCGCCCGACACGGAAATAAACTCCGCCTCGGCCACCTCAAGGCAAACCGCTTCGCCATCAAGATTCGCGATGTTGTCCCCACCGACATTGTCAGACTCCGACCCGTCCTTGCAGATCTTCAGAAGCGCGGAATGCCGAACTATTTTGGCGAACAGCGATTCGGCCGCCGCGGCGACAACGACAAACTCGGCGCCGCTTTCGTACGCGGAGATCACAAAGCCCTCCTCTCCGCCCTGCTCGGCGAACCCAAACCCGAGATCGAAGACCCCCAAACCGTCCAGGCCCGAACCGCATTCGATAAGGGCTATCTCGAAGAAGCCCTTCGGCACTGGCCCCGCCACTCCGGCATGGAGCGACGCGTTTTGCATCGATTGTTCAAGACCCACCGCCCTTCCGCGGCCGTCTGGTCAATCGACGAAAAACTCCGCCGGCTCTGGGTGTCCGCGCTTCAATCGCGCGTCTACAACGAGATCGTCGCCGCGCGTATCAATGGTCTTGGCCAGCTCATGGACGGCGACTTCGCCTACAAGCACGAGAACGGAGCCTGTTTTCTCGTGGAAAACGCCGCAACCGAACAACCCCGCGCCGACGCATTCGAGATCAGCCCCACCGGCCCCCTCATCGGCTTCCGCGTCTCCCTCCCCGAAGGCAAGCCCCTCGAAATGGAGCAAGCCGCCTTCTCCGCCTACAACCTCGCCCCGGCCGATTTCAAACGCACCGGCCAACTCCGAGTAAAAGGCGATCGCCGCCCCCTCCGCGTCCAGCCCACCGATGTCGAGATCGCCTCCGGCGTCGACGAACACGGCCCGCACGTGACTGTCGCGTTCACTCTCCCCGCCGGATCATTCGCGACCGTGATGTTGAGGGAGTTGATGAAGACGGATGATGAGAAGAAGTCAGACGTGGAACCCTTCGAACCAGATATGAATACGCCTCACGCCGATCTGCCTGATCCCTCCTGAAGTATATTTTCGTACAGCTACCATCATTTGTCATTGAGGCGAACGAGCGTAAAATGCCGCGAAAGGCTCGTAATGGAGGGCAGCTTGGCAACAAAGACCATCACAATCGACGTCGAAGCATATAACCGCCTCAGAAAAGCGAAACGAGACGACGAGTCGTTTAGCCAGACCATAAAGCGGTGGGTTCCCGCTCCATTCGATATTGACGCATGGTTGAAGAAGTTGGAGTCCGACCCCGTGAGCGACGAATTTGTCGAAGCCGTTGAGCGACAGATCGCCAGTCGTCACGCGCCTTCAAAAAGGCGAAGATAGTGGCCGTCCTCGACACCACTGTGCTGATTGATCTGCTTCGTTCGCCGCGAAATACGAATCACGTGCGAGCCGCGAGAAAGATCATAGCGTTGCAAGCCGCGGGTGCCGCTCTGCTGACGACCCGCATCAATATTGCCGAATTGTTCGTCGGGGTAGAATTGTCAAATGATCCGGTACGCGAGGAGGCCCGAGTGCAATCAATCCTCAACAAGTTCGGAATCCTCGAACTCGATGAACTTGTAGCGCGACGCTTTGGGACAATAGCCGCATCACTTCAACGAAGGGGCCAGCCATCCGGAGACTTGGACGCATTGATTGCCGCTATTGCCCTCGTGAACGGCCAATCACTCGTCACTCGAAATCCAAAACACTTTGAGCAGATTCCCGGATTGCTGGTCGAAACATATTAGAGGCTCTCAAAGTAACTTCATGATCTCGTCGGCCCCGCGAACTGGAATTTGTGAATTGGTCAGGCCCTTGAGATCTCGCGAAACGATAAAATCAACTCCGGCCGCGACAGCGGACGCAACTTGAACGTTATCCTCAAAATCCGATCCGGCTGTTGCGTATGCGATTTCAAGAATTTGACCGTTCACCGCGCAAACTTCAAAAGCGTCAAGGCATAATCGCACGGCTTTGCGAGCCTTCTGTAACCCGGCTACTTTTCGAACAATGTAAAACAGCGTCGGAAGGGATATCGCGGAGACATACCCCTCAACGCGTGCATCGTCACAAGCCTGCCAAAGATCTTTGGCACTGTCCACCCAAGGCGGACGGTCGAGCAGTACGTCGAGGACGATGTTGACATCGAGAAGGACCTTCATGCTCCATATTTCTCTCGACGATGCTCGTCCATCCAACGATCGACGTCAGCGTCACTTGGTGCAGCACCCTCGACGCGCGCCAAGCCGAGTGCGCGATTTAGCGTGGGCCGCCGCATACGATCGTTCACTGGCTTGAGAGTCGCCAGCATTTCGGCAGCCAAGCTCGCTCTCCTACTCAACGGCCACTTCGATACGGTCTGAAGAACTCGCTGATATTCTGGATCATTGATCATTGCGACCTCTCGAAACAGAAAATATTTTACTCCCCGTATTAGTCCCCCGGATCCAGAATCGCCATAAACGCTTCCTGCGGGATGTCCACCGATCCCACACGCTTCATCCGCTTCTTGCCCTCTTTCTGCTTCTCGAGCAATTTGCGCTTGCGGCTGATGTCACCGCCGTAACACTTGGCGGTCACGTTTTTGCCTACTGACTTGATCGTCTCTCGCGCGATGACCTTCCCGCCAATGGCGGCCTGGAGCGGGATCTCGAACAGATGCCGGGCGATCTCCGCCTTCAGGCGAACCAAGAGTCTTCTGCCCCGTTGCTCGGAGTGCGAACGATGGACGATCACCGAAAGGGCATCGATCCGATCGCTGTTCACCAGCACATCCATTTTCACAAGATCGCCGGCACGGAAGCCGATTAGATCGTAATCCATGGTTCCGTAGCCGCGTGTCGCGCTCTTGAGCCGGTCGTAGAAATCGAAAATGACCTCCGCCAGCGGCATCTCGTAAACCAGAATCACCCGGCTGGTGCCGATGTACTCCGTCTTCTTGTAAACCCCGCGCCGATCCTCACAGAGCTTCATCAAATTGCCCACGCTGTCGGAAGGCAAAATCAAGTTGCACAAAATGTAAGGCTCGCGAATTTCCTCGACATTCGTCAGATCGGGCAACTTGCTTGGCGCGTCGATCCGCTTGGTCGTTCCATCGGTCATCTTGATTTCATAGGTGACCGTCGGCGCAGTCTGCACCACCTCAATGTTGAACTCCCGCTCCAGCCGCTCCTGGATGATCTCCATATGGAGTAATCCCAGGAATCCGCACCGGAATCCGAATCCAAGAGCATCCGAAGATTCCGGCTGGAAGGTAAAGCTCGAATCATTCAGCTGAAGCCGATCCATCGCATCGCGAAGCTCTTCGTACTGCGTCTTCCCGCCCGGATAAAAATCGCAAAACACCATCTGCTGAATCGGCTTGTACCCCGGCAGCGCTTCCTTGGCGGGTACAAGCGCGTCAGTCACGGTATCGCCGATGCGGACATCGTGCAGATCCTTGATGGCCGCGACCACGAAACCCACTTCGCCGGTGCCGATTCGATCCACCTGCTTCGGATGCGGCATCAGCTTTCCCAGATCGGTGATCTGGTACTGCCGGCCATTGCCCATGAACAGGATCTTCTGCCCCTTCTTCAACTCGCCATCCACAACCCGCACATAGGTAATAACGCCCCGGTAGTCATCGTAAATGCTATCAAAAATCAGCGCCCGCGCCGGCGCATCTGGATCGCCCTTTGGCGGCGGCAGCTGCTCGCAGAGCTTCCCGATTAAATCGTCGATCCCCTGCCCTGTCTTGGCCGAAACCAGGATCGCGTCCTCAGCCGCGAAGCCTAATACCTGCTCGATTTCCTCCGCCACCTCCACCGGCTGCGAGCTGGGCAAATCGATCTTGTTGATCACCGGAATGATCTGGAGCCCCGCATCAATCGCCGCATAGGCATTGGCCACCGTCTGCGCCTGCACCCCCTGCGTCGCATCGACAACCAGAATCGCCCCTTCGCATGCCTGGAGCGCTTTTTGCACTTCGTAATGGAAATCCACATGCCCCGGCGTATCGATGAAGTTCAGCATGAACTTCTCGCCCTTATGCTCGTGAAACACCGTCACCGCCGAAGCCTTGATGGTAATACCCCGCTCCCGCTCCAGATCCATGTCATCCAGGATCTGCTCCTTAAACTCGCGCTCGGTAATGGCCCCCGCGCGCATCAGAAGCCGGTCGGAAAGCGTGCTTTTGCCGTGGTCAATATGGGCGATGATCGAAAAATTCCGAATCTGCATCGTGGTTGGTCTGCTAACGTTACAAAACTGCTGAAAGAACCTCATTGTAGGGCAAGAGTGCCAAGGGAGATAGGCGCTCACGTTCGCGCCGAAATCCCAATCAACTTTGCACGCTCCGAAGAACCCACACTTCATCTACGATCAATGACCACCCACGGAGACCCTGATGATCTATCCAATCGGCGGCGTGCTGCTATTCATCCTCGACATCTACGTCATCTATTTGATCCTCACCGGAAGCGGAGATACCGGGATGAAGCTCCTGTGGGTAATCATCGTCTTGGTTCTCCCCCTCGTCGGCCCCATCCTTTACATCCTCCTCGGCCGAGGCAACGCCGGCGCTTAACCAAGCCATCGTTTTTGCCCCGGCATGCCTACCATTGCCTCATGACGCCCAAGCTCTTCGAACCGATCAAATTCCGCGACATCCAAACCCGTAACCGCATTTTCGTTTCCCCGATGTGCCAATACTCCAGCGAAAACGGGATGCCCACCGACTGGCACATGGTTCACCTCGGCAGCCGCGCCGTTGGCGGAGCAGGCTTGGTCATGGTGGAAGCCACCGCCGTTTCCCCCGAAGGCCGCATTTCCTCCAAAGACAGCGGCATCTGGTCCGATGCCCACGCCGAAGCGTTCAAACGAATCGCCAGGTTCATCAAGGCCAACGGCGCCGTCCCCGCCATGCAACTTGCCCATGCCGGCCGCAAAGCTTCCACCGCCGTCCCCTGGGAAGGCGGCAATGGCGTCACCCCCGATCAAGGCGGCTGGCAACCCCTCGCCCCCAGCCCCATCCCCTTCTCCGACAAATACATCATGCCGCGTGAGATGACCGAGCGCGACATCGAACAATTCGTTTCAGACTTCGCCGCCGCGGCTTCTCGCGCGCTCACAGCCGGCTTCGAAGTCATCGAAGTCCACAACGCCCACGGCTACCTCCTCCACGAATTCCTCTCCCCCCTCTCCAATCACCGCACCGATCAATACGGCGGCTCCCTCGAAAATCGCATGCGCCTCCCCCTCCGCATCGCCAAAATCGCCCGTGACCTCTGGCCTTCGCATCTCCCCGTCTTCGTCCGAATCTCCGCCACCGATTGGGCCGATCGCGGCTGGGATCTCCCCCAGTCCATCGAGCTGTGCAAACGCTATAAGGAGATTGGCATCGATCTAATCGACTGCTCCAGCGGCGGCCTCGTCGCCAAAGCCAAAATCCCCGTCGCCCCCGGCTATCAGGTTCCCTTCGCCAAGGCCATCCGCCGCGACGCAGCAATCCCCACCGGAGCCGTCGGCATGATCAACACGCCCCTCGAAGCCGAGCAAACTATCGCCGAAGGCAAAGCCGACGTCGTCCTGCTCGCCCGCGCGATGCTGCGCGATCCCTACTGGCCTCTCCACGCCGCAAAATCGCTCGGAGCAGACATCAAATGGCCCGTTCAATATGAACGGGCCAAAGACTAGCCACGCGAATCGTAGGTTGTGGTGCGGGCCTCCTGGCCTGCACGTGCAGCCAGACGGGATGCGCTCATAGCGCCGAATCACACAGCTCTTACTTTTTCTCCGCGGCCGGCGCCTCGACGGATACCTTCTTAAAGTGCTCATCGTCCAGCTTGTTGAGCGACCACAGAAGTCCCTTGGTCACCAGATCCAGATATCGCGGATCGCTGACCGTCTTATTGTTATGCCCGAGCGTGGTGCTGAAGACGCGGGAGCCGTGATAATCGTTGGTCCAGACAACCACGGCCTCTGTCTCGGTAGTGACGCGGCTGTTTTGGTGACCGGTCGCTATCGCGTGGGCGGTAGGGAGCAGTTCCTCGGGGTGATATAGCTCCTCATTAACCGTCGTCCAGTCTTCAAGCCCGGCTGCGATCGGGCTAGACTTGTCGGCGAACTTCACATCAATCGGACGCTGCTCGTTGTGGTGGTTGGTATTCATGCCCGTAAACTCCATCCACGGAGTGGTCTTCTTGTACGGCACAGTGCGGAAGCTGTGCATCGCGCAGTGAAGGTTCACGGCCGGCAACCCGTGCTTGTGCGGCTCGAGAATCTTCCCGACAAAATCGAGGTCGGTCACGTCGGCCGTGCATTCATCGTGAATCACGACATCAAAATCCTTGTACCAATCCGCCTTATCGTAAATGGCGAGTTTGTGATTGGCCGCCTTGTTCGAATCGTATGCCACCGTAATCACAATATTCGTGCGGGCGGCGATTCCCTTGGCCAGAATGTCTTTTTGAGGCCCATAGTCATGGAAGCCCCCGCCGATCACCAGCAGGCACCGGATCGGCTTCTCATCCGCCGCGGCCCGAACCGGTATTTGCCCAAACATCAGCCCCACCAGACCCGCAAACAGTCCGAAATAAACAGATCGCTTCATGTTGGTTGGTCCTTCGCTCTAAGTTTCATCCGTCTTCAGTCACTGAAAATACCGCCGCCAGCGCCTTCCGTTTTAGGGGGGCATTGTGCCTCTTTCAATCGCCACGCTAAACTCCCGCCCAAGGAGTGGTCAGTTTCCCCCCGACCTTTAGTTTGTTCATGCGTCTCATCCTCGAAGGCTGGCGAAATTTCCCCCACTCCTACGGCGTGGTCGATCAGTTCCTTGCCCTCGAACTGCTTGGCCGACCCGATATCGAGCTATTCCATCGGGATATGCCCTTCGTCTACCCCTCCGTATGGCCCGGCCTCGGCGACCACGACATCGGCCGCCGCCTGATCAAAATCCCCATCGCAAAACCCGACCAGAGCACCGACGCCACGATCCGCATCATCGCCCCGGCTCCCCTTCGCCCTGCCCCCAGCGGACGCACCCTCGTCTTCTGCACCGCCGAATTCGGCATGCTCCAGCCCACGATGATCCAAGGATCTCTTTCAACCTTCAACGCCACCTCCAACCTCGCGCTGATGACCCCCTCCGAATGGTCCCGCTCCGGCATGATTCGCGGCGGAGCGGACCCCGATAAGGTCATCTGCGTCCCCCACGGATTCGATCCCGACATCTTCAAGCCCGCCGACCAACCCACTCGATCCCAACTCCGCGAAGAACTCGGCTGGGATGACGATTTCATCTTCTTCAATGCCGGCGCGCTCACCGCCAACAAGGGAATCTTCGAGCTGCTCAAGGCGTTCGCGGCCATCGTCCCCGATTTCCCAAAAGCCAGATTAGTCCTCAAAGGCCTCGATAAGATTTACCCGTCCACCCGATCTCTCGACGAATACAAACGCGCTCTGACCGAAGACCAGCGCCGCCTCATCGAGCCGCGCCTCACCTATATCGGCCGGACGATGACCTACGCCCAAACCGCCGCCCTCTACCAGGCGGCGGATGCGTATGTCTCCCCATACAAAGCCGAAGGCTTCAACATCCCCGTCCTCGAAGCCGCCGCCTGCGGCCTCCCAATCATCTGCACCGCCGGCGGCCCAACGGACGAATTCACCGATCCGTCCTTCTGTCTCCGCATTCCCAGCCGGCTCCAGCCCGCCCGCATCGACGGCATCCCCGGCGCTCACGAGCTCGAACCCGATATCGAGCAGCTCGCATCAATGATGCGAACCCTGATGCAAGCCGGTCCCTCGCCAGACCGCTCCCGCGAAGCCCACCAATACGTATCCACCCGCTTCACCTGGAAGCATGTCACCGACCGCCTGCTCAAATTTGTCGCCGACCCCGCCGCCCTCTGCTGGCGGCCGCGCCCCTCATCAACGCCTCCAGTTCTCGTGTCCCCGCCCACAGGCAAAGCCGCCGACGCACACGCACGTGCTTCCCGCGCCTATCAAAGCAACAACCGCGAGCAAGCCGCTAAACTCTGTCACGAGGCGCTCGAATTCGATCCACTGCAAACGGATTCAATTTATCTCCTTGGTGTCATGGCACTGGAGGCCAATCAGCCCGGCCAGGCCCTCCGCCACTTCCACCAGGCCGCCGCGCTCAAACCCCGCGAAGCGAGCTATGTCAGTGCCATTGGCGAAGCCTATCGCGCCCTCGGCCATACAGCCGAAGCCCTTGAAAGCTTCCGCACCGCCATCCGCCTCGATGCCAATCTCGCCACCGCCCACAATGCCCTGGGCGAAATCCTTCTCGACACCGGCGACGCTGCCGCCTCGCTTGAGTCCTTTCGCGCCGCCATCGCCATCCGCCCAACTTACGAGCGCGCTCACATGAACCTTGGACGGGCGCATCATGTTTTGGGCAACTTCGAAGAAGCCGTCAAATCACTTGCTCAATCGATCCAGATCAATCCAAAGTACTCCACCGCCCACAACAACTACGGCGCCGTCCTCCAGGCCCAGCAGAAAAGCAGCGAGGCCGCCGAGCGATTTCGCGCCGCACTCGCCATCCGCCCCGATTATCCCGAAGCCCATTTCAATCTCGGCAACGCGTTGCTCGCTCTCGGCGATCCCGTCGGTGCGGTCGCCGAATTGCAGGAAGCCATCCGACTCCGTTCCAACTACGCCCGCGCGCATGCTCAGCTTGGCCAGGCCCTGTTCGACATGGGCCAGGTCGCCGCCTCAGTGCGAACATTCCAGGCCGCCATCGCAAACAAACCCGATGACAATCCCTCCCGATTGCGCCTCGGCGAAGCCCTTCGTCTGCTCGGCCACCTCGATGAGGCGCGCAAGGTCTTCGATCAGGCCCTCCAATATCAGCCCGACTCCGCCGAGGCCTTCGCTCATCGGTTCCGCGTCCGACAGGAGCTTTGCGACTGGACCGATCGCGATCGCGAAATTGCCCGCCTTCGCTCGGATGCCGATCGCGAAATGCAGGCCAGCCGCGCCCCTTCGCTCCATCCGCTTCACACCATGTCTCTTCCATGGAACGGTGCCGAGCAACTCCGCATCGCCCAAAGCTACGCCCAGGAAGTCCAGCGCGTCGCCGCACGTACCGCGTCAGCTCCTGCCAGCCCTCCCACGAACACGGATCGAATTAAAATCGGCTATCTCTCCCGCGATTTCTACGATCACCCGGTTGGCCATCTCATCTCCCCACTCTTTGGCCTGCATGACCGCAAACGTTTCGAAATCCACACCTATTCATTCGGCCCCAACGACGCCAGCGCCTACCGCCAGCGCATCGAACGCGGCAGCGAATTCTTTCACGAAGTTGCGGGCGTTCCGCTATCCGATCTCAACGCCCGCATCCGCGCCGATGGCATCCATATCCTCGTCGATCTGATGGGCTTCACCGGCCTGGCCCGCACTGCCTGCCTCGCCCTCCGCCCCGCCCCCATTCAAGTCAGTTGGCTCGGTTACGCCGGCACAATGGGCGCCGATTTCATCGACTACCTCATCGCCGATCCCGTCGTCGCTCCGCCGCAAAGCTCATCCGACTTCAGCGAGCAAATTGTCCGGCTCCCTCACTCGTTCATGATCACCGACAATCATCAGCCCATTACTTCGGAGAAACCCCCGCGCGCACAGCAAGGCCTCCCCGAAACCGGTTTTGTCTTCTGCTGCTTCAATAACGCCCCCAAAATCGAGCCGGGCATCTTCGACGTGTGGATGAAAATCCTCTCCCAAACGCCCGGCAGCGTCGCATGGCTCAGCATTCGCGAACTCGCCGCCCAATCCAACCTCCGCAAGCACGCCGAGGCCCGCGGCATCGAGCCAACACGCCTGATCTTCTCAACTCACGTCAAATCCAAAGCCGATCACCTCGCCCGCCTCGGCTTGGCCGATCTCTTTCTCGACACACACTTTTACAACGCCCACGCCACCACAGCCGATGCCATGTGGGCCGGCCTCCCGGTCCTCACTTGTCCCGGCAACACCTTCGCCTCCCGAGTCGCCGCCAGCGTCATCAACGCCGCCGGCCAGTCCGACCTCATCGTCCCCAACTTCCAAACCTACGAGCAAACCGCCGTTCGTCTCGCCCAGACTCCCGCCGAAGCCCACCAACTCCGCACGCGCCTCCAATCCGCCCGCGCAACCGCCCCCCTCTTCGATACCCCACGCTTCGTCCGAAATCTCGAACACGCCTTCCAGCAAATGTGGACCACCCACACCGCCGGCCAAGCCCCCGCGCCCATTCAAGTGCTCGAATGAAGGACACGAAAACACGAATCCAATACCGTGCGCGATGAGCTGATGAACGCAGCCTCCCAGGCCGCACATGCGAACTTAATTTTGGGAATTGTTTATCGTCCAGAATAAATCGATCGAAACGGGGACGCAGCTAGTTTTTAAACTAGCTGCGTCCCCGTTTCGATCGCGTACCTATCTGACTTCGACGCCGCGCGCCGCATCGATTCGTAGGGCGCGCTGCATTTGCG
>DAIRGS010000240.1:0-11062 GCA_036794395.1 Tepidisphaeraceae bacterium | reverse complement strand
CTTCGAAAGCTCTAGTTCGCGGGCGCGCATCATCGCAAACTTGGCCAGGCCGCGTGTCGCGAATTTCCCGCGCAGGGCTTTCATCCGGGTCTGGCGCGTGACTATCACGATCTTTGGATCGGTCGACTTACGCACGATGGCACCTCGGTACCCATCTCATGGGGTCGCAGGTATCAATTACTTGGCTCGTCCGCCGGTCTTCTGATCCAGGAGGGTATTCAGCAAGTCGGGCGTGACATTCAGCGTTCCGATCTTCTCGGCATTTTCCGCCAAATCCCTGAACGCCATTGCGATGGCCAGCTTCGAATCCACCTGCCCGGCGCTGAGCGCCATCAGTGTGCGCCAGTTCAAATCACGCAACGGGGTTATCATCGCGTTGAGTGCATACGCTTTGCTGTCTGCTTCCTGCTTGTCGTTCTCCACGCGTTTGTTGATCAACTGGGCGCGTTGCTGTTCGAGGGAAATCTCGGCGGCCATCTGGGTTTCGCGGATCTGGCGTTTCTTTTCTTCGACAGCGATTTCAGTATTCAGTTCGCTTTCTCGAATTTGCCGTTCGAGCGTGACGGCCGCGTTGCGCCGGGCGTAGATGGCCTCATCGGCTTGCCGCATCACGCCTTCGCGCGCCTCGGCTTCGAGGGCTTTGCTTGTTTCGGGGGAGGGTTTGATTGAAAGGACTGACAACCCAAGGATTTCCACGCCGAGCATGGTGATCGATGGGGATTTCTTCAGGCCTTCGAGTACCTCAGCTACCAATTGTTCATGAGCCACCAGAACATCGCGCAGCTTGAGGCGGTGGATGACCGCGTTGGCGAGTACCTGTGTGACCTGCACGAGGCGTTCTTCGAGCTTGCGCGGATCTTCCGAAACGTATCTGCCGCTCGGATGAACGCTGTAGTCCAGCAGTTGCGCGAGCAGTTTTGGATCGGTGACACGATATGAAATCTGGCCCTGGATCGTGACCGACTGATAATCCGCGCTGACGTCATTGAACACGAACGGGACGTCGCCGCTGGAGAGTGGAACGGCCACGATTGTCGAAACCGGCGCGTAGTAGAAAAACGACAACCCCGGCCCTTCCCGCGCCAGCTTTCCCCGAACATAGTGCAGCACATACGTCGTCGGACTGGCCTTCATGAATCGGATTCCGA
The DNA here is from genome assembly GCA_036794395.1 of Tepidisphaeraceae bacterium. Lineage (GTDB taxonomy): Bacteria > Planctomycetota > Phycisphaerae > Tepidisphaerales > Tepidisphaeraceae > DASXMX01. Next base: position 9,914 of record DAIRGS010000240.1, on the reverse strand, counting down.
ACACGCTTCACCTCCATGATGACGCCAAGGTGCGGTCAGCCGATCTGCCGACCCCGTTCGGATGATTGTATATGGCGACGAGCGGAAATGGGCGCGCGAGGAATCCGAAGAGTTTGTGGATGAGAAATCGGATTGAGAAAAGACCCATCGATCAGGGCTGGAAACGTGAATCCGAGGTGGTGCCGATCGGCGCGCCGGTCAGCGAGGCGGTTTTGGGCAATGCGGCGGACAGAATGCGCGAACTGGCATCCAGACTTCCGCGGACGACAATCGAGTTGATCTTTCCGCCGGGGATGGGCGTGACGCCGTTGAAGACATTGATGCCGTCGGTCGGTGCGATGCCGGCGGCGATGATGGACGAGGTATCGGAGCCGCCCACAAAGATCGAAATGATCTGGGTGGCCAGGAACGTATCGTCGGCATTACCCAAAACGTGATCTGTTCCAGAGTTGGCTCCGGCGAAGATGCTTGCGGCGGTGAGATCGCCCAGGATCTTCAGCGATCCGATTCCGCCCGCAACAGCCCAGGTTCCGCCGGAGACACTGCCCACGGTGATTGAGGGAACGCGACCGAGGATCGTCAAATTCCCGGAGATCGCGGTGTGCTCGGCGGTGAGGCTGCCCAGACCACCGCTGACGATGATGCCGTCGAGATTAAATGGGCCCGCAGATGCGATTGTCAGCGCGCTGCGAACGGTCGTGCCAGAGACGCTGAGATCCACAACGCCATTGGTTTCGGTGTATGACCCCAGGCCGGGCCCTGAAAGAGAAACGACCGCGGTGTTATTTGACGCATCGGTGAGTGTGGCCGAGAGGTTGTGCGCGCCGACTTTGCCGAATGCGTTGGCGACGGCGGTGTAGTTTGTGGAGGTACTTAGAACGGAAGCCGAAACTTCGTCGGCCGTCAATCCAGATACGGGGGTGAGCTGAGCGACGATTGTATAGGTGCCGGCCGTCACGTCATTGGTCGAGAACCGCTCACGAAGTGTGATTCGTTGACCACGGCCGAGATTGATCACCGGATTTGGATCTGAAAGTCCGTTGAGAGGAATCGCAGACGACCCGATGGTTCCATCCGGTGACGCATAAAGGCTGACGGCTACCTGTCCGGTCGCAGTCGCGTTGCCGGCATTGGTGATTGTGATCTGGGCGAAGCCGGTATCGCCGGCGACAAAGCCTTTGGTGAGCTTCACCTTCCCCAGCGTCGGGATTAATGAAGGTGTGCTGTCCAGGGACGACACGACGACTTCTCGGATTCGGTTGGAGGTGGCGATGTTGAAGTTCGTGTCGCCGGCGTAAGTTGCAATCAGCGGTTGGACACCGATCGGGAGATTCTTGACGGTGAGCGATGCTTTCCCTGTCGCATCGAGCGTGGCGGTGCCCAATGACCTGGTACCGGCCAGGAACGTCACGGTTCCGGTTGGGATGGTCGGGCCGTGAATCGCCGTCGCAGAAACGGTGAGGATGATCTGTGTGCCCGAGACGATAGTGGTCTGTTTTGGACTGACCTGAAGCCTTAAGTCTGGAGGCCGAACGCCAACAGCCGTCGCGGCGGCGGTTGTGCCTGTACCAGTCCCTGTTCCCGTTCCGGTACCAGTTCCCGTTCCCGTACTTGTCCCAGTTCCAGTACCGGTTCCTGTGCCTGTTCCTGTACCGGCAACCGCTTTGCTCATCAGTAAGGCCACTGTGCCCGCGTTAAAGGTGCTTGCACCGGCTGCCGCGCCGCCCACGGCGTCAAAGCTCAGGATGTCAGGGAGGCCATCTTTATTGATGTCGCCTGTCAAAATGCTCAACGGCGTTCCGGTTACGCCGAAAGTTGACGGGGTTGCGAATGTTCCGGTGCCGCTGTTCACAAGCGTTACCACGTTTGGCGTGGCGGTCGATGGGGTGTTGCCGGTCGCGGTAGGCGGATTTGTGCCCGCCACCAGATCCGCGACGCCGTCGCCATTCAAATCTACGGCTGTCAGAGTTGTCACCGTGCCGCTACTGGCGACGGTGATTTTGCCGCCATCGCTGAAGGTCCCGTCGCCGTTGCCTTTCAAGAGCTCGACTGAGCCGGCCGTGGATGCGGTGGTGACCATTGCGAGGTCGAGTTTGCCATCCGCGTTGAAATCGCCGGCGGCGAGAACCGGGTTCGTGGTGGAGGCTGTTACCGGAAATGCCTGTGCCGCCTTGAAGGTTCCATCGCCATTGCCGGCAAACAGGCCAAAGGGGGTTGCGATATCGAGCTTGCCATCACCGGTGAAATCCCCGGTGACGATCTTTGCATCGTTCTGGGTCAGCCCGGTTTTTGTCTGAAGCGTTGTATTTGCGGGAGCTTTGAATGTGCCGTCGCCGTTGCCCAGCAAGACGCTTAAACCAATAATCGGGGTGGCACCCGATGCGTTGTAGGTTGCGACGGCCAGATCGAGCTTTCCGTCGGCATTGAAATCGCCGGTGAAGAATCCCACTTCATTGGGGGGCTCGGTAAATGATCCGGTGACAGCAGCCTTGAACGTTCCGTCGCCGTTGCCGGCCAATACCCCCGCCGGGGTGGCCAGATCGAGTTTTCCATCCCCCGTGAAATCGGCCAGGGCAATCGCGGGGCCACCCGCTATCACTGGATTTAAAGGTGTAAACACGCCCGCGGAACTGGAAGTAAACGGCTGTGCCGCAAACGCCAGTCCCAACGCACTTGCACCGCCCAGCGCTACAAAATCGGGGATGTTGTCACCGTTGACATCCCCTATGCCCACGGCAATTGAGGGCGCGCCGGTCCCGGTAATTGACGTTTCGACGGGCGATACGAACGAAACTGTGGTGGCCGCCAGCAGGCGACGTGGTTCCAGCACCTCGGGCGGCCTCAGCCGTCCAAAACTGCGCGAACCCTTAGCATTCCGTCGACGCGCGTCGCTCCGCCACCAGTCCATAGACCCTCTCTCATGACCCCGCCACGCTCTTAGTACGTTATCGTGTCAGAAAGCTTCCCTAAAGTCACCGCTCCGCCAGATTTGCCGACACCCAAAGAGTGCGCAAGTGGTTGTCATGGCTGGGCTGAAACGCGGCATTGCGGCTCGATCGTGGGTTACCCAACTGGAAATGGGGCGCGCCCCCACCTCGTTGGGCGCGCCCCAAAACGTCTCAGCGCGCCCCATTTCTGTTTTGACATCACATTGGGGATGAATGGTTGCGGTGTCGAGCACGCCACACCCAGAGCTTTTGTGGGTACTGCTCAATATGGTTGGGCGTGCCGGATGGTTTTTCGGGCTGGTGGGGATGGTGCTGAGCACCGGGGTGCCGGCGGCGGGGCAGGCGGTTACGGCATCGATTCCCGAGGCCCAACCTGCGGCGCGGGCATCGGAGGAGTTGACGGGGCGGGCGATGGTCGTTCTGCGGGAGAATTGTTACACGTGCCACAGTCCGGAGAAGAAGAAGGGCGGGCTGACGCTTGCTTCAAGGCCGGCGGCACTGGCGGGAGGCGATGATGGGAAGGTGCTGGTTCCGGGGCGGCCGGGGGAAAGTATGCTGGCGACGGCGCTGGAGTCGCAGGCCGATCCACATATGCCGCCCAAGCATCAGTTGAGCGGGGCGGAGGTCGCGACGATTCGGGAATGGATTGCCGCGGGGGCGGCCTGGGATGAAAAGATTCTTCTGTCACGAAGCGTGGCGGCGATTCCGACGACCAGGCCGGTGACGCTTCGCGCGCTGCCCGCCGACTACCGGCCGGTTTTGGCGGTGTGTTTGTCGCACGACCAGAAGCGGCTGGCCGTGGGGCGGGGGGATCGGATTGTGGTGTTTGATCTCACCAAGAAGGACCGGCCGGTTGAGTTTGAAACGTTTACTCCAAACGAGATGGTTTTTTCGCTGGCATGGAGTGAGGACGGGTCTGTGCTTGCGTCCGGGGGATTTCGCCAGATTCGGTTGTGGGATCTGAAGAGCGCCGAGCCTCTTCGAACTTTAGGTGGTTTTGCCGGCCGGGTGACGGCGGTGGCGTTTACGCCGGACGGGCAGCGGATTCTTGGCGGTGGAGGGGAGCCGGCGTTTCCGGGGATTATACGCGTGTGGAGTGTGGAGGATGGGAAGCCGCTCAATGATTGGGTGGCGCATGCGGACGCGGTGTTTTCGATGAAGATGGCGGCGGACGGAACGTTGTATACGGCAGGGGCGGATAAGTTCGTTAAAGCGTGGGATCTGGGCACCGGAAAAGAGTTGGCGAAATTTGAAGGACATGTTGCGCAGGTGATGTCGGTGGTGTTGAGCCCCAATGGCAAATTGATCGCGTCGGCCGGGGCCGATCGGGAAATTAAGATCTGGGATCGCAAGACGCATGAGCAGACGACTGCATTGCTGACGAGCCCGGCGGGGATTACGGATCTGGCCTGGGTCAATGACAAGGTGCTGGTTTCGAGCGGAGAAGATGGGGTGGCGCGATTCTCATCGATAGACAACAAGGACAGCGCCGTCAAAACATTTGCCGGGGCGGCTGATGTGTTGTCGTCGATCGCGGTGGGTCGGGATGGAACAATCTATGGCGGGGATCACGATGGGCTGGTTTATACGTGGTCGTCGGCAACAACCAAACTGGCCGAAAAACTTTTGGCTGGGGAGAAGGTTACGGGCGCTTCAGCGCCGGCGACGGTGAGTTTTGTGAACGATGTGATGCCGATCTTGAGTCGGGCGGGGTGTAATGCGGGGTCGTGTCATGCCAAGCCTTCGGGGCAATCGGGGTTCAAGTTGTCGGTGTTCGCTTATGACCCGAAATCGGATTTTCGCGCGATCGTGAAAAGCGCGGGTGGTCGGCGAGTATTTGCAGCCGCTCCGGAAGAGAGCTTGTTGTTGAAGAAGCCTACGTTGAGCGTGGAGCACGGCGGTGGAAGGCGGCTGGACAAGGACTCGGATGGGTATCACCTGCTGGTGCGGTGGATCGAAGAAGGGATGCCGTTCGCTCGGCCGGGCGAGGCGGCATTGGTGGGGATTGACGTTCAACCGCGGGAGGGTCGGTATGGTCGGGGCGTGGTTCAGCCGCTGCATGTGAAGGCGCGGTATTCGGATGGAACTTCGCGCGATGTGACGCAGTTGGCGGATTTCATCAGCAATGACAAGGAAGTGGCGAAGGTCAGCGAAGACGGGGTTGCCCGCACCGGGTCTGTCACGGGCGAGACGGCGATCGTTGCGCGATACATGGGATTGGTGGATGTGGCGCGCATCACGGTTCCGACGGATCAGTTGCTGCCGGACTCGGAGTATGCGTCGCTTCCGGTAAACAATTTTATCGATCGGCTCTCGCATGAGCGGCTCAAAAGCCTGGGGATTTTGCCATCAGGGACGTGCAGTGATGGGGAGTTTCTGCGGCGGGCATCACTGGATGTCGTTGGAACACTGCCTACGCCACAACAGAGCCGGGCGTTTCTTGAAAGCCATGATCCTGAAAAGCGGGGAAAGCTGATCGATCAACTGCTGGCCGACCCGCGATATGGCGACTGCTGGTCGGGCAAGTGGGCGGATCTGCTGCGGCCCAATCCGTTTCGAGTGGGTGTTAAGAGCGTCTATATCTTTGATCAGTGGCTGCGAGAGTGCTTCCGGCAGAATAAGCCATACGACCAGTTTGCGCGGGAGATTGTGTTAGCCGAGGGAAGCACGCATCGGGATGGGCCGGTGGTGATCTACCGGGATCGACGGGAGCCGGCGGATCTGACGACGCTATTCAGCCAGGTCTTCCTGGGGGTTCGGCTTGAGTGCGCCAAATGTCATCACCATCCGAATGAGAAATGGAGCCAGGACGATTTTTATCAGCTCGCGGCGTTTTTCAGTGAGCTGAAAAGAAAAGGACAGGGGATTTCCGCGCCGATTTCGGGGGAGGCGGAATATGTGTGGTTTGCACCTGGGGGAGAACTGACGCATCCCGTGAGCGGGGAAGTGATGCATCCGCGGGCGCTTGATGGGCCGGCGGTTAAGCTGGATGAATCGCACGATCCGCGCGAGGCGCTGGCTGAATGGATGACGCGGCCGGAGAATCCATTTTTTGCGCGGGCATTGGTGAATCGGGTATGGGGTGAATTGATGGGGCGGGGCATCGTTCAGCCGGTGGATGATTTGCGGATCTCAAATCCAGCCACAGATGATGCGCTGCTGGCGGCGCTGGCCAATGATTTCGTAGCGCATGGCTTCGACATCAAGCATCTGATTCGGACGATTCTTCGATCGCGGACCTATCAAACGAGCTCATTGGCGAATGAGAGCAATTTGCGGGACACGAAAAACTTTTCGCGGTGGTATCGGCATCGGCCCTCGGCGGAGGCGTTGCTGGATGCGGTGACCGAGGTGACGGGTGTTTCGGAACCGTTGCCGGGCTTAGCGCCGGGGAGCCGGGCGGCCTTGGTGTGGAACAATCGGCTGGAGTCAGATTTTCTGGATGCGTTCGCCCGGCCGAATTCCTCTGCGGACCCGCCTTGCGAACGGGATCGGGATGGGAGCATCGTGCAGGCACTGCACCTGATGAATTCAACTCGACTTACGGCAAAGATTACCGATTCGAGCGGACGGGCGGCGCTGTTGTCCAAAGGGCCTAAGTCGCCGGCGGAGATTGTCACGGAACTGTATCTGGCGGTGTATTGCCGATATCCGACAGATGAGGAGCGGACGATTGCGATGGGCGCGTTCAGTGCTTCGGGTGCGACGCGGCAAAGTGCGACTGAGGATGTCATGTGGGCACTGCTTAACTCGGCGGAGTTTGTGTTCAATCATTAGGCCTTCAACGAATCGGTCGTGGGGGCCTAATGATTACAGGGTGCCGGCGAAAAGGACTGACAATGGCTGAACTTAGTCGCAATTGTGAAGGGACGCCGCGGCGGGATTTCCTTCAGCTGGGGGTGGGGGCGCTGTTTGGCCTTAGCTTTGTGAATCTGATTCAGCGGCGGGCAGCGGCAACCGAGGCGGCGCTGGCGCAGGGCAAGGCGACTGCGAATACGGTCAACTGTATTTTGATCTGGCTGGATGGCGGGCCGAGCCATTTTGAGTCGTTTGATCCGAAACCAAATGCGCCGATGGATGTGCGGGGTGAGCTTAAATCCATTCCGACTGCGGTGCCAGGGGTGCATTTTTCGCAATCGATTCCGAAGCTGGCGAAGGTTGCCGACAAGTTCACGGTGATTCGTTCGGTGTGTCACAAAGATCCGAATCACGGGGGCGGCAATCACTACATGATGACGGGCGCGCCGACGCCGGTGCCGGTGGGGTGCGGGGCGTTTGTGACGTTTCACCCGTCGTATGGGTCGGTGGTTTCATGGAAGCGGGGGATTCATAATGGGCTGCCGGCGTATATGACCACGCCGGAGATGACGCGATCGGGCGGGCCGAATTTCCTGGGTGCACGGCATGCGCCGTTCGTGATTAAGGGATCGCCAAACCGTGCGGATTTCCGCGTGCGCGATGTGGTGTTGCCGTCGCAGATCGCCGAGGGGCGGGAGACGAGCCGGCAGCAGCTTCGGCAATCGCTGGATCGGCTGGCGCGGCTTGGTGAAGTGGCCGACGACCCGGCGGTTGGGTTTGATGGGAATTATCAGCAGGCGCTGAGTTTGGTGACTTCGCCCGAGGCGCAGGCGGCGTTTGATATTTCGAAGGAATCCGATGCGGTACGCGATCAGTATGGCCGGACTGATTTCGGACAGCGGCTGCTGTTGTGCCGGCGGCTGGTTGAGGTGGGGGTTTCGTTTGTGACGTGTTACAGCGGCGGGTGGGATCATCACAAGACAATTTTCAAGAGCTTTAGGGGGCCGCAGACGGGGAGTCTGGATCAGGGGTTGTCGGCGCTGATTACGGATCTGGATCAGCGCGGGCTGCTGGATTCGACCCTGGTGCTGTGCCTTGGGGAATTTGGCCGGACGCCCAAGGTGAATAAGGACGCGGGAAGAGATCATTGGCCGCACGCGATGTCGATTCTGGCGGCGGGGGCGGGAATTCCGCGTGGGCAGGTCATTGGGGCAACGGATGCCAATGGGTACTACGCGTGCGATAATGTTCATTCGCCAGAGGACTTTGCCGCGTCGCTTTACATGAAGATGGGGATTGATCCGACTGAGCTTCTGCACACCAATACGGGTCGGCCGGTGCAGCTGGTGACCGGGGGGCAGCCGATCAAGGAACTATTCGCTTGAGGCGCGGGCGATGGACGTTTTCGGGGCTTGAAGAATGGATGCTTGCTGGGGCGGTGTTGATTGCGATGGGGGCGCGTGCGAACGCGGCTGCGCCCGTACTTGATTATCTGTTTCCGGGGGGTGGGCAACGGGGGAGCACTGTTGCCGTAACCGCCACTGGAAAGTTTGAGAAGTGGCCGGTTCACGTGTGGGTGGATGCTCCGGGGATTCATGTTAGCGCGGGCGAAGCGACGGGATCACTTACTTTTAAAATCGATCAAGACGTAAACATTGGTCCCCATTTAATTCGACTGTATGGAGACGATGGAGCATCGGACCTCCGCTGTTTTGTGATTGGTGATGGGCCCGAGGTGATGGAGGTTGAGCCGAACGATCAACTTGGCAAGGCTCAGGTTGTGGCGAAGCTTCCGGTGACGATCAATGGACGGCTCGATAAGCCGGGCGATGTGGATTGCTACGCAGTTGAGCTTGAGGCCGGGGCGTGCCTGGTGGCCAGCGTGCAGGGACGGAGGCTTGGTTCACCGATTGATCCGATGCTGCATGTGCTTGATGCGGACGGCATCGAAGTAGGCTTCGCGCATGATGGGCTTGGCATTGATCCGATGCTGGCGTTTCGTGCCGATAAGGCGGGACGGTACGTGGTTCGGGTTTCGGCGTTTGCCTATCCACCGGCGGCGGACGTGAAATTGGCCGGAGGCCGGGCCGATATCTACCGGCTCCATCTGACGACTGGGCCTGTCGGGCATTTTTGCATGCCGAGCGGGGTTCGGAGGAATTGCACTGCGACGCTTCGGCTGCTGGGGTGGAATTTGTCGGCGTCGGGGACTGGCGGTGAGTTGAGCGTCGATGCCAATTCAATAACGAGCGTGGAGAAATATCTGAATGTTCCGGCGCCAGGTGGCGACGGCTGGCTGCGGGTGGAAGTGGGGGATGAACCGGAATGGCTCGACAGCGAGGCCCGCAAGGCGGATGTCGTAGTGCCTCTGCCGGTCAATATTTCAGGGCTTATTGGGGCGCCAGGCGGTCAGCATCGAATTCGGATTGACGCGAAGAAGGGCGAGCGGCTGCGGTTTGAGGTGCGCGCGGGCGCGATGAACTCGATGCTGGATGCGGTCTTGCGGATTGAAAGCAGTGAAGGGAAGTTGCTGGCCAGTGCCAACGGGGGCGGGGGGCCGGCGGACCCGGCGCTGGATTGGACGGCTCCGGCGGACGGGCGCTATTCAGTCGTTCTGGCGGATCTGTTTCATAAGGGTGGGCCTGACTACGTTTACCGGCTTGGGATCAAACGACCCCGGCCGAGCGTTGAGGCGCTGATCGATAGTCAGACGTATCGGGTGGTTCGCGGCGCGGCGACGGCGGTGAAAGTGAAAGTGAGTCGTAAGGACGGGCACGTCGGTGGGCTGGTGGTTGTGGCGACGGGGTTGCCGGAGGGCGTGAGTGCGACCAGCGCGGAGGTGCTGGCGGCGGGGGGCGAGGTGACACTGGTTCTATCGGCGGGTGTGGGCGCCAAGCCGTTTGGCGGCGTGGTGCATTTTATGGTGTTGAGCGCGGATCCCGCCAAGCCCGAGGTGTATCCGGCGATGTTTTCGTTGCGGCCGGAGAAGGAAGCGGGGCAGGAGTGGATTGAGAAGACGTGGGATGCGTGGTTGACGGTACCTGCGGATGGGCCAACGACTGCCCCTGCGACTTTACCGTCGACCCGGACTGTCGAGTGAGGGGTTGTCGGGCGCGCAGGGGTGTGTGACAGTTTCGGAGGCTGCTCCTTATCCCCTTCCCTCACTTC
>DAIRGS010000239.1:0-11099 GCA_036794395.1 Tepidisphaeraceae bacterium | reverse complement strand
CGGGTCAAGCTGAAGTCGGTCTACCCTAAAATCATTGTGTGACAGAGCACTAGTGGTACTTTGTGGGGCCTGAACCAGTTTCGCCCCCGCTGGCGGAAGCGGCAATCCCATTTCCCGGTAGAACGCCAGAAGGGACGGCATGTCCCAGTCGTCTCGGGCAGGGGAATCACCACCGATCGAGGGGGTGGCGAAGAACAACATTATGCCGGCAACTGCCAAGCGGGCCAAGCGACTCTTGCAGCATGCGTGGAATGCCATCAAAACCCTTATCGCGAATTCGGCTGCGAGTGCACGCGAGTAAACTAACACATGGTCGTTCGATTGACAGCATCGGAATTAATAACAGAAATTAACATTGTCGTACTCGTCCTCCCAATCCTCAAAAACCCCGTGATGATACGCACCAGAGTCCGTGCCTCCTGATGGCGCTGTCGTGCTCGTCGGAAGCCCCCCGGCGTTCGGGTCATGGTCCGGGAAGCTGAGTTGATTGTCGGTGTCGTCATAAATGTAGGCCCACCCTTCAACGGTGTAGTTGCCCCCCGTGCATAGTGCAGCGGCATCGGAGGGCTCCATGTGGTCAACTTCAGCGCCTCCACCGACTGTACCATCGCGGCTGATCGTCCACGCCTCCCAATAATTGTCGTTACCCTTTCCCGATCCAGTGTTACTAGGGCTCGTATCCGGGTCGGTCAAGATGACGTGCTGGACGAGATATCGATTGTAGCACACCTCGAACGACGGATTCGCCCACTGAACGTTAATCCAAGGCGCCGGGGCGTAGTCATCGTCTCCAGGTCCGAAGGTGTTAACATCGACGATCGACGGCGCCCCATAGATTTCTGATGCTGGCAGCAGTTTCGGGTTGACGATAAATGTGCCTCTGCCTCGGTCCTGCGAGGTGCCTGGGGCCCGGCCGAGTCGACCTATCCGCACGACCTGCCCGGCTCCGCCAGCCAAGCGCAGCGTGCTCGTGTCTTGGAGATACAACCTATCGAAGCGTTGGCGTCCCAGCGGGTTCAGCGTTGAGTTGAAGTCCACCTCCGCGTCGAGTGTGCCAAAACGAGCGACGTGAGTTTTAACTGTGGCCTCCATGGCACCGTCGGTAATGGTGTTATGGCCGCGACCGAAGTCAAGCTCCACCAATTTGAGACTTTTGGGGGCGGGCTGACCAGCCAACGTGACATTGACGTCTTGTGGCGTTTTGCCGCGAGGCGTCGTAGCGGCCGTGTCGATAACGAGCTTCCGAATGTGTTGGACGGAAATCGGAGTCAGAACGGTGGCACCGCTTCGACCGTCCATTGAGATGATGCCGCCGCCCTGGTTGATGACATCGAGGCTAGTTGAACCGGTCGGCGTGGCAAGGGTCGCGGTGTTGAATGAGTCCGCGAATAGTCGCTGCACGCCAGTGTAGGCGAGAGAGACGCCTGCCGCAGTCACATTACCACTTCCATTTTGTGCGGCGGGGAGGAACTTCACGTCGACGCCATTGTTTCCAATTAGCTTTAACGACTGTGTTCCGGCGGTGCCGTCGAATTTCAGTACCCCGGAGGTCAAGGGAACACCGTTTGAACAGTCAACGGTAAGGACGTTGTTGCCGGAACCGCCTTCAATGGTCAACGAGGTAACGTCGTTTCGTGGGTGCTCTTCAAGCAGCCTGCCCCGGCGATCACCTGCAAAAAACTGGACGTCGGAGATGTCGTTGGGATTCAGGCGGATGAGCCACTGGTTATCGCCGACTGTTCCATTCAACACGACACTACTGAGCAACCGGCGGTGCTCCATTGCTTCCGCAAATGCATCGCGTTCCGGTAGCCTTACGGTTTGTAAAAGAGTGGTGGAAGTTTCGCCAACTCAACGTGTGTATGACCATTGCAACACCCGATCTTTCCGAACGGAAATTCAGAAGTGACGAACTGCAAGTATTTCCCTGCGAAAGCGGACAGTTTTTGTTTTTTCGCTCTGCATATTAAGCTTGCAGTTGAAATGGACAACTGAGCAATTTCCTGCCTTTTGAGAATCTTGTCAAGGGAAAATTGCGGAGTATTCTTCGAGCGTGTCGAAGTATCGCCATGCCACCACGAAACGACGACCTTTTAACTGCCGGATGCGCCGTCGGATAAAAAACGTATTTCGGTGAGTTATCATACGCGCGGCGCAAGTCCCGCTAATGCCCGCGCCATGCGTTCAAATAGCTCGTGCCATGTTTCGGCCTGTCCGAGGCGGAACAGCCGCATGTTGGGATACCATGGGGTGTCGTGGCGGTCTATTTGCCAGCACCAATCGGCCGAACAGGGTAGCGCCACCCAAACGGGAACGCCGGTCGCGCCGGCGACGTGTGCAATCGATGTATCACAGGTCACGACCAGGTCCAAGCTCTTCATCACTGCCGCAGTGTCAACAAATGCTCCGCCGTCATCCAATCCCGGTAACTCAACAAGCGGTATTGCGCTTTCTGTCGAGGCGTTGCGATGAAGACTAACCAGGGTCGTACCGCCGCCGGCGGCAAGTGAGGCGAATGCGGTTAATGGGATTGACCGGTTTCGTCGACGGACCAGTCGTTGCTCACCCTGCCAACAGACGCCGATACGCAAACCCGTGATACCGCGCAAGTATCTGCACCAATGTGCGATTCGTTCGTCGTTTGCGTGAAGATATGGACCTTCGGCAGGAATTGGGCTAACGCTCTGGCTTAGAATGGCCGGCACGCTCATTAACGGGCAGTACAGGTCATATTTAGGGAGAACTCGATTCCCGTGAAATCGCCAAATACCACGTAGGGTTCCTAGAAACCGGAACAATCGTGGATGGCATTGGAAGATAACCTTTGCACCCATATCCGCCAGAATCGGAATATAGCGTGCGAACTGGATTGTATTACCGAGACCCCCTTCGGAATACAGTAGGATTGTCTTGCCTGCGAGGTCTTCGCCGGCCCAAGTGCGTCCTGGGCGCTGCAATTGTGGCTTGAAATGGCGGCGCCATTCAAACTCCTTCCAACCGCGCTGCCATTGGCCCTGTGCCAGTAGTGCGATACCAAGATTAGCATGCGCGTCAGGGCTTCGTGGGTCGATGGCAATCGCACGAGTGAATGCTTCCGTTGCTTCGACGATTCGCCTTTGCTCAGTTAGCACCAAGCCAAGGATGTCGTGCGGGACCGAATAGCCCGGCCACTTACAGATGGCTTGCCGACAGATTGCCTCGGCTGCAAGACAGTCGCCGTCATGCAAGAGCGACAGCGCCAAGTTGGTGTGCGCGGGGGGTTGCTCGGGTGCGAGCCGAACTGCCTCCATTAGCACAGAGACGGCTTCCTTCGATCGCTGCAAACGCTCGAGCACAATTCCCATGTTTACCATTGCTTGAGCGAAATCGGGACGCAAATGAAGAGCCTCCTCAAGGTGTTCGAGCGCTTCTCCGTCCATATCCATGCTAACCAAGATACCACCCAGGTTGCTTCGGAAGTTAGGATTCCCCGGCGATTGCCGGACCGACTTACGAAGAAGGTCAAGGGCCTCGAAACGTCGTCCAAGTTGGAAGACGATCATTCCCAGTAAATGTTGAGCGGCGGCGCACTGCGGTTGCGGATCCAAAAGCTTCCGGCAAACCAACTCGGCTTCCAGCAGTCGTCCGGATCGGCGGAGTTCGTCGACTTTTCGGAGGTTCATGTATTTGCCCACAAGCACGCCAATGCGCTGATCGCCTTCAGCGTCAAAGGGAGTGTGGCGTCATCACTCCTCGACATGCTTTATTACATATGTTTTCCGTCGGATGTTGCCAAAGGAGTGGGATGCAACTGCAGCCACAATATTGTGAGATCACGTCAATCGTGTGGAGGCGCGTAGCGGCGGAGGGTGGGTGGCGGTAGGCTTATCGCATCCACCATGAAACACCTATCTGACAACAATCCGGGTTTGTCGCGGCGAGAGGTATTGGGGCAAATGGCCGTTGCGGGAGCCGCGGTTTTAGGTGGGGTGCGGGTGGGCAGTGCACAGGAATCGGATCGCGGTGCATTGCGCATTTCCAATCGCGCGGAATTCGAGTTATCGCCCTGGTTGTACATGCAGTTCATGGAGCCGCTGGGGACGACGGACGGGTCGGTGGAGGCTTCATGGGATCACATGCTGCGGCGGTGGCGCCCGGATCTGGTGGCCGCGACGAAACAGCTTGCCCCGCCGATGATGCGGTGGGGCGGGTTGTTCAGCGGATACTACAAGTGGCGCGAGGGTGTTGGGCCGCGTGAGGGGCGCAAGCCGATGCACAACTTGCAGTGGGGAGGGACCGAGTCAAATCAGGTGGGGACGGGGGAGTTCCTGGATTTTTGCAAGGAGGTTGGGGCCGATCCGCTGATGTGTGTGAACTTTGGCGGCGAGGGAGATCCACTGTGGGTGAAGAATCTGCTGGGTGAATCGCGCGCGGGTGATGCGGACGAAGCGGCGGCGTGGGTGAGCTATTGCAATGATCCGAACGATGCGCTGCGCATCAGCCACGGGCGGCGCGAGCCGATGCCGCTCAAGGTGTGGCAGCTCGGGAACGAAACGTCGTATGGTCCGCAGCGCTGGAGGCGGACGGCGGCGGTGGAGAAGACGATTGAGTTCAGCCGGGCGATGAAGAAGGTAGATCCTTCGATCAAACTGATCGGGTGGGGAGACAGCGGATGGGCGCCCACGATGATTGAGCGGGCGGGGGAGCATATCAATTATCTGGCGTTTCACGATCTGTTTGATCCGGGTAAGCCGCTCAGCGATCGGGAGTTTCGCCATGATCCGTCGGCAACGTGGGAAGCGCTCATGGGCAGCGTGAAACGGCATGAGAAGAAAATCACGACGATGCGGCAGCAGATGGGAAGTCATCCGTTTCCGCTGGCGCTGACTGAGTGCCACTTCACCATGCAGGGGCGGAACCGGTGTGATCTGAATTCGGCCTGGGCGACGGGCGTTGCGTACGCGCGGTTCATGAATTTGCACGAGCGGCACGGGGATCTGCTGAAAATTGCGAACCTTGGAGATTTTTGCGGAACGCGTTGGCAGACCAACGTGATCATGATTCCGACGCCGGGCGGGAAGTCGTACATCATGCCGGTGGGGAAGGTTGCCGAGCTCTACCGGAAGCATAATGGGAAGGAATTTGTGAAAGTGAGCGGAGGGCCGGGGGAACTGGATGTGACGGCTAGTAAAACCGGGGGCAAATACTATCTGCACGTGGTCAACACCGATCGGAATAAAAGCGTGCAGTGTGCGCTGGAGATTGAGGGGCTGACGTGGGGAACGGGCAAGAAGTATGAAATTGCGGTGAGCCCGGAAGCAGAGATCGTTTCATTTGCTGAGGATCCGATGAAGGTGGTGGAGATGGCGATTGAGGCGGGGAAGGAGATCGAGTTTCCATCGGCATCGGTGACGGCGATCGAAATCGGGGCATAGGGGTGAGGCTAAATCTCGTCTCGCAGCCCAACTGGCTGCAAAAACAAAATCCCCGGGCGAATCGATTCGCCCGGGGATTGTTGTATTCAATCAGCCCGTCGGTTCGAGATTAGAAGATCGGGAACCGGCTAAATGGCGTTGAATCGACGGGGTTGCCGTTGGCAATCAGGGCATCCTGCCCGGAACTTGATGGGCCGAAGAACGAGCCCCACCAGTTGTTCTCCGCATTGACAGTATCCGTGACGCCTCCGGTCGCGATGACCAGCGCGCCCTTGGCGTTGCCAAAGAAGTTATTGTTGTTGATCGTGATGTTCGAGCTTGGGGCTAGGCCGAACTTCTGATCGATCATGATGCCCGCCCCTTTGTTGAAGAGCAGGGAGTTGCCGACGATGGCGAGGGTGGTGACATTGCCCTCGTCGCGGATAGCGGCGCTCAGGGTATCGGTGCAGCCGGTGATGATGTTACTGGCGATATTGACCAGGCTCGCATTGAACATCAGGATGCCCTTGCCATTGTTGATCATCACATTGTTGGTAATGCCGATGTTGAACTGCTCCCCAGATTGAGCGGCCTCGAGACCGATGGCGGCTTCGGGGTTGCCGGAGCGTCCATCGCCGACATTTCCGATGAAGGTGTTGTGGTCGATGCCCACGCCGGTGAGCAACCCGCCCGAGATGACATCATCGGTATAAATGCCGCGGCCATTGTTCTGGCCGGGATTGTTGTTGTAGGCGAATGTGTTATTGCGAATGATCGCGGGGTCTTTACTGCTCGAACTGGCCAGGTACAGGCCCGTGACGTTGTGATTGATGTTATTGTTGAAGATCTTCGTGCCGGCAACTTTCGGAGCGATCACCACGCCCGCGCCATTTTTGGGGTCTGTATTGTTCTGAATGGTGAAACCATCAAGCTTCACATCATTGGCGGTGATGGTGAAGCTGGTCCTCCGGGTAGTTACACGGCCCACCGTTGTGGCGGCGCCATCGACAACCGTCCGCTGGCGCGACGCACCCTGAAGCGTGAGCGGCTTATCGACCACGACGGATTCATGATATGTGCCTGCATCAACCGTAACGGTGCCACCTGGCGCGGCGGCGACGATCGCCAACTGAATCGTCGGAAATGACCCCGGCAAACCCACAACATGGGCGGCCAATAATTCACGGGCTTCCAACTTTTCAACCATCCGGCCATGGCCCTTGATGCTGCGGTTGCCACAACGAACTTTCATGTGCATTACTCCCAGATAAAAAAAGGTATCCAATGATTCGAAGAGGATGGAATCATACACTGCGCCGGGTGTCGAACGGGAGCAAAAATCGTGGGAAGTTGGATGCCCGGCTCAGGCTGGTGAAAGAGCGGGAACTAGTCCAACTCTGCCGTACGGGTAAGCTGGGAAAAGCCGCACGCTTTACCAGGTATTTGCTACCCAATGATGACGTTATCGATCAGCCGTACAGACCCGACGCGTGCGGCAATCGCCAGAACTGTCGGGCCATTCACGACATCCACGGTTTTGAGCGTTTGCGGATCGACCGAAGCGATGTAATCGATCGAAAGATGCTGTTCGAGCAGGATTTTTTGAATTGTTGTGGTGAGGCGGTTGGCTTGGCGGATGCCCTGGGTGTATTCGCCCTTGGCCGTGAACAATGCCCGGCTGATCGACAACGCCTTTTGGCGCTCAATTTCCGAGAGGTATTGATTCCGGCTGCTCATGGCCAGGCCGTCACCTTCGCGAACCGTTGGGCCGGGGATGATCTTGATAGGCCAGTCGAGTGCCTCGACCATCGCCGTGATAATGCGGAGTTGCTGGTAATCCTTCTGGCCAAAGATCGTAACGTCCGGGCGGATGATGTTGAAGAGCTTGGCGACGACCTGGCATACGCCGGAGAAGTGGCTGGGGCGATGTTTGCCTTCGAGAATATTGGCGAGTTGCGGAAGCTCGATTGTGACATCGGCCGTGTTGGGCCGGTACATCTCCGCCGCTTCGGGCGCGAAGACCCAAGCCACGCCCGCCTGCTCGCACTTGGCCAAATCCTCCTCAATAGGACGCGGGTATTTGTTGTAATCCTCGCGAGGGCCAAATTGCGTGGGGTTGACAAAAATGCTGGCGGCCACCGATGGCGCGTGCTGTTTTGCAAGGGTAAGAAGCGACACGTGGCCGGCGTGCAGAGCGCCCATCGTGGGGACAAGGGCAAGTGTGGCGTCCTGGGCTCGGCGTGCTCGGGCTTCGGCGATGGTTCGAACGACGTCCATGATTCACAGGGTATGTGGGAGCGGAATTGTTTGCTACAGGGGGACGCGAATGAACGCGTTGTGCTGAAAACCACCCAAACATTCGAGCATGAAAATGGCGTGGTCGCTTCAGCGACCATGTCAACACTTCATCTGTGTCTATCTGTATCGATCCGTCGCGAATTCTCTTTGAATTGCTTTAAAAGCTCGACGGCTGTTTGCTTACTGATGGGGTCGCGGGCATCGGGCGCTATCTCGGCCAGAGGTTGGAGAACAAAAGCGCGCTGGTGCATCAGCGGATGGGGAATCTTAAGCCTTGGAGAATGAATCACTGAGTTGTCGTAAAGGATGATGTCCAGATCGATGGTTCTGGGCGCCCACTTGTGAGTTCGTATCCGGCCAAGCTCCGCTTCGGTGTTTAAAAGGCGATCGAGCAGCGCGTGGGGATCAAGGGATGTCTCAATTTCGGCGACCGCGTTAAGAAAGTCGGGAGAGTTTGGGGGGCCGCCCACTGCGGGGTTTTCCAGAAAGGTAGAAAGTTTTGTTACTCGCAGTTCGGGGCCGACGAGCAGCTTTAAGGCCGCGTGTATGTTCGCCGCACGGTCTCCAAGGTTGGAGCCGAGGGCGAGATAGGCGCGGGATGGAAGCGCGGGTGGCGGCATGAAGCAGCGGGCAATCTAGCCGGAAGGTTGGCGCGTTCCAAATGCGCAGAAACTCGTTGATCAATAACAAACCGAACCTGATACCGTGCAACCCATCAATGACAAAGGATAACTAACCTCTCACACCTTCTGCGTTTCACCAAAGAGGGCGTTGGTGGCATTTTGGGCGGTGGCGAGTGTGACATGGACGCCCCAATTGTTGATCGGGGTGGTTTGGCGCCAAGTGGATTTGGGCGTGGCGCGGATGATGTAATTGCCGGCGGAAAGGGAGCCGAGGCGGTAGTTGCCGGAGGAGTCGGTGGTGGTGCTCGGTTCTCCCGCGTCCTGGCGGTTATTGTTGTTGAGGTCGGCGTAGATGAGCCATCCCGAAAGGCCCGCGTCGCCGGCATCGCGGTAACCGTTGGCATTGTAGTCGTTGAAAACTGCGCCGGAGATAGAGCCCGCGGGGATGGCGGGCGGTGGGGGCGGGGTCGACGTGGGCGAGGTTGAAGACACGGCTGAGAGAGTGAGCGTGTAAGAGGAACCGATGCCGGTCGTGGGCGGGGCGACCCACAGGAAATACGTTCCGGCTGCCAGCGTCATCGTGATCGTTTCGGGGGCTGTGCCGGCGCGCCTTGGATAGGAGAGAATATCGTTGGATTGAATCTGCCCATCGCCGTTGTGGTCCTGGACGAGCAACTCGTCGACGTTTCCCGAGAGGCCCGTGAGATTGGCGGTGACGACCTGGTTGGAAGTCAAAGTGAAGCGGTAGAAGGCAGTGGGGGCGTTGGCGTCGATCCAATTGGTGAATTTGTTGGAGGTTCCGTTAATGGCACCGGCATCGAATGCCGTGACGAGGCGCGGCCCGGCACGCTCGGCCAGGGCAGCGCCCGGCGCCCCCAAAATGCCCGCCCCAGAAACATGGTTGTAAATGTCGCGCAGGCGGTTGGGCTGGATGGCAAAGGTGTAGGCGTTGGGGTCGGAGCTGAAGCCGGTGGTATCGACGCGATAGGTGGCGACGCGCTGCGCCCCATCCGATGAAAAATCCACGCCGATAAACGTGGCGAGCTTCTGAAATCCCGGTGCGGTCACCAGAACATCGCCCGTGCCCAGGCTGCCGACGCTGATGGCGGTGTCATCGGCGTATTCCACCTTGACGGTCAGCGTGTGTTGAGCGGGATTGGTGGTGACTTCTTCCAGCGAGGCAGCGGGGGGATTCACATCGGCGACGACTGACGACCGGTAATTGGCGACCACCCCGGCAAACTGATTCATTGCCCGCGCGTTGTCGGCCGGCTGGCTCGAATTATCCGCGTTGCCCGTCGAGACACCTTCAAAACTCACGTTCGGGTTCGAGTAATAACCGGCGCGTTCGATCACCCCATCGGACATCAGATCGCCGACGCGATAATTGCCGAGGTTGAAGGTCTTTCCGTATGCGTAAGGAATATTACGTGGCGAAGCATCTGAACGATCGTGGCCGGCTCCGAGGTTATGACCGATCTCATGGGCGAATACGAAATTGTCCTCCGCATAACGCGCCTGCACGACATTGAAACCATATGAGGCTTGGGCGGTGGCGGAGCTATCGGGCTGATAGGCCCGGCCGGCTTCGTCGCTGCTGCCATTGCCGACCCAGAGAGACACCAGATCGGCGCCATATTGGTCGCGAAGGGCACTTATGCCATTTAACGAGCCGCGGCCCTGCTGAAGATTGACCAGATCGGTGTTAATGGAGCCGGATTCGTAATAATTGACCTGCCCCGCATACACCAGGCGGACGGTGGCATTGACCTGGCTATTGGCAAGTGCGAGGTTGGTATCGGCGATCGCATGGGCGATCCGGCTATTCACACCACCGGCGCTGCCCGTCGCGGCAATGGCGCCCGGTGTATACAACACCATCATATCAATGACAGGTCCGGCGGACAGCAAGCGGCGGGACTCCAAGGCCTGCACAATCGCCAAGGGCCTTGGCTTGCGAAAGAATAGTTGCGTTGTCCGAAGCGCGACGTCCGTGCGATAAGACTTGCGATCCATCTGTCCATCCACTCCTACGATACCCAGCAAACCCCCTGGGGAGAGGCGGAAATTAGCATATTAAGGGCGGCTAAAACAATAAGAGTGCCACCTAATTCGGGAAACTTTTGTCCGCCGCACACCGGTCTCGTCCGCTGATCGCCGCGAAGCAACTTACTACGGCGACCACTGAATCAAGGTTTTAAGAAAATTGTTCGCCTGCGAACTTGGGCGAATTCGATTGATAAACTGGGCTAAGTGACCGCCGTTGCGACTCGTTGCGTCATCAAATGCAATGGGGACACATGGGTTTCCTGGCGTACCTGATCGAGCGTGCATTTGCGCGGCGCTTTGTCCGGACGCCAGCGCAGAAACCGGGTGCCGTGCCGAAAACGATCCTCGGTGAAATGATCGTATTGAACCTCAACCACAAGAGTGGGATCCAGCGGCTGCCACTGCGCGCTGCGGGCGGTTGACCACCGGCTCGGCCCGCCGGGTGCGCGACCCGTGAAACCATCCATCCCGGAAGGCCAGGCAACGAAAGCCGTCCCATTTGGGTTCATACTGCCACTGTTCGCCCAGTGGGAGCGAGGACACCAGCTTGGCGTCCATCGCGGCATAGCTGAGCGGAACTGGCAGGGCCATGGCGACTCCGTGCGAAATGAGCCGTCCCTGGCGAGGTCAGCGGAGTGAGTGCAAAAGGCGCGCCGGGGCGAGGGAGATCAACAAGCGGTGAGGTAGAGTCGAGACGTGGCGCGGTGGCGTAGGAGCGGCCTATCCGTTTCCGGCC
>DAIRGS010000238.1:0-11161 GCA_036794395.1 Tepidisphaeraceae bacterium | reverse complement strand
CCAAGTTTCGACAGTTGGACAACCTTCTGATTCTTTGCCCGGAAATGCCCGATTCGGCGAGTTGGTTTTCCCACATCTGACCCGGCGCTGGACCCGCGGCTGCCCCAAACACGGGTTAGAAACCCGTGCCACTTAAATGCAATGGCGCTGAATCGCGCACCGTCATTGAGCGGGGCCATTAGCGTGCGGCGCTAGGCCTTTCCGATTGAGTTGATCAGTTGATCGAGCAGATCAATGTGGCGCTGCTGGGCGGGGATGTATTGATTGGCGATTAGCTGGGCGGACGACGCGTCGAGCTCTGGGACGGCGTTTTGATATTCCTTGAGACCATGCTCCTCGCCTTCTTTGAGGGACTTCATGCTGGAAGTGTCGCCAAACAGATTCATGGTTTCTTGAACCGTTTTAGCCCAGACGCCCCAGGCGCCGGATGAATCGGCGGCTTGGCCACCCAACTCGCGGATGCGGTCGCGAATGGCTTGAGCGGCGCGGCCGTGCTCCATTTGGATTTCGCGGAGGAGTCCGGCATTGGCGGAGGTGTCTTCGGACACTTTGTCGATCGCCATTTTGTACGTTTCGGCGGCGGATATCTCGCCACGAAGCAGGGAATTCAGTGTGTCAAGGCTGTTGGTGGGGTTGTTGTCATCTACGGCAAACGTGTTGAGCGTGGTCATGCGGACTCCTTTGTTAATGCAAAGGAATGCAATGCAAGCGCCGTACCGGACTGTAGTGGATCAGGAATCGAGCGAGAGGACTGCATTCTCGTAACGGAAGAGCTCGGCGAAGCGCCCCCAGGCGACGAGGGTCGTGAATAAAAGCTCTGTGTCTTCGGTCGGAAGCCGGATGGCGAGTTCTTCCTGAACGATGTCTTCGGGCAGGCGTTTATCGCGGGCTTCAGAAAGGATCTGAACGACGAAGCGGAAGACGCCGAGCTTTTGGAGTTGGGCCTTGAGGGTAAGCTTTCGGGCGTTGATGTCGGCGTCGAGGAACTGGCGGCCGAGGGGGGTGAGCAGGACCATATTCTTGGGCGTGTCGAGGAGTTCGAGCATTTCGCCGGCTTTGACGACAGCGAGGGTGTGGCCGAAGTCATAGTCGGTGAGGCTGTCGAGGCGGAACACATCCATCTGGCCGCGGTTGTCGCGAATGACTTCGAGTAGGCCGAAGACTTCGCCCAGGTTGACGGAGGGCAGCGGTTCACACGAGGGAATTCCGCCGGCCTGTTCGGCGACGGCGGTTGTCGTGGGCTGCTCGGGGAGATGCTCGGAGACGATGATGTCATGGAGGCGCTGGACAAGTTGCAGGAAAGCAGGCGAATTGTAATCGCGCGGGTGGGGGATGGGATTGGGGACGATCTGACGAATGTGGCCGGGGCGGGTGCCAAGGACCACGATGCGATCGGCGAGGAAGACGGCTTCTTCGATGATATGGGTAATCATCATGATGCTTTTGACGCCGGTGATGGCGCCGCCGCGAGCTGCACCGGCCGCGGTTGCGTTGTGGCCCGTGTCGCCGGTCCAGAGGCGATAAACTTCGCTGCGTAAGCTCTCTGCGGTGAAGACGTCGAGGGCGCTGAAGGGCTCATCCATGCAGAGCAGTTCGGGGCCGCGGGCCAGGGCGCGGGCGATGCCGACGCGCTGTTTCATGCCGCCGGACAATTCCTTGGGGTAGCCTTCTTCGAATCCTTCGAGGCCGACCAGATCGATGCAGCGCGTGACGCGGGCGGCGCCGGAGGTCTCATCGAGGCCCAGGCCATTGAGCGCGACCTGCACGTTTTCACGGACGGTGAGCCAGGGGTAGAGGGCGAAGTTCTGGAAGACGATGGAGATGCCGGGATGGATGCCCGTGAGGGGTTGGCCGTGGGCGAGGATCGATCCCGAAGTTGGCTTGAGCAGTCCGACCAGGGCGCGCAAGAGGGTGCTTTTGCCGCAGCCGCTGGGTCCGAGGAGGGCGACGACTTCCCCGGAGTTGATGGCGAGGGAGACGTCTTTGAGGACGAGGCGTTCGCCCTCGGGGTCGAAGGTGACCGAGACGTTGCGGGCTTCGCAGATGGGTGATTCTTCGGCCATAGGGCTTTAGGGTCAGACGTTGAGGCTGTAGCGATCTTCCGCGAGGCGATACAGTCGTTTCCAGAAAAAGCGATTGAGCAACACGACGAAGACCGCCATGGTGACGACACCAGCGGCCAGAAGCGAGAAGTTGGCGCTGTTGGTGGCGTCGTTGATGATTGAGCCGAGGCCGAACGCGCGGAGCGTTCCGCCGCGGAATGTCACGAACTCGGCGACGATCGTGGCGTTCCATGCGCCACCAGCGGCGGTGATTAATCCGGTGACGAGGTAGGGAAAGACGCAGGGGATATACAGCCGCGTCCAGCGCTGGCGGCGCGACATTCGGTAGACGTCGGCGACTTCGTCGAGGTCATGGGGGATGGCCGATGCGCCGGCGATGACGTTGAAGAGGATATACCACTGCGCGCCCAGCAGCATGAGGGCGACGCAGCCCACGGTGAACGGCATGCCGATCGCGTTGAGAATGAGAATGACCAGGGGGAAAACCATGGGTGCGGGGAAGCTGGCGACAACCTGAATGACGGGCTGGAGCCGGCGGGACCAGGTGCGCGAACGGCCAATGAGAATACCGACTGGCAAAGCCCAGGCCGCGCCGATGGCGACGGCGGCAGTGGTGCGGGCGAATGAGGCCAGCAGTGCGAGGACGACGCTGATCCAATCGGCGTGGGTGGCGGAATCGTATTTGAGGGGAAGTTGAATGAGCAGGCGCACCATCACGTAGGTGCCCCAAGCCGCGGCTGCCCCGCCCGCGCCAAACGCGAGCCAGCGGAGCACCTTTGGCCACGCGCTAGCGGTTTTTGGAGTTTTCGGATGGGGAACGGTCCCGGCATCGACAAGCAGGTCGGAGGAAGAAGGGTGTGGGGCGAGTTTTTCAGCCTTTCGTTGGCGGCGCTGGCGGGCGAGCTTTTGCACCCATTGATAGAGGCGGGCATTTGCCAGCACGTTCAGCACCCATGACTGGGGTGGATCGGCCTGGGCCTGATCCTCGAGTTTGAAGCGCTGGCTCCAGACGACGATGGGGCGCCAGAAGAGTTGATCCACCGCGAGGATCATGATCGTCATCATAATGATGGCCGCTATCACGGGGCGCCAAGTTGCAAAGTCGTGGGGATCGAAGCGGTTCATCGCCTCGCTGGCGTAGGAGCCGATGCCGGGCAGACGGTAATCGTGATCGCCAAGGCGGAAGGCTTCGTTGACCATGAGGAAGAACCAGCCGCCGGCCATGGACATCATGGAGTTCCAGACCAGGCCGATCATGGCGGCGGGCACTTCCAGCAATTTGAAGGTCTGCCACCAGCTTAGAGATTGCACGGCGGCCACTTCGCGGAGCGGTTGAGGGATGCCGCGAAGGCTGCCATGGAAGCTGAAAGTCATGTTCCAGGCCTGTGCGGTGAAGATCATGACCACGCAGGCAATCTCGAGGCCGAGTTCGCGGGTTGGGAACAGGCGGATCATCGCGAGGGTGACGATCGGGAGGAAGCCAAGGACGGGAATCGCCTGGAGAACGTCGAGCGCGGGGAGCATGAGTTTTTCAGCGCGGTGATTATGGGCGGCGATGGTGCCGTACACGAGCGTGAAAGTGAGAGAGAGGATGTAGGCGGCAAACCCCCGGCCCAGGCTGAGCATCGTGTATTTGGGAAGTGCCCACGGCGAGAGATTGATATTCAGCTGCTCGTGGAAGGGGGCGTTCACCTGACGGCCGAGCGTGATCAAGCCACCAACCACCGCGCCAATGAGAAGCAGAAAAAAGAGATCCGCGCCCCAGGTTTCGGGCTTTTTGAGCGCGTCGCGGACGCGGCGGGAATGGAAAACAATGAGGGGCATGGGTCAAAGGTCTTATCGGCTTGGCAGGGGGTGGGTGGCCATTGGGATTTGAGTCAATAGGCGAGAAGTTTTCGCTGTGAATTACGGTTGGGTGGTTGCCGGTCGATTTCGTAATTCAAGGAGGGCGTTGAGGGCGTTGCGCTGTGGAGCTGAGTTAGGCGTTGTGAGAGTTTGCGTAACCTGGCCGGCCTTGGAACGTTGGAACTCGTGAATGATGGCGCCCTGTGAATCGATGAATTTGACGGTGGCTAGTTGGGGGTTCATTGCAAAATGGAGGAAGCCGAATGCCTGTCGGGAAAAGCCGCGATCGGCGCGGAAGAGCGGGTGAGCGTGCGCGCCGCCTCCGCCGGCGATGAGGAAGGATTCATGCCAGCCGGGGATTTCGAGATGTTGAAGATTGTGTTCGTGGCCGGCTAAGTAGAAGTCGACGTGATGTTGCTCGAAGAGTTGGCCCCAATCGCGCTGGGGGATGCCGTTGGAGAAGAAGAAGCCGTTGCTGAAGAGGGGATGGTGGGCGCAGCAGATGGTCCATGGGGCGCGGGGGCTGGCGAGTTGATCCTTGAGCCAGGCGATCTGCTGGTTCCACTGGAGTTCGGTGAGATTGTCTTTGTTGCTGTCGAGCATAATGAGGGAGACGAGGGGATTCCGGGCGGGAATATCCTGCCGGTACCAGCGGGCGGGGAGCTTGAAGCGGGATTCGGGGTGCAGGCGCGCGTAGGCGAGTTGGATGGATAGATTGTCGGCTTCGCAATCGTGATTTCCGAGGCAGGAGAAAAAGGGTGCGCTCAGGGTGGCAGGGTCGTACATGGTTTCGAAGAGGGTGCGCCAGCGCGGGTCATCGACGCCGGTCAGGCGGAAGTAGAAGCTGTCGCCGCAGAGGACGACCGCGGAGAGGGGATAGCCGATCGCCTTCGCAGTTTGGGACATTTGCGACGCAACTTGGCGCTGGGCTTCGGTGTCTTCACCCCAGTCGCCCATGGCGAATAGATCGATGGCTTCGGCCGGGCGCGTGGCGGGGGAGGTCGTCGGATCGGCAGCTCGGGCACTGGCGAATGGCGCTGCGAGCAACAACTTCAAAAAGGAAAGTAAAGTTGATCTGCGCGATGGGGTGGGTGAGTTGGGGAGCGCTGACCCGGCGTCGGATTGCTTACGCATTGGACCGTTGATCGCTGGTCCGCCGAGGTTTTGCAAGGGGGTGCGGTTGTGAATCGAATGCGAAAAAAGTTCTTCGCTTCAGGATGACAACGGTGGTTATTTCGGCAGGGCGACACAAATGGCAATGGCGGCGAGAGAGCGCCGCCATCGCCTTCATCTAATTATTCATCGTCATCGAAGTCGTCGTCATCGTCATCGTCGTCGTCGAAGTCATCATCTTCTTCTTCGTCGGGATTATTTAAGTCGTCGTCTTCGTCCTCATCTTCATCGTCATCTTCGTCGTCCTCATCTTCTTCGTCGAGGTCTGCGTCTTCCTCCTCTTCAGCATCTTCTTCCTCTTCCTCGGCGTCGTCTTCCTCTTCGTCGTCGCCGGCCTCGTCATCCTTTTCTTCCTCCTCGTCGTCGGCGGCGCGGCGCTTGGCGGCCTGGGGACTGACTGATTCCTCGAGCAGATCAAGGGTGATCGGGAAAGACAAAATCGGCAGCGGCGCGAGCCTGGGGTCAGGCAGGAGTGCGACGGCGTCGTCGAAATCAAGTTCTGTCGTCATAGGGGCATCCACTGTAAGAGGCTGACGGCACTGCCGCGGTCATCCCGATGGACCGCCGGCGGGTTATCAAACACGTCCGGGGCGGGAGATGTCAACGTGCATTCCCAGGAACCATGCCCGGTCGTCGGTGCAAAGTGGCGGCATTAAAACGGTGACCCCCGGCGGCGTCAATAGCGATTAGCGGGTCTTGGGTTGTAAGAGTTCACGAATCTCGGGCTGATCCTTGTTCTGTTGGGTGATGAGCATGGGGGCAATACGCTGAATCTTTTCGACGGTCTGGCCATGAATGGCCGCGACGGCGGCCTTAACCGCCAGCTCGCCCATCAGGACGGGGCGCTGCACGACCAGGGCATCGATTTGTTTCTGATCGAGCCCCCGCGCCAGTTCATCGCCGCCATCAAATCCAACGAATTTGATTTTTCCGGTTTTACCGGCGTCTTGAAGTGCGCCCAGAATCCCCTTGCAAACGGGCTCGCTGGGGCCGAAGAAGCCGGCGATATCGCCTTCGCGGGTGAGGATGTCGGCGGAGGCCTGCTTGCTTTTAAGCTCGGCGTTGTCGCCGCGAAGTTCGACGACGGAGACTTTGGGATTCTTTTTGACGGCCTGTATGAATCCTTCCTCGCGCTGGGTGGTGCTTTCGGAGCCGGCGATGCCGCGAATAACCGCGAGCTTTCCGCCGACGTCGCCCAGCAGGCGGAGCATTTCTTCACCGGCCAGTTCGCCGCCTTTGTGATTGTCGGTGGCGATGTAAGCGGTGAAGTCCTGAGTATTCACTCCCGAGTCGAAAACGACAACCGGGATTTTCTTATGGGTTTCGACAATGGTGTTGACCAGGGCGTCCTGATCATTGGGCGCGATGCAGAGGGCATCCACGCCTTTACCCACCATATCGGCGACGATTCGAATCTGCGCCTGGCGATCGGCTTCGGTGTTGGGGCCATTCCAGTTGATCTGGACGTTGGCTTCCTGTCCGCCCTTCATGGCCCCAGCCTTGACGGCATTCCAGTAGGGGTGATCTGTGCTTTTGGGAACGACTGCTATGACGGGCTGGCCGGCGGTCGGAGTCTGTTCAGTCTTTTTGCAGCCGACAAGGACGCATAGGGAGAGGAAGGCTGCGCAGAAGGTTCGGGCGGTCATGGGCCTCCTTGGTGGTGATATGACCCTTTGGAACGCGGGGATTAAACCCAAGGCTCGGCGCGAACGCAACCGAATTCGTACAATCAGTGTTGGAGGGGAGGACCGGGGTCGGGAGGCGGAACAGATTGGGATGAGGAATCGGCCCGCGAACTGCGCTCAACGAAGGTTACACCGGCTTCGGTAACCATTACCTGAGACGTAATGACCTCGTCGGATTCGAGATCACACGGCATTTCCTGGCAAAGATACCACGTGCCGCCGCCCCACGTGTAGCCACGGGACGTGAGCCACTGGCGCAGTTCAAATCCAGATAGCCAGATTCCCTGTGAACGCCACAATCGCAGCGTTAAACGGTTGAGATCGACTTTGATCCAGGCTGTGCGCATGAACATCCTTCCGCGGCGACTTTAAAGAGCCGACACAAAGGCCGTTGCAATTGCTTTTTTGCAAGCGACAGCGGCTGTAGGAGCAAAGGGGATACCAGCCGTGCTATAAATGGGGATACATTAGATGTGTAGTTTGGGGGGAAAACGTTTTGGTATTAGCGCGCGAACGGGTTCGGTCGGAAAATCACGTATCGATTAGTGTCCCGGAGGGGTGTGGCGCTCGGTGGGGTAAAAATCTTCGTCACGCGCGTGCTTCAGTGGCCATTCCAGATGTCGCCCCACGCCGCAAGGCCTTATCGACGACTTCCTGAACCGCGGCGATGCGTTTGTCGGCGGTGGCGCGGTCGGGGGCTTCGGCGATGATGCGCATGATCGGTTCGGTGTTGCTCGGCCGCGCATGGACCCACGCATCCGGCCAGTCAATGCGGATGCCATCCTGGATGTCGATCGTTTCAGAGGCGAATTTTTCCCGCAAAGTAAGCACCGCGCGATCGGCGTCTTCCCGACGGCACGGAAACTTGGTTTTGACGATCTCATAACGCGGCAGTTCACTGACGATCTGCGAGACGGGTTTGCCGACGCGGGCCATGAGCTGAAGAACGTATGCGATTCCGACGAGGCTATCGCGACCGGGGACGATGCGGGGATCGATGACGCCGCCGTTGCCTTCGCCACCGATCAAGGCGTTATTGGCGAGCATCGCCGCGATGACGTTGGCCTCGCCGACCGGTGTGCGAATTACACGTCCATCGTATTTTTTGGCGATGTCATCGAGCATGCGGCTGCTGGAGAGATTAGTGACCGCGACGCCACCCTTTTTCTTCGAGAGCATCAGGCGGGCCGCAAGGGCGAGGGAGTATTCTTCACCGATGTAGGTCCCATTTTCATCAACGACTGCCAGGCGGTCGGCGTCGGGGTCCTGGGCGAACCCGACCGAGGCCTTCTGGCGGCGGACTTCGTCGCACAGCCCTGTGAGGTTGGCGGCGGTGGGTTCGGGCTCATGGGGGAACTTGCCGTTGGGGATGGCATGAAGGTGGACGAGCTGGCAGCCGAGTTTGTTCAGCAGCGTGGCGGTGGCAACGCAGCCGGCCCCGTTGACGCTATCGAGGACAACTTTGAAACGCTTGCTCGAGATGCCCAGCGTGTCCACGTGTTCGAGCACCCGGCGGATGTGGAGGGCGTGCGTTTCGCTGTTGCGGGCGGGAGCGATGAGCGCCTCAACACGGGCGAAGCGCGAGCTTTGGGCATCATAAAGCTTTCGGATCGCGGCGGCGTCCTGCGGCGGGGGTGCGACGCAGTCGCGATTGAGGAACTTGAGGCCGTTCCATTCGATGGGATTGTGGGAAGCGGTCACGATGACGCCGGCATCGGCCGAGAGGTGGCGGACCATCATGGCGACGCCCGGCGTGGTAACGATATCGAGATCGATCACTTCGATGCCGGAAGCGGTGAGGGCGGCGACGGCGGCATCGCGAACCCATGATCCGCTGGGCCGCGAATCGCGGCCGATGACTACGCGATGGGCTTTGCCGTTTGAAGGAGGCGCTCCGTCGATGAGCCAGGTGGCGAAGGCGGCGGCCATTTGATTGACCACTACCGGCGTGAGCGTGCCGCCAATCGTTCCGCGCATTCCTGAGACGCCGATCATCAGTGCTTCCATGATGGGAATTGATCTCCGTAAATGGACTTCAGCGTTGGCCGGCCCCCCTCTTCTCCCTCCACCGGTACGCCGGGGGAGGGTGAGGGTAGGGAGGGGGTTATTGAGCATCCATCCACGATAAAAAACTTGTCGGTAATGACAAGCGGCGTACCGGTGGAGGGAATACGAGCGACGAGCGGCCGCTGAAATTGTCTCGGACTCGGTTCGACCGCACGGTCATTATTGGTTTGCCCGCGTTGGTGGCAAGACTTAGAATCGGCGTGAATGCCACTTCTTCTTCTAATTCCGCGATGTTGTTGTGGCTCATACCGCATTTGAGCGTGCGAATCTGGCGCGCTACCTTGTTTATCCCCCGTTCCGAAACCCAAAGTGGCGAATGACATGGATCGTAAAGAATTGAATCAGCGACTGCCGGCGTTTGTTGAATCGCTTGTGCAGAGCGTGTTGGCCGAGCCGAGGATGCAGCACCTCAATCGGGTGTTGCTGCCCAAGCGCGAAGTGATCATTGAGAGCATCAAATTGCTTCGGCAGACTGTTTTTCCGGGCTACTTCGGCAAGCAGGGGCTGACGACGGAGAACATTCAATTTCGGATGGGGGAGTTGGTGATCGAGTTGTCGGACATGCTGTACGAGCAGGTGAGATGCTGCCTGCGGTATCGCGAGCAACTGCCGGGAGAAGACAGCCGGGGCAAATTGTGCGAGGAGTGCGATCAGGAAGCGGCACAGATCGTGGCGACGTTTTTCGATCGGTTGCCGGTCGTTCGCGAAATGTTGGCTACGGACCTCCAGGCGGCCTTCGATGGCGACCCCGCAGCGCAAAGCACGGATGAGACGATTTTTTCATATCCCGGCTTATTTGCGATTTTCGTGCAGCGCATGGCGCATGAGTTCTTTAACATGAAGGTGCCGCTGCTGCCGCGAATTATGACAGAATACGCGCATAGCCTGACGGGGATCGACATTCACCCCGGCGCGAAGCTGGGTAAGGCGCTGTTTATCGACCACGGCACGGGCGTGGTCATTGGCGAAACCACCACAATTGGCCAAAACGTGAAGATTTACCAGGGCGTTACGCTGGGCGCGCTGGCCCCGGCGTTTGGGCAGAAGCTCCGAGGGCAGAAGCGCCATCCGACTATTGAGGATGAGGTAACCATCTATGCCGGGGCGACGATCCTTGGGGGCGACACCGTCATTGGTAAAGGGGCGTTGATTGGCGGCAACGTTTTCATCACGACGAGCGTGCCGCCATTAAACCAGGTCACCAGTGAACCGCCGGTTTTGAAATTTCGCGATCGGCGGCCCGGTCGGCGTCGAATGGATGAGGTTTTGGATTTTCAGATATGACCAGCCTGTCGCATGGGAGAACAAGTCATGATGTCCGATCGCACCATCTGGTATAATCGGACGTGACGGGAGCAGGCTTGGAACCAGCCGATCGCCTATTGGATTGATGGCACTGGATTTGTGAGGGGTGTGGCGTGGGAAGAAACCTCATCATTTTGTGCTGTATGACCGCAACGGGATGTGCCGCGTCGCACAAGGATCCGGTCGCTATGGATCTAGATCGATATCAGGAGGCTTCGGCCTCGGCACTGGTGTTTGATCTACCCATGGACCGGGGCATGTCGCACCCGGAACTGGCACGAGCGGGCCGGGCTCCTTCGGCGTTTATGGGATTTGATCTACCGACCACAGAATCTTACATCACCGCCACGGACGCTGTTTCGACCGAACTGGGCGATTTTCATACTCACGAGTCCGTTAGCGTCAAGTCAGGGACCCGGCTTCGGTAATTGGGTATTTCAGCTGTCGCAAGTATATTGAGAAATTGGTGTTGAAATTCCAGTGGCAGCAAGTCATAGTAAAGTAAGTCTGTTTCCCATCGCCTCTTGCGCCGATTGAGGGATGCCCATGGCTACGATCACGAAGAAAGAACTCATCGACCGCATCGCGGACAGCTCAGGCGGTCGGCGCGTGCAGGTCAAGAAGGTCGTCCAACAATTTTTGGATGAAATCGTCAACGAGTTGGGGAAGGGCAATCGTCTTGAGTTCCGCGACTTTGGAGTATTTGAGACCAAGGTGCGCAAAGCCCGCAAAGCCCAGAACCCCAAAACGCTTGAGCCGGTCGCGGTGCCGGAAAAGCGGACGGTGAAGTTCAAGGTGGGGCGGCTGATGAAGCAGAAGCTCGGGGACATGACCGGAGCGGCGGTTGACGATGAGGCCGAAGACATCGCCGAAATGGCCGACACCGAGGGGAATGACGACGATGATTCGGTTGAGCAGCCTCAGCAGGGGCATGCTCACGAAGGCTGAAGAAGCATGGTAAGTGGCACGGCTTTCCCCTTCGGGTCTGCCTTCGGCTCTGAGGCTCAGGCTCGAAGAGAGCCT
>DAIRGS010000237.1:0-11176 GCA_036794395.1 Tepidisphaeraceae bacterium | reverse complement strand
TTGGTCTAAACATGACTGCGCCTCTTCTCTACTCGACGTTAAATCTCTTCGATGCCACCGAAGTAACGCTCGACCGACAATCAATATCCGACCACAATCCGTTCGTATTCCAGTGTTACACCTCCGAAGTTCATCAATAATGCTCTCCGGAAACCTGTAGCCTTGAGATAATTGATGACCTGCGCGCGATCGATGGTCGCAAGCTGACGCTGTGCTTTACATTCGAGCAGGACCTCGCCGTAGCAAACGAAGTCGGCTTTGTATTTGCAATCGAGTTTCACATCCTTGTAGGCAATGACAAGTTCGACTTCACAAGCGAATGGAACCGACCGCGCCGCGAGCTCGACGCGCAGCGCCTGTCGATAGACCGCTTCAAGAAACCCGGGTCCCAGTACCCGATGTACTTCCATCGCGGCCCCGATCAATTTGTATGTCTGCGGGTCCTTCAGCTGCGCAACTGACTCGATCGGTTCATTCTCCATGGCGCCCTCCTTATAGCCCGTACTCCTTCCATCTCCTCTCCACCAACTGCTTCGTCGCCTCGTCAAACCCCAGTTCCTTCGGCCACGTCCGCACTTTCCCCTCGGCCGGCATCTTCACCGTCGCATCGAATCCAATCTTGCTCCCGGCCCCCAATTCCGGGCTTGAATGATCCAGGATATCCACCGGCCCGTGGACGATCTCTGTGTCCCGGGCCGGGTCGCAATTGCTGAAGAGGTGGAACAGCACATCCTGCTCATCGTGAACGTTCACGTGCTCATCCACCACCACGATGAACTTCGTAAACGCCATCTGCCCCGCCCCCCAGATTGCGTGCATGACTCTGCGCGCCTGAAACGGATATTCCTTGCGAATCTTGATGAACGCGCAGTTGTGGAACACGCCCGAAATCGGCAGCGCGTAATCCACGATGTCCGGAATAAGCATCCGCAGCAACGGCAGGAAAATCCGCTCCGTCGCCTTGCCCAGGTAATAATCCTCCATTGGTGGCTTGCCCACGATGGTCGTCGGATAAATGGGGTCCCTTCGATGCGTGATCGCCGTCACGTGAAACGCCGGGTACCAGTCTGCCAGCGAGTAAAACCCGGTGTGGTCGCCGAACGGGCCTTCCATCAGTTTTTCAGTCGGATCGACATATCCTTCAATGACGATCTCGGAGTTAGCCGGCACTTCCATGTCGATCGTCTTGCACGTCACCAGCTCAATCCCATGCCCATTGAGGAACCCGGCAAACAACAACTCCTCAATCCCCGGCGGGAGTGGTGCGGTCGCGGCATAAGGCATCACCGATTCCCCGCCCAGCGCAATCGCCAGCGGCATCCGCTCCCCGCGATGCTGGTAAAGCCTGAAATGCCGCGCCCCGTCGTGATGCATATGCCAGTGCATCGCGCACTTACGCGGCCCAAATACCTGCACCCGATACATCCCGATGTTCCGATCCCCCGTTTCCGGATTCTTCGTGTAGATCCCACCTAGTGTTATGTATTTCCCCGTGCCGCGCTCCTTTACCCCGGCCGCCGCGGCGCGATCAAATACCTGTCCGCTATCCAGATTCCCATCCAGCGGCCAGCACTGAATAATCGGCAGCTTCCCCAGATCCGCCTGCTCCCCCTCCAACACAACCTGCTGGCAAATCCCGCTTCGCACCGACTTGGGCGGAAAGCTCGCCATCTTCATCAAGTCCGGCAGCCGCTTCATCTTCTCCATCAGCGTCGTCGGAATCTCCGGCTTCACCAACTGCCCCACGCGCTCCGCCAGCGCGCTCAGGTTCTCAGTTCCGAGCGCCAGGTTCACCCGCCAGTAACTGCCAAACGTGTTGATCGCGACGGGAATTTCCGACCCTTCCACATTCTCAAACAGCAGAGCCTTCCCTCCCAAGTCCGCCGCGGCCGAGCGATCCAGCTCCTTATGCCCGTGTGGCGCCTTCGATTTGCTCATCCGATCCGCCACCGCCGCGATCTCAAGCGTCGGCGAAACCCGCGCCTTCACCCGCGCCAACTCCCCCTCACGTTCCAACTCATTAATAAAATCCCGAAATGTGTCTGCCATGCGCGCCGATCCTAAGACCGCCGCCAAAGCAACTCAATGAACCGGCGTGAGAGGTTTTGCAAGTCTCCCGCGAGAGTCCCGGTGGCTTTCGCTATGCAATTCGTTGCCAAATCTGTCCCGATTCGGAAGAATCCACTCGCCAGACGATACCAATGACCGTGCACCAAAAAACCGCCGCCCGGCCCGATCAGGCCATCCAGACGCCTGATACGCGACCGCTCCGTCCTCTGCTGCTGATGCTCTTCATCGGCAGCGGTTGTTCTGCGCTGATTTACGAGATCGTCTGGTTCCAGATGCTCCAACTCGTGATCGGCTCCTCCGCTATCTCACTGGGCGTCCTGCTCGGCACCTTCATGGGCGGTATGTGCATCGGCAGCCTGGCGCTCTCGCGCGTGGTCTCGTCTGCTCGTCACCCATTGCGCGTCTATGCCTACCTCGAATTGGGCATCGGCATATTTGGTCTGCTTGAACTGTACCTGATCCCACTCGTCAATCACGTCTACGTCGCCAGCGTCGGCCACGGCATGCCCAGCATCATGCTCCGCGCCGTCGTCGCCGCGGCCTGTCTGTTGCCGCCCACCTTGCTTATGGGCGCGACTCTGCCCGCGATCTCCCGCTACGTCCAGTCCAGCCGCGAAGGCATATCGTGGATGGGCCTCTTCTACGGCGGAAACATTGCCGGCGCTGTCTTCGGCTGCCTGCTGGCGGGTTTCTATCTGCTCCGCGTGTTCGATATGTCGATCACCACTTACGTGGCCGTCGCCATTAATGCGGTAGTCGGCGTCATCGGACTTCTCGCCGCGAAGTTTTCCCGCGATTATATCGCATCCCCAATTTCGAAAACTCAATCCGGAATGATCGTCCGCGGTCCGATTCTCATCTACATCGTGATCGCACTGTCAGGCTTCACGGGCCTGGGTGCTGAGGTCATCTGGACCCGTCTCCTCTCCCTCATGCTGGGCGGAACCGTCTACACGTTCTCCATCATCCTTGCCGTCTTCCTTGTCGGCCTGGGCATCGGCAGCAGCGCTGGGGCATTTGCCGCCAAAACCATCGCCCGTCCGCGCGTCGCGCTGGGGCTCTGCCAGCTTTTCCTCTCCGGCGCGATCTTCTGGACGGCTTACATGCTGTCCGCCTCGCTGCCTTATTGGCCCATCAATCCAATGCTTTCACAGAACATCTGGTTCAATTTCCAACTCGACCTGATGCGCTGCATCTGGGCCATCTTCCCCGCTACTTTGCTGTGGGGCGCCAGCTTCCCTCTCGCCCTTGCCGCCGCAGCCACGCGCGACAATCAAGACCCCGGCCGCCTCGTTGGAGGCGTCTACGCCGCCAATACGCTGGGCGCGATTCTCGGCGCTGTTACGTTCAGCATGATCATCATGCCGGCAATGGGTTCACAGGGTTCCCAGCGCGTTCTGATCGCGGTGGCCTGCATCGCGGCAATACTGGCCCTCGCGCCGCTCCTCTTCGCCGGCCTCACGGATGCCGCACCCCGACGGGCGATAGCCTCGCGCCTCGCCTGGACTTTCGCTCTGCTCATCGGTGTTACGATCGTCCCATTTCTGATCTATCACGTGCTCCCAGTATCCAGCGGCCTGGTCGCCTGGGGCCGCAGCCTGATGGTTAACGGAGAAAGCAACATGCTTTACGTCGGTGAAGGGATGAATTCCTCCGTCGCCGTTACCGGCCAGCTCGAAGGCACCCGCTACTTCCACGTCGCCGGAAAAGTTGAAGCCTCGTCCGAGCCCCAGGACATGCGCCTTCAACGCATGCTCGGGCACATTCCCGCGCTTCTGCATCCCAACCCCGCCCGCGTTCTGGTTGTAGGTTGCGGAGCGGGCGTCACCGCCGGCTCGTTCCTCCTTCACCCCGCGCTCCAGCACGAAACCATCTGCGAAATCGAGCCTCTGATCCCGACAGTCGTCTCCACCTATTTCGCCAGAGAAAACTACAACGTCGTCAACGATCCCCACGTCGAAATTTTCTTCGATGACGCCCGCCATTACGTCCTCACCACCAGCCAAACGTACGACATCATCACCTCCGACCCCATCAACCCCTGGATGAAAGGCGCTGCCACCCTCTACACCAAAGAGTATTTCGATCTGTGCAAACGCCATCTCGCCCCCGGCGGAATCGTCACCCAGTGGGTTCCCCTCTACGAGAGCAACGCCGCAGCCGTCAAAAGCCAGATCGCCACTTTCTTCGAAGTCTTCCCCAACGGCACCATCTGGAGCAACGACGAAAAAGGCAAAGGCTACGACATCGTCCTGCTCGGCCAGGTCGCACCGCTCAAAATTGACGTCGATGCCCTCACTAAACGCTACAACTCCCCTGAAAACGCCAACGTGCGTCGCTCCATCCGCGAAGTCGGCTTCCCCTCCATTATCGACCTGCTCGCCACATACGGCGGCCGCGCTAAAGACCTGGCTCCCTGGCTCACCGGCGCCCAGATCAACCGCGACCGCAACCTCCGCCTTCAATACCTCGCGGGAATGGATCTCAACACCTACAACGAAGTCATCATCTACAATGACATCGCCGGCTACCGCAAATTCCCCGAAGATCTCTTCAAAGGCACCGGAAGCACCCTGGACATCCTCCGCCACGCCATCGAACAGGGCGGCGTAAATCCGTGAGTTCCGCGGGATCGCAGGTATACTATTGCCGTGCTTCCGATCCCTCCCAATGCAACTCTACTGGACAGGATGGTGCTGGCCGTGGAACGCGTGCGCGAAAGATTGATCCGGGCTTCATCGGCCCTTGAAGCTTCCGGAATTCCATATGCGGTAGTCGGCGGAAACGCAGTCGCGGCGTGGGTGGCGACGATCGACGCCGCGGCGGTGCGCAACACACAAGACGTCGACATCCTTCTGCGGCGATCCGATCTCGACGCCGCGGCCAAAGCGCTGGCGGGAGCAGGCTTCGTGCATCGCCACGCGGTGGGAATCGACCTGTTTCTGGATGGCCCCGATGCCAAAGCCCGCGATGCGGTTCACGTCGTCATCGCTGGGGAAAAGGTCCGTCCGGAGTACGCCGCCACCGCACCGGACGTATCGCAATTCGAACGACCCGGT
Organism: Tepidisphaeraceae bacterium; assembly: GCA_036794395.1. Taxonomy (GTDB): domain Bacteria; phylum Planctomycetota; class Phycisphaerae; order Tepidisphaerales; family Tepidisphaeraceae; genus DASXMX01. Next base: position 6,047 of record DAIRGS010000237.1, on the reverse strand, counting down.
GCCGGATCGTTTCGGGTCATCGCTCTCGAATCGCTTGTACGAATGAAACTCACATCGTTCCGCGACAAAGATCGCACTCACCTTCGCGACATGCTCGAAGTCGGCCTCATCGACGCAGGTTGGAAAAACCGCTTCGATGGTGAATTAGCAGCACGTTTGCAACACCTGCTCGATACGCCGGACCAGTGAATTCCGATCCACGCATCGGCATCCCTAGTTCTTGATCCCTTGAATGCTCAACCGCCAAGCTTGTTACCCCCCCCCGCGGCCGCCAACCACCGGTCATAAAACCGGATAACCACAACTAAACATCGCCGAATAAATCGTCATCCCGACCGCACTTAGAACACATAGATACACAAGAATCAACGTGGGCAGACAACTAAGTAAGCGGCCCGCGACCAGATAAGCTGGCGCGACCACAGAAGCAAACCTAGCCTCGCTCACCATGCATAGTCGACAACTCTGAGCACAATACGGAATCGTCAAGAGTCCAATGGCAAGCAACAGTTCCGTCCTATTAAGCCATCTCTTACGTGCCCCTAATACAACCAGCATGCACGTACCTATAAAGATTATCGGATTCATGAACGTCATATTTAGAAGCGGAAGCGATTGAGGAGGAGACAATCGCCACCAACAGAGAGAGGTACTGGAATATGTTGCATGTATCGGCTCAAGAATAAGAAAGCCTACCAAGCACTCTTTAACGCCTGAGGCATCTCGTTGATGCCAGGTTCCTTGCACTTCGACAAACGCGAACGCGCTCTTTAAAATAACATACTGATAAATGATGAACGACAATAATCCCCAGCATCCGATACAAAGGTACACAATAAGCCGGAAGCATCGAACATAGTACCGCGGGTATCCGTTTCGTGAAAACAAGTGATCCTGCGGCCCCACTAATACCCCGGGGGCCGTGGTGCGCCGGATATCTCGCAACCATGTCCATACGTAGAACGCCAGTGGGGGCAGCAATGCAACGCCAACTGCTCGCGTCGCCGTTGCTGAACCCACAGTTATTGCGATAACTATAGGATGCCAACGACGTTGCATACCCAATATGCTCAGTGAGATTAGACAGAATAGCAACGATTCGGAATATGCCATGTGGAAGAATAGGCACCACGGGAGGAAAAGTAGAGATAGAAGGCCGCACCTTCTTGACCTAGCTTCCAATTTCGATTTCATATACTCATTAAAACAGTAGGCACCAACGCAAAGTGATAAATTCGAGCCTAGCCATAGCGCCACGTTTATGTCGACATGAAGGACATTTCTAATCTCGCGCGCCAATATGGGAAACGCCGGATAAAATGCAATGCTGGACTGAGAGACGCCATTATAGGAATAACCGTGAATAGCGATTTCGCGGTACCAATAGCCATCCCAAGACGCCATGGCGCCCATAATTCCTGGATCACTGTGATGTGGGTCCTCGCCATAGGGCTTTAGCAATTGCGGCCCGAGCCACACACCTATACACGATGTTGTACCGGAGGCGAGAACGAGAAATGCAATACATAAAAACTGTGCTACTGAGCTATACTTGCCGGATTGCATACTCGTTCCGTCCACGGGATGAAACACAGGTATTGTGACCGTACTGGATTGAGCATCCCTTATTGTGCCCAGAGGGTCAACACGGAGACCATGGTGAAGGACACATTCCGCAAATCGAACGAGTACGGTCATTTCTCGGCCGGTTCGGTTGCGGCCTCATGAGTCACCCGCTCAGGCCCCGTAGAAATCCTTCGATCACCCCCCCCAAAAAAAACGGCCGAAACACGAGCGGGTGGCGGTCGTCGCATTGCGAACATGAGTAGCGTTTTGCACTTTCCAGTTGACGTGGGGCGGGGCCGTAAGTACATTTCCAACAGTTCCAAAAGTTGGAGATTTCATCTCAAACACCTGCGAGGTGTTGAATGCTGCGAGGGACACTAACCACGCTCTGCCGGCGATGCCGACACGGCTGGGTTTTGCCGTTTGTCGGCTTAGCGGCTTTGCTCTTGTCGGTTATAATAATCTTCGCGACGGAATTGCAGGCACGTCAATTAAGCCCTCTTGCTTCCGACAGACCTTCATTTGATTACGGCGACGTTCGGGCTTCCGTGGTCCTTCACGACTTTACGATATACAACACGTCGGATTCAGAAATTGAAATCGTCGGCTTGGTGAAGCGTTGTGGATGCACAAAGGCGACGATCGAACAGCATCGCCTCCCGCCGAGCGCAAAAACCGTTGTTGCGTGCTCTTATGACCTTCGTGGGCGAGCCGGGGGGTTTGCGACATCACTCGACATTGTCTATAAACATGCTGGCAAGGCTGGAGCGCTTCTTCTTTCAATACATGCCAACGTCGAACCGCGTGTCCGGCTGTCGGCACAGACATTAGTGTTTGACAACACCAATCCGGTATCCGCAGAACTGACAATAGACATACCGGCCGGAGATTGTCGGGTCACCTCTGTGAGCATCAGCCACAGGGCGTTTGTGTTCCCACGCTCTTAGATAACGGGACTCGCATTTCTGTCAGGTTCGATCCTCATTTGTGGGGAAGTGCGAACGGCGTCCCCCAAATGACCATCACGACAGACTGTGAAAGGGAAGGACGTATACTCGTTCCTTTGAACGTGACTCTAGGTAAGTGAAATCGCATCAACAATCACTTTTGAGCTAAATGACACAGAATAGAAAGGATAGGCTATGAAAACTGCACCAGCCATACGAATGTCCGTCCTATTGGTTTGTATTCTCTCATTATTCCTGATTGCTCACCGATTAAACGGCCAATGCCAAATTCCAGACGGTACGGAGTGTCCAGACGGTGACTTTACTGGGGCATATGCCGGCAATAACGAAACTGGATGCGATGATAGAGACGCCGTAAGTTGCACCTCTAAGGGCGAGATTGTTCCTTATACTAATTTTGGTACAACTCCCGATTCCACTAATACCTATTACGTCGTCCAGATCTTCCAAGCCTGTTACCAACGGAATACGTGTAAGTATAACGCGGTTGATCACACGTGCTCGCTCGACACCACTTCCGACAGCGAAGTCACCGAATACGGGTATGAACCACATACACTTTGTTTAGTCGCATAATAACGCGAAAACTGTTCTGCAAAGGAAACTTATATGCGACTGTTGATGCCCATAGCAGTGCTCTGCCTTATTACCACCGCTCGCGCCGCAATTCCCGAGAGTGCAAATGATCTAGGAGAGCTGGAAAGTAAGATTATTACTTCGCGTCGGGCAATAGGCTCGGGTGAATTCAAAGTTCAGGTTAGGTCGAAAGAGTCGAGCGACCTAGATTATCACATCTGGATTAGCAAGGACGGCCAGGTCCGGCAGGAGCGCCAAGTGAACGGCCAACTGCAAGTGAGTATTTTTAACTCGGAATTCGCATATTACTATAGCGGAACACCGGAACTGTTCGCGAACCCTATACTCACCCATAGGAAGGCTATCCATCAAATACCGATACGTGAAGCACGTGCTGACAGGTCACCATTCTTGATTTGTAATCCGCTCGTCCTGATGTTCGTGCCGACCGAATTTTCATTGCTGCCTCATTTCGGACTGGAGAAGCTAATCAATTCGCGGGAACGCCGTGATATCACCCTTAAGCCAACGAGGTGGAAGGGCCTCGACGCTGTGTGCGTTATGTTCGTTCGATCTGAGACGGGGGATAGTTACGAATATGACGTAGTTCCATCACGCAATTACAACATAGTCAGGTGGAGGTTGCGCGGGATGATTGCTGTGGCTAAGGGAAACCCTATCCCGATGGAATATAACCAATTATGCGACTTGCAGGAGATCTCCCAGAACGTCTGGTTTCCAAAACACATCGAACTGAAAGGGGTTTGGAGTGGGAATCCGAAAACCAACGAAACCGTGGAGGTTGTCGCATCTCGCATTGGTGAGGAATTTCCGGCTCAGGTATTTTCTCTCGGTTGGAAAGGCGCTCTTCCTCCCAAACAAGTAGTCGTCCAACATTTGCCAAGTACTCGATCAGGTCCAATGACCCGACCAATTTCTCCAGAGGTCCTATTGTGGGACGGTGAACGCGTCCGTGGTTACCGACACCAGGATGATGTTGAACGTAGGCAGAGTGCACACGCGGGTGAGGTATTCTTGCAACCACATTACGCCAGAGTGACGGCCGTTGTTCTTGCCGTTTGCGGCGCTCTGGCCATCGGAATATGGGTACTTAGGCTCGTTATGGCATGGCACCGCAAAGTCGGCAGGTAATGTGGTGTTTGTGCAAGACAATCGCGAGTGCGTGTCGAAATATGGCGCGGAAAGCCCGGTTTGCCTGCTGTTGCTACGCGCTATCATATATTACTATTGTAATAGCTACGGGCTTGCCTGGTTTATTCCAATACTGTACTGGACTTCGGCCTTTTGTTACCGGCACAACTATAGATCGCATGTGTCTTGGAGGAGGAGAGAGCTATAAAACTATTGCTGCCGACGGATATTCAGTGAACATAGACAGGAGTGAACGATCGACAATCGTATACTTTCCGGCATTCCCGTTTTGTGCGCGCTATTTATCTTATGCGTTCAATATAGGAACATCCGAGGCGCTTGTTATCGCGGCGGCCGCGTTTCTCTTGGCGGCATTTGTTCTGTTCGATCGCTATCTCGCCGATGGAGATCCGTTGGCATGCACCTTGTGTTGTAGAAAATGTGCAATCGTGACGTTGGCCGTATTGCCCCCGACGTTCTTTTTCAGGATGGCGTATACGGAATCGATGTTTTTGTGCCTGCTGATTTTGGCCATGTATGGAATTCGAAGGGTCTGGCCATCGTACATCATCGCCCTCATCATTGGCCTTTCTACGGCGACCCGATCAACCGGGATCGCACTTCTCGGTCCGTTTATTCTCCATCTCTGGAGATTACGTCGATCCAAAGTGAGTAAATTCCCTTCGTCGACATTGAAATGGCGCTTACGTAGTACTGCGTCGGCAATGGTGTTTCTAATTCCGCGGTGTACGGTTGCATGTTGGGGAATAGTAGCTTTCATGGGTTACCAATGGAGTAAATATGGCGATCCGGCGATATTTGTAAAGGTTCAATCTGCATTCCGTGCGCGAGAACCCGAGCAGGATATAGGAAGGTGGATTATGGACCTCATAACATTTGAGCCGGTGCGGTCCACGTATGATACTGGATCGGCGTGCTATTGGGGCAACACGGGCCCGCATGTAGCATGGATCGTCAGCCTTCCGTTCGCAAATCCGTTGTATTTTATGGCGGTGATCGTGCTATTGGCGGTCGGCGGGCTTTCAAGATGGATTAATTCTAAGGAGGTAGTCTTAGGTGCGTTACTTTTGGTGATTCCGTATGTAGTGCAGACTTCGCGACAGGGTATGATGAGCCAAGCGCGTTTTTCTGTCGTTGCTTTTCCCATTTATATTGTCTTAGGTCAATTGTTGTGTCGTGTGCCGAGGCCTGTCGCAATTTATGCCTTGTTGGTGTGCACATACTTGTTGTGTGTGTATACGTGGCTATTTATGTCCGGGTATTGGCTATGGTGATTGGCGTGAGTCGCTTCGGCAATTCAAAGGGGTCGGGAGTTAATGGCGTTAGGTACCTAAGTCCGCGCCCCAGCGTAGATAACAACGCTAGCGCAAGCAGTGGCGTCCTGTCATAATGGTGAGTGTTGAAGCACCAGGCGATCGCGACAGAACAGTCCACGATCCAACTCATCGGCGTCCCTCGTTCTTGAGCTCTTGAATGTTCAAGCCGCCAAGTTTGTTACCCTTCCGAAGCTGACGAATTCGGGCGATGGCCTGCCGCGCGGTGGGCCGCTCCCGGTTAACGGGAACCAACAACGCGATTTGTTTTCCATGTCGAGACAGTCCGATGACTTCGCCAGCCTCAACACGGTCTAATAATTCGGAAAGCCTGTTTTTTGCTTCGTAGATTCCGACTGTAGTCTGGGCCATGCACACTCCTGAATTCTATCCAGTCTAGTGCTCTGTCACACAATGATTTTAGGGTAGACCGACTTCAGCTTGACCCGCG
>DAIRGS010000236.1:0-11235 GCA_036794395.1 Tepidisphaeraceae bacterium | reverse complement strand
TGGGACTGCGCCAAAGCGGTACACGGGCCCCAGGACCCGAAGACCTCGGCGATGGCCGAGTTGATGGAGGCTTGGCTGTGGGATGGCAAGACCCAACAGGTCATTGAGCAACTCACGCGGCATTTCACGCAACTTGGCCCGCCGCGGCCAACCGACCCGCCGCAGCACCCCCGGCGTGTGTTGCAACAGAACGTCGGCTACTTCACAGGCCACCAGAAGCACATGGATTATCCGAGGTATCGAGCCAGCGGCTGGCCGATCGGCTCAGGAGAAACCGAGGCCGCCGTGAAGCAGTTCAACAAACGCGTGAAGGGCACCGAGCAGTTCTGGGAGGAAGCGGGCATCGAACCGATCATGAGCCTACGCGCCGCTTGGATCAGCCAGGACGACCGATGGCAGCATTACTGGGCAAACCGGCCCGCCTATGTCAAATAATCGCCGCCGAACGTGCCACGCACCCCGTCTCCGGCGGGTGGCCGCTCATTCTTGCGAGCCTCAAGAGTCTGCTCGAAACCGGCGAGCCGCTTGAAGCAACATGGCATTGGCACTGTGAATTCGAAATCTAATCGGATGGATCGATCCACCAAAGGAAACATCCATGAGTCATCCATGTTTCGTTTACGCGATCGACATCCGCGCCGGTGAATCCCAGGCCGAGACCCGGCAGTGGCCGAAGGGAGTTGGAGACGAGTTCTTCTTCGCCCTTAGTTCTTGAGGTGTCGTATCCACGAATGCGGCGCGCTGCAGAACCCCGCGACATTGTTTTTAGGTGGCACGGCCTTCCCCTTCGGGTCTGCCTTCGGCTCTGAGGCTCAGGCTCGAAGAGAGCCTCAGAGCCGAAGGCAGACCCGAAGGGGAAGCCCCATGCCACGAGAAGACGCGGAATCGCGCACGGTCATTTAGCTAAATGCTCGGTCTATGGTGACTTTGGTCAGTGGGATCTTCGCAATCTTCAACGATGGCCCGCATGCCCACCGCCCGTGCTGCCATGAGCGGTCGAACCGCCCGAATGCGACATGCCTTCATGATGGTTGGAATGAACCCCGAACCGGTCGCGATCAAAGCCGCTGAAGTTCGAGCCGTGCGCGTAATACGCGCCGCTAAATAGGAATGAGCCGCCAAAGCCCAAGCCGGTTCCGTACCCATAACCGTAACCGCCAGCGGTATAGGGGTTGGCGTAATAGTAGTTGTAGTACGCTTGTGGATCGCCATACGACTGCGGCGTCGCATAGGCCTGATAGTACTCGTTGACTTGGGGGAGCGGGGCTTGTGCTTCCGGGCTCGGTGGGAGCGCGGGGTTCAAGGCGGGGGCGGGCGGAAGGGGCGAGGAAAGAACGCCGGTGGCTGACATTCGAAGGCGAATTTGATTGGCGACCTGGTCCTCGAGTCGGAATATTTCGCTGTAAAGGCCGGTGGCCTTGAAAGACGTTACTGCATGCCCGCCTTCAACCTCGACGACTTCGCCCATGATGCGAAGGCCTTCCCCGGCCGCGGTCGGGAGGGTGATGAAGCTGCCCTGTACCACGAAGTTTGCTCCAGCCTTGCGACCCAGGTCGGCTGCGGCGTGCATGTCCGGGGAAACGACGTCGGCGCTGAGCAGGCGGCCGGGGGCGGCGGCGGTCAGGTCGGCAAGGATGCTCTGTTGAATGGATCGGCCCAGCCATTCCTGGTTTTGCGAGGGATTCAACGGTGCAAAGGGGAGGACCAGAAGTTTGGCTTCGGATGGGCGAGTGGTTGGTGTTTGCCCACTGGCGGAATTGACGTGGGCCAAGCTGCCGAGAAGGGCAAGAACCATCAATAGGGGGGAAGCGTACCGCATGTCTTGATTATATCGCACGGCGATTCACGTTGGAGTACGAAATTGACCGAATGGTTTGGAGAGTAGCTGTGCGCGCAAAGGCCGTTGTTGCGCGCAAGCCCTGTTGCGGGCCGGTGCCCGGGTTGGGTTTGGCGGCTTGCAGGACGGATCGCACTTGTCATTAAGATGCCCGCGGGTAAGGTTTAAATGGGGTCGCGGGCATAAATAAGAGGTTTCACGGATGAAACGGGCAGTCAAACTGGGATGTTTGTTCCTTTCGGCGCTGGCGCCTTTCACCCGGGCGGATATCAATACTGACATCGATGCGGTGCTGCACGACAAGCTGCTGGCGCGCGCTTCGGTGGGGATTGAAATGGTCCGGATCGGGCAGGACAAAGCGCCGGGCAAGGAAATCTACCAGTCCGAATCGCGCGCCCCGCTGACCCCCGCCAGCAATCTAAAGCTTGCCACAACCTCCGCGGCCCTCGATGCATTGGGCGCGGATTTTAAGTTTCGCACGGCACTTTATCTTCACGGAGACGATCTGGTTCTGATCGGCGATGGCGATCCCAGCTTTGGTGATGCGGAGTATCTAAAGCGGGTAGGCTGGCGCTCGACGCAGGTGTATGAAACCTGGGCCGCTCAACTCAAGAAAATGGGCGTGGCGAGCATTCGCAACATCCTGGTGGATGACAGCGTCTTTGAAGAAAACACGTTGCATCCGCGATGGCCGGGTAACCAGATCGATCATTGGTACGTGGCAGAGGTCGGGGGACTGAACTTCAATATCAATTGCGTGGACTTCCTGATCGATGCTTCGGCTCCGGGCCGGGTGCGGTACTCGATCAGTCCCAATACGCATTATCTGAGTGTGGAAAACACCTGCGTTGCCGGTGGAAACGCGGTGCAGCTTGGCCGGAAACACGGGACCAACGAAGTCGTGCTTCGAGGCGAGGCTACAGCCGCGGTGCCCGGACCGTTCCAGCAAACGGTTCACGATCCTTCGATGTATGCCGGGGCGGTATTGGCTGACACCGTCGCTGCCTCTGGTGTGCAAATGACCGGCAGCGTTCAGCGGAACCGCACGATCCACACTCAACGGCAACGGAATGCAGACTGGAAAGTCATTGGCATTCATGAGACTCCGATTGCTGTCACACTGGCACGGGCGAATAAGGACAGCATCAACCTGTATGCCGAGTGCCTGGCCAAGCGGGTCGGCCATGAGATGGCCAACGGGGAGCCGGGCTCCTGGGAAAATGGAGCGGCGGCTGTTGGCACGTTCCTGAAGAAGGCCGGCGCCGGCGCATCGGAATTCAAGCTGGATGATGGCAGCGGGCTCTCCAAGCAGAATCACATCAGTCCGCACGCGCTGGTGCGGGTGCTTGAATACGATTTCGCGAGCAAGAATCGCGATGCGTTCATGGCGAGTCTATCGGTCGCGGGCGTGGATGGGACGCTGGAAGACCGCTTCAGGCAGACGCCGGATTTAAAACGCCGCGTGATCGGCAAAAGCGGGTTTGTCGAAGGCGTAAGCTGCCTCAGCGGATACCTGCGCGGGCGGGACAATCAGCTTTATGCGTTTTCGATCATGATGAACGGCATTCCGTACAAGTCCAACACGCTGGCCAAGTCGCTTCAGGAGCGGATCGTACGGGCATTGGACGTCCACACTTCCACCGTTTCGGCACGCTCGGAAACTTCACGCGCCGATCGGTAGGTTTCGGCGGTACAATCCACATTCGATGATGAACCCACAGCGCTGGGCTTGGCGCAATACCGTAGTGAGTGCGACGATTGGGTTGGTGCTGGGGTCCGGGTGCGCGCAATCTTCACAGCCGGCGGCTCGCCAAGTTCCGTCGGTGTCAGTTGCAGCGCCGACGCGTATCAGTTCCAAGCTCATTGAGGGCAATCCGGGGGCGCGGGTCGATCTGCCGCATTACGTCATCTACAGCACGATATCCGACCGCCAGATGTTGCTTCGAATTGGCGATTTACTGGAAAGTGCATTGGCTTCGTATCACGTCCTTGCCCCACAAATTCCCTCGGATTCGCGGCCGATGGAGTGTTACATCTTTGAGAATCGCTCCCAGTGGGCGAACTTTACCAAGGCCCATACAGGTGACGATGCCGCAATTTATCTGCGGGTGAACCGGGGCGGGTACACGATTGGAGACCGGTTTGTTGCTTACTGGATTGGCGAGCAGGGAACGTTTTCCGTCGCGGCTCATGAGGGTTGGCATCAATACGTCGCCAGGCATTTAAAGGGCCGACTGCCTCCCTTTTTAGAAGAAGGTCTGGCATGCTTGTTCGAGCAGGTCCAATGGGAGGAGCAGGGTCAGGATTCCGCGCCTTTGCCCCGGTTTAATCTGATGCGCAATCATCCGCGACTCACGGCGCTTCGAGCAGCCGCCGATGGAAATGAGCTTTACCCGCTGGCCAATCTGGTAACGATGCACGCCGGTCAGGTAGTTGGACGGAAAAGCGCCAAGATTGAAGCGTTCTATGCCCAAAGCTGGGCATTCGCCCGGTTCCTGAACGAAGCGCATCCCCAGTCTCTCCAGCAAATGCTGACCGACGCCTCAAACGGCCTCTTGTACGCCGACAATTCCACCGACGATCCCGCGGGCGGCCCGCTGTGGGATCCATCAACATCTAAGCCCATGCTGGAGCACTACCTGCAAATGTCCTTGTCGAAAATCGAAATTGAATTCGCCAGGTACGTTCGCGCCATGGCTGACGGGGACTGATTTTTTGATCAAAGTTTCGCGCGTTGTTCTGCCTACTGCCCGCTGCCAGCCGCCTACAGAATTAATTTACCTCTTGGAGCCGTGAGTACCCGGTGGGTAGTATGCGTCAAGGACGACCCGTGTGTTAGAGGGCAGACGGATGGAACGGCGCACGTATCACTTCAGTGGACACGTTCAGGGGGTGGGCTTCCGGTACACAACGCACAACATCGCTCAACGCCACAACGTTTTTGGATACGTGCGGAACCTGCCTGACGGCCGGGTTGAATTGGTGATGGAGGGGGATGAGCGGGAGATGGAAGACGTCGTTCAGGATCTGCGTCACCGCATGTCTGATTATGTCCGCGACATCGAAACTTGTGCCGCCCCGGCAACTGGGGAATTTGAGCGGTTTCGGATCAAGCATTGTTGATGCACGTCTCGGTTGGCGACCAAACGTAGCCACTGCTGGTGTGCTTGCGGTTCGCGTTGCACACAAGGTTTTAATCTCGGTGCCGCGCAGCCTTCGCCGGTGGGTTCTCCCACGCCTTCTCCAGCCTATTATTTGATGCGCCTGTGCGCATGGTGACCGCGCATTCGCGCGAACTCAGTAGAGTGAACTTCAATTCCGTCGCCGATAGCGCTTTTGAAACGCGGGATGGAGAGGCGACGTGTTTATGAAGAGGCAAGGTCCGATAAAGGAATAGCCCGGAAAAGGCGAACCATCACGCTGGATTTCGGTTGATTTTGTGGCCGATTATGGTGTAAAATCCTTCAATGGAGCGAAGCACCATGAAGGAAAAACGGACTATGACTTTGAACCTTACCGAGCGGGAAATGGTTGCCCTGGAGGAGCTGTCCGCCAGTAAGGATATGACCAAGACGGCGGTCATCCGGCAAGCAATCCGCCTCTACCAACTCTTGGATGCAAAACTTTCCAAGGGTGAGCGGCTCGTTTGGGAAGATGACAAGGCCAAGACGAAATCGGAGCTCGTCGTCCTTTGACTCGCGTGCCCGTCAAACTCGAAGACAAGCACACGCGTCAAGGGCAATCGCGTGGCAGGCTGGTAAACGCATTTCTGTGTCTCGATGTACCTGCACCTGTCTTGGCCGAGACGGCCCGGAATTGGGAACCGCTCTTGAACGCCGGCCTTGAACGACGTGGACGCCTGGGATTGCCCGCTTTGGAAAATCCGCACTGGAACTGGTCCACCAAAGCTGCCTGGATTTCTCTAGCGTCCTACCGGTCACTGGGAATCGAATGCGAAGGCGTTATGCAAGGACTGATGCTGGTTGTCACGGATGGTTACTTCGCACGCGTTCCGCCGGATACCGGCAAGCCGATCGTGTATGTGGACTATGTACAAAGCTCACCGCAGAACAATGAAGACCTGGTGGATAAGCCCCGTTTCGGTGCTATCGGCTCTTTCCTCATGGAAGGTGCGGCAAGGCTCAGTATCGACATGGAATTCGGCGGCAGGCTTGGGCTGCATTCTCTCAATCGTTCGGAGGGATTTTACGAGAAGCTGGGCCTCGTTCGCGTTGAAATCGAGCGACACAACCGCCACGCGCGGGGCCTGTGGTATTATGAGTGGACGCAACAGGGGGCGAACTATTTCTTAACGAAACGGAGGGGAATATGACCGCATTTGAACAAGTGAAACGGGACGATGCCTGGGTGCTGGAAATGTCCGCACTTGAGGAGGGGCACACGTTCGATGTCGGTGGCCCTCACGGGCGGGCGAAGCTGGGCGACACCGAAGCATCGCGGCGCTCTTTGGCAAAGTTCGTGGAGCTTTCCCGCCGCCAACTTGGCCAGTCGCTTGAGCACCTGGCCGAAAAAGCCGGCGTAGAGCTTGGCGAGCTTTTAGCGGTTGAAACGGAAGGCAAAGTTCAAAGCCCTCAGACCATTCAACGCCTGGCTGCGTTTCTCGGGGTCAATCCGCAACTGCTGTTGCAACTTGCCGGGCTGTTGCCGACAGAAAGTCGCCAACTTGAACAGGCGGCGCTGCATTTCGCGGCACGCACCGAATCGGTGAAACCGCTGGAACCGCAGGAACAGGAAGCGTTGGAAAAGTTCCATAACGAGGCGTTGGCGGTGAAGTTGTGAGAGGGTCGAAATGAATATGGATAAGAATCATGACTTGCTTGGCAAGATGGCGAGCGATTGAGCAGACTTCGTGGTGATGGCGCGACAACGCTCACAGGAATGGAGTGGCACGTGGTTAAGTCAGCGGGACAATTTGCTGCGTTTGCTCAGAAGGCGAACGCACTGCTACGGCCCAGACTTTCTACGCCCATCGTGCTTCAGTTCCAAGAGTTTATCGAGAAAGCCCGTCGTCTCGAACCAAAGCCCCCGCCCGAAGTACACCTCAACGAATTCAAACGATTTGCCGATGCTTCCATCCCCATGGCTGTGGCAAGCATTAAGCAGTCACTACCCGCAATAACCGAGCGGGTGAGACTCGCGTCAAAGTGGCTGACGGATCATGATTTGCTCAAGCTCGCGGGTTTCAGATACGTCGAGAATTCCTATACCAAGCTAATGGCGTGGGCACTCGCTGAGACCACCCACCCGCCCTCAGCCTTGCGACGACAACGGGCTTGGATGATCTCTCTCGGCTTGGACGAAGCGATGTGTGGCCAGAATCCCTGCCTTCCCGAAACGTAGGTGTTTACAGATGATGGCATTCCCGATCTCGTTATGGATTTTGGGAAGTTTGCAATAGTCGTGGAGGCAAAAACGGCTTCATACGAGCACGCAGCACCGTCTGGTATTTCTCAGACGCTTGCGTATCCTTCGGCTATCGCCCGAAAGCTTGGCCGGCCCATCGAAGACATTGAGATGATCTACATTTCCCCAGATGGACATGAGGCCCAGAATGAGAAGGCAACAATGACCACCTTCGTTACCTTCGCGCTTTCCCTCGCATCTGTTTTAGAAACGGAGGAACTTCCGCCTGACACGCGAACTGCCTACAAGATGGTCATCACCCATTTCCTGACGACCGCCACAACTTCCTCTGCGTCCGTACGGGAGCTTATTACACGGGTCGCGGGTTGGTCACTTCAACCTGACTGGACCGATGATCGGCGTATCCTTCACCGTCTGCACGATCTCGCGGAAGCGGCCACAATCCTTCTGTCGGAGCCTAAACATGAGCGATAATTTTCGTCAGTTCGGCCCTGCGGCCCGTCTCTACGCTGAGAATTTTGCGGTCGTCGACGAGATGTGGAAGGCTTTCTTAGACGATATCTCCACGTTTCATGATGCCCTTCGAGAGAAGATCAACTCCACGCTGGCAACTTCTCATCTTGGGGAAGAAGTGAAAAACACCACACGCTCTTGGTGGATTACCGAGGAAGAAGACGACGAGGACGAGGGCGATGAGGACGGCTGGGTTCCATACATCTGGTTTTCCACGTCCGATCCCCAACTCGTGAGCGCCGGGAGGTTGCAGGTTACTGCCGGCTATCAGGGTAGCGACGAATCTACGAAGCAAACGATCACATCATTGCCCCAGAAACTACGATTGCCCCCCTATTCCAAGTTTTCCAAAGGCGGTCTTTTTACGGTCGTTATCTCCTGCGCTACGGATGATGCAATTATCGATAAGGCGACGGAGCCACTCTTGAAAATCCTTACTGCCCTAAATGACGCCGAGAAGGAACGGAAACAGAAGGCCACGTTGGCCAGCAAGAGCAAGGGACCACGATCACGCAAACAATGACACCAGTCATGCCGCTCTCGGATTTGGCGGAACTTTGCCTGAGCCGAGAAATGTTTGACAAATGATGGCGGCGGGTTGCTCATTTGGGGCGGGTGTTGCTATGATGCCGGGCACAGGGCATGGGGCAGACGATTTTATTAGTTGAGGATCATCAGGATACCGCCAACGCGTTCATGCGGATGTTGCGGCGGGACGGTTACGACGTGACCATTGCGTCGACGGCCGCACGGGCGCTGGAACTGTGCGGGACGCAGGCTTTCGATTTATTGATTTGCGACATTAACCTGCCGGACGGAAATGGGGCGGAAATTCTTAAAGTGGCGCGGCAATATCATGTTCAAACTCGTGGGATCATTGTCAGCGGTCATGATGAGCCAGAGTATTTGAAGGCCGCCCGTGACGCGGGTTTCTCGAAGATTTTTCTCAAGCCCATTGATTACATTTCGCTCCGGCAGGCTTTACGCGAGTTATTGCTCGGGGCTTGATCTTCACATGAAGTGAATCGGTTCACCTGCCGGGTGGTTGACCTGCGCAAAGAGCCGGTCAAGGATCGGGCGGATTGGGGGCTCTCGCGTTCGGAGCAAAACATGGCTAAAAAAATGCGTGTGGTGCAGGTGCCTCGGGCGAAGGGTGATTTTGAAATTGTGGAGCGTGAAATCCCTGAGCCGGGTGTGGGTTTCGTGCGGATTAAGGTGCAGGCGTGCGGAATCTGTCATAGCGACACGCTGACTAAAGACGGACTGATTCCTGGCATCCAATATCCGCGCGTGCCGGGCCATGAGGTGATCGGGTTGGTGGACGCGGTGGGGGCGGACGTCGTGGGGTGGAACGTGGGACAGAAGATCGGCGTGGGCTGGAACGGCGGATACTGCGGTCGTTGCAAGTCGTGCCGGCACGGGGATTTTTTCGCGTGTCAGACCTCCACGGAAATCACCGGAATCACCTATGACGGGGGATACGCGGAATACATGGTGGCGCCGGTATCGGCGGTCGCTTCGGTTCCTGAGAATTTAAGCCCGGTGGATGGAGCGCCATTGATGTGCGCGGGACTAACGACATTTAACGCGCTGCGAAACAGCGGCGCGCGGGCAGGGGATCTGGTGGCCGTTCTGGGGCTGGGTGGGCTCGGGCACCTCGGAGTGCAATACGCGGCCAAAATGGGATTCCGAACTGTCGCGATTGCCCGTGGCCGGGATAAGGAGCCGCTGGCCAAAAAGCTGGGCGCGTGGAAGTACATCGACAGTCAGGGATCGAACCCCGCCGCTGAATTATCCAAGCTCGGCGGGGCGAAACTGGTACTGGCGACTGTTACCAATGGCGATGCGATGACCGCCACGCTGGGCGGACTGGGCGCGAATGGAAAGCTGATGGTTTTGGGGGCGCCGCATTCGCTGGAGGTATCGCCGTTCCTGTTGATCTCTGGCAAGCGCTCGGTTGAGGGTTGGTATTCGGGAACATCGATTGACTCAGAGGAAACGCTGGCCTTCAGTGAACTGTCTGGCGTGCGGTCGATGAACGAAGTATTTCCCATGGAAAAGGTGAACGAGGCCTACGAGCGAATGCTTAGCGGCAAGGCGCGGTTTCGCGTGGTGATGACCCCTTGAACTGGACGATGCGCGGCAGGGCTATCGCATCTGGCCGCTCCGATGGCTAGGTCGAATTGGGGTGAGTGTAACATTCGCGAGGGGGCCTCAGACGTGGGGACGGGGTGGCGACGGTTTTTTTATCTCGTTGAGGATCGCAAAAGCAGTGGTGCGAGGCTCCCGCCCAACGCATATGCGATAGGCCTGCGATGCGCGGCAAGGTTCCGTGACGCGCGGCACCGCATAAGGCGCGAAACGTTTGATTATTCAGCGTTTCGTTCCAGTGCGGATCTGTCCCAAGCCGCGCAGTTTGCACCGGCTTCGTAGGTGCTTTGCAGGAAGTCAGTGAGTGCTTGGTCGGCAGATGGAACGTTGCGGAGGGTGTCGTAGGGGAGGACGAACTCGCCGAGTTTGGTGTCGAAATGGGCGATGGAGGGGCGAATGGAGGCATTGCGAAGGCCGGGAGGTTCGGGGGCGGTGTAGGAGTAGAAGAGCGGGGAGGAGATTTCGGTGCCCAACCAGGCGCCGCCGGGCCAGAATCCGTGGCTGATACATTCGTGGGAGTAGGCTTCGCGGGTAATGCGGTCGGCTCCGGGCCGGTCGGGGGCTCGGCGGCCGGAGAAGCGCGTCACCGCCAGATCGAAGCTGCCCCAGAAAAAATGGACTCGGCTGCACTTACCAATGAATTTGGCGCGGAATTGCTGGAAGACCTGTTCAGCATGGGACAGGATGTGCCACAGCCTCGTAACATATTGTGCGTCGTACGCGGCGTGTTGCGTGTCCTGTTCAAAGGGAATGGGGTTGCTGATTTCGACGGGTACGGGCCAGATTCTGACATTAACGCCGATTGCCTTGAGGGAATCCATCAATTCGCGGTAGAAGTCGGCGACTGATTTGGGCGTCAATGGAATTGTCTTGTGGAGGCCGTCGCTGCAGGTGATTTGCAATTGGTGATCGAGGAAATCGAAAAGGATTTCGAGGTGTCGATCGGGCAGTGGCATGGCGCTGGTCGACAGGCCGCGGGCTGTGACATAGAGCGGCACGTTCCACCAGTGATTAACGAGCGGCGTAAGGGCAAGGCGAACTTTGCCGACGATCTGCGTCCACATGTGGAGCGTTATGTAGGTTTCCCGCCAGTCATCCAGGGGCAACGCGGGCCATCCGTTGGCAACGGCGGTTTCGGATCCGGATGTGCGTGAGTCTGACATTGCATCGCTTCCAATTAAATCGACTATTGAGCGTAGCTTTGATTCAGACTTCGCGACACGGCAAATTTCAATGTGGCGGTTTGCAATGGGGATTAGCCGTGAGTCCATCGCACCAGGCGAGCTGGAAACGGGTGCGCGACAGTTTCGGCGGCCCTTTTCTCCCTCCACCGGTACGCCGGGGGAGGG